>JACZQZ010000058.1 GCA_022545455.1 Pseudomonadota bacterium
AGCGCTGGCTGACCAAGAAGGCGGCCGAGTGGCGCGGCGCATAAGCCAACGCCGCGGCATCCCGATGACGTGAATTTCCTTCAAGTCAACCTGAGTCGAACTCGTTGGAAGTCTTCGCCTTCCTTGCGCATCTTTACGGGCAACGGGCCCACGGCCGCAGGACGGCCAAGCAAGGAAGAATGTCATGAACCAGATCGTCTCCACCGTTTCGACGCAGGCCGAGCCGCCTTTGGCCGTCACGGACCTCAAGGCGCCCCTGAACTTCATCCGCCGTCAGGACACCAAGCCCGTGTTCCATAGCGCGGCCCTCACAAGCGGCCAGATGAAATTCTTCTTCGATCCCGAGGCCCACACCGTGCCCATCTCGGACATGCGCGAGATCGCTGAAACGCTGTCGGTCGATCGCGAAGGGTTCGAGCTGCTGCGCCACACGACCGCGGTCGAGGACCTTTACGACGACGACGCCGTCAAGCAGGTCTACTACCCGGAGATCGAGGCACTCCTGCGCCGCAGGTTCGGCGCTGGCCAGGTCGTCATCTTCGACGTCACGCGCCGCTCCGACGACGGGACCGGGGCGCAGAACCCGGACGGCCGGCGTGGTCCGGCGAGCCGGCTCCATGTCGACTATACCGCCAAGAGCGGACCGCAGCGCGCGAAGGATATCCTCGGCGAGAAGGAAGCGGCCCGTCTCACCGCTTCTGGCGCCCGGATTATCCAGATCAATGTCTGGCGCCCGATCCGCGGGCCCGTGGAACGATCGCCGCTTGCGCTCGCCGATGCGTCCACCGTGGCGCCGGAAGACCTGATCGCGACCGACCAGATCTTCCCGGACCGGGTCGGGGAAATCTACAACCTGGCGCATGCTCCTTCGCAGCGCTGGTACTACGCGTCGCGGATGACCGAAGACGAGGTGCTCCTGATCAAGGGTTGGGACAGCCTCGACGACGGTCGCGCCCGGTTTACGCCGCATTCCGCCTTCAACTTCCCGGAGACACGCGAAGACGCGCCCGCGCGCGAGAGCATCGAGGTGCGGACGTTCGTCGTCATTGACCAAAACCCGTAAAGCTTGGGCTTTCAGGCCGCAAGCTGACGCCTTTCCCATCCCTAGCAAATGAGGAGTAAGACCCATGAGTAATGCACCTACCAACGTGAGCGAGCATGACGCGATCGCCAAGGCCGTCCAGCACTACATCGATGGCGCCAAGTCGGGCAGCGGCGACGACATGAAGCCCGCCTTCCACAAGGACGCGACGATCTTCGGCTACGCCGGTGCCGACCTGTTCGGCGGCCCCATCCAGCTGCTCTTTGACTGGAATGACGAGAGCGGTCCAGCCACCGGGCTCCAGGCACGGATCGCCCGCATCGACGTTGCCGACACGGTCGCCACGGTGCGGCTTGAACTGGACGACTGGACCGGCAACCGGTTCACCGACCTGTTCACGCTGCTCAAGGTCGATGGCGAGTGGAAGATCATGAACAAGGTCTTCCATCTGCACGCCTAGTGTCCTGTCTCAGAGATTCGTACGCTATTCGAGGAACAAGGCTATGAACCAGATTCTTTCCACCGCGGCGCCGAAGGCCGCCGCGCCGCAATCCATTTCGGAGGTACGCGGGGCGTTGTCCTTCATTCGCCCGCAGAACACGAAACCGGTGTTCCACAGCGCCGCGCTGACGGGCGGCGTCCCGAAAGTATTCTTCGAGTTCGAGGAGCACACGGTCCCGATCGGCGATATGCGGGAGATCGCGGACACCCTGTCCATCGACCGCGAAGGGTTCGAACTGCTGCGCCATACGACCGCCGTCGGCGACCTGTACGACGACGAGGCGGTGGACAATCAGTATTACGCGGAAATCGAGGCGCTTCTGCGCCGACGGTTCGACGCCGACCGGGTCGTGATTTTCGACGTCACGCGGCGCTCCGATGGCGGCGCGGGCGCCCAGAACCGCGACGGTCTGCGCGGCCCGGCGTGGCGCGTGCACGTGGACTACACCGTCAAGAGCGGCCCGCAACGCGTGAAGGACATCCTCGGCGAGGCCGAGGCGGAGCGCCTCGCCGAGTCCGGCGCACGGATCATCCAGGTCAATGTCTGGCGGCCGATCCGCGGCCCCGTGCAGCGCGCGCCGCTGGCCCTCGCCGACGCGTCCAGCACGCGGCCGGAGGAGTTAATCGCGACCGATCAGGTGTTTCCCGACCGGGTCGGCGAAATCTATAACCTGGCCCATGCGCCGTCCCAGCGCTGGTACTTCGCGCCGCGCATGACCGCGGACGAAGTTCTGCTGATCAAAGGTTGGGACAGCCTCGACGACGGCCGGGCGCAATTCACCCCGCACGGCGCGTTCAAACTGCCGGACACGGACGAAACCGCGCCGCCGCGCGAGAGCATCGAAGTGCGCACGCTCGTGATCATCGAATAAGGGTGTTTCGGAGTTCATAACGGCTCGTGCCTTGGCGGCTTGGTGGTGAAGCCACCCTACCGCCGGCCGAACAGCTTCTCGATGTCGGCCAGTTTGAGCTCCACGTAGGTGGGCCGGCCGTGGCTGCACTGGCCGGAATGGGGCGTCGCCTCCATCTCGCGCAGCAGCGCGTTCATTTCGGCGGCGTTCAGGCGGCGCCCGGCGCGCACGCTGCCGTGGCAGGCCATGGTCGCGCACACGTCGCCGAGGCGGTCCTTCAGGGTCAGCGCCTCGTCGACTTCGGCCAGGTCATGGGCCAGGTCGCGGACCAGCCCCTTGACGTCCGCCTCGCCGAGCAGCGCCGGCACCTCGCGTACCACCACCGCGCCGGGGCCGAAGGGCTCGATGAGCAGGCCCAGTTCCTCGAGCTCGCCGGCGCGCGCCGCGAGGCGCCCAGCGGCGGCCTCGTCCAGCTCCACGACCTCGGGGATGAGCAGCCCCTGGCGGGCCACCCCGTCCGCCGCCAACGCCGCCTTGATGCGCTCGTGCACCAGCCGTTCGTGGGCGGCGTGCTGGTCGACGATGACGATGCCGTCGGCCGTCTGCGCGACGATATAGGTCTCATGCACCTGGGCCCGCGCCACGCCGAGGGGGTAGGCGCCGGGCGCATCCGTATCCTCCGCCCCGCCTGAAGCCGCGCCCGGCGGCGCCGCGGGCGGCGTCTCCAGGTTGGGCAGAGGCGCATGGAAGGCCGCCGCTTCCTCCGCCAGGCCGCGCCGGTGTCCCCCTAAGGGCGGCAGGGTCCCGGGGTGGGCCGCGCCCAGGGCCGCCATGGAAACCGTGGTGGAGGCGCGGTGGCCGGCCGCGGCCAGGGCGTGCTTGAGGGCGCCGACGATCAACCCGCGCACGAGGCCGGAATCGCGAAACCGCACCTCCGTCTTGGCCGGGTGCACGTTGACGTCGACGGCCGCCGCCGGGAGCTCCAGGAACAGGGCGACGAAAGGATAGCGGTCGGACGCCAAAAAATCCCGGTAGGCCCCCCGGACCGCCCCGAAGAGCAGCTTGTCGCGCACCGGCCGGCCGTTGACGAACAGGAACTGCATGGCGGCGTTGCCCCGGTTGAGCGTCGGCAGCCCGATGTGGCCGGTGAGCCGGATCCCTTCGCGCTCGGCGTCGACGGCAAGGGCGTTGGCGGCGAACGCGCGGCCCATGACGGCGCCCAGCCGATCCAGCCGGGCGGCGAACAGATCGCCCCCGGCCGGGGCCAGCTTGATCACGCTGCGGGTGCCGTCGCTTAAAGAGAACCCGATCCCCGGATGGGCCATGCCCAGGCGGTTGATGGTCTCCACCGCGTGGCCCATCTCCGTGCGCACGCTTTTCAGGAACTTCAGCCTCGCCGGGGTGGCGAAAAAGAGGTCCCGCACCTCGACCCGGGTCCCCGGCGGATGGGCCGCCGGCCGGGGCCCCCGCTTGCGCCCGCCCTCGACGGCCATGGTCCACGCGGACTCGGCCCCCGGCGGGCGGCTGGTGATGGAAAGCCGGCTGACGGCACCGATGGAGGGCAGGGCCTCGCCGCGGAACCCGAGGGTGGCGATGGCCGACAGGTCGTCCCCGGGCAGCTTGGAGGTGGCGTGGCGCTGCACCGCCAGTTCCAGCTCTTCCGCCGTCATGCCGCCGCCGTCGTCGGCCACCGAGATCAGGGCCCGGCCGCCGTCCTTGATCACCACGTCGATGCGCGTGGCGCCCGAATCGATGCTGTTCTCCACCAGTTCCTTGACCGCCGACGCCGGCCGCTCCACCACCTCGCCGGCGGCGATGCGGTTGACGACCGATTCGGGCAGCAGGCGGATGGTCATGGCGTCCTCGCTTTCAGGCCTTTGTAATGGTTTATCATGCCGTTGGTGGAGGAGTCGTGGCCGGCGGCCGGGCCTGCGTCCTTCAATTCCCCGAGGATCGTGTCGGCCAGCCGCTTGCCCAGCTCCACGCCCCATTGGTCGAAGGAATTGATCTCCCAGATCACCCCCTGGACGAAGATCTTGTGCTCGTACAGGGCCAGAACCATGCCCAGGGTATGGGGATCGAACCGGCGCACCAGGATGGAATTGGTCGGCCGGTTGCCCGGGAACACCTTGTGGGGCAGCAGCCGGTCGACGTCCCCGGCCCCCATCCCCGCCGCCTCCATCTCGGCCCTGGCCTCGGCTTCGGTCCGGCCCTTCATCAGGGCCTCGGTCTGGGCGAAGAAGTTGGCGAGCAGGATGGCGTGATGGTCGCCTTCGGCGTGGGGACTTTCGGCGGCGGCGATGAAATCGGCGGCGACGAGCCCCGTCCCCTGGTGGAGGAGCTGGTAGAACGCGTGCTGGCCGTTGGTGCCGGGTTCGCCGAAGACCACCGGGCCGGTGGCGTAGTCCACGGCGCGCCCGTCCCGGGTGACGCCCTTGCCGTTGCTTTCCATGTCGGCCTGCTGCAGGTAGGCGGGCAGGCGGCGCAGGTACTGATCGTAGGGCAGCACGGCATGGCACGCGGCGCCCAGGAAATCCGTGTTCCACACGCCGAGCAGGGCCAGGATCACCGGCATGTTGGCCTCCAGGGCGGCGCCCAGGAAGTGTTCGTCCATGGCGCGGGCGCCGGCCAGCAGGGCCTCGAAGCGGTCCATGCCGGCGGCGATGGCGATGGAGAGGCCGATGGCCGACCACAGGGAATAGCGCCCCCCCACCCAGTCCCAGAATTCGAACATGTTGGCCGGATCGATGCCGAACGCCGCCACCGCGTCCCGGTTGGCAGACAGCGCGGCGAAGTGCCGCGCCACGGCCCCATCCCCCAGGGCGCCGGTCAGCCAGGCGCGCGCCGCGGCCGCGTTGGTCAGGGTCTCGGTGGTGGTGAAGGTCTTCGACGCGACCAGGAACAGGGTGGTTTCCGGGTCGAGCCCCTTCAGGGTCCCGGCCATATGGCTGCCGTCCACGTTGGAGACGAAGTGGACGCCAAGGCCCGGCCGGTGATAAGGCGTCAGCGCCTCGACCACCATCGCCGGGCCCAGGTCGGAGCCGCCGATGCCGATGTTGACCACGTCGGTGACGGATTTTCCGGTCTCTCCCGTCCACGCGCCGTCGCGCACCGCGTCCGCGAACGCGCCCATGTGCGCAAGCACCGCGTCCACCTTGGCCGTCACGTCCCCGCCGTCGACGAAGACCGGCGGGCCCGAGCGGTTGCGCAGGGCCGTGTGCAGGACGGCGCGGCCCTCGGTGGTGTTGATCTTGTCGCCCCGGAACATGCGCTCGCGCCAGCCCTCCACGTCGGCCTGGCGGGCGAGGTCGAACAACAGCGCCATGGTCTCGGCGGTGATGCGGTTCTTGGCGTAATCGAGGAACACCTCGCCCACGGTGAGCGAGAAGCGGGAAAAGCGCTCCGCGTCCCCGGCGAACAGGTCCCGCATGTGGACGCCGGCCACCGCCCGGTGGTGGGCCTCGAGCGCCTTCCAGGCGGGCGAGCTGTGCAGAGACGCCATCGGTGCCGTCCGGTTTTCCCGGCGTTTGGGAGCGGCGTCGAGACTAGCAGACAAAGGGCGGCCCAACCACCCCGGGCAACCGGGGAAACGTTACCGCGCGCTGGTCACCCCGTCGGGTTCGCCGACGACGACGACGATCAGCCGGTCCGCATCCAGAATGCGCCGGGCGACCCGGTTCACGTCGTCGAGGGTCACCGCCTCGATGTAGGAATTGCGGCGCTCCAGGTAGTCGATGCCGAGGTTGTCGCGCTGCATGCCGACGAGCATGGAGGCGATGCGCCCGCTGGAGGTAAAGCGCAGGGGAAACGAGCCGGTGAGATAGGTCTTGGCGTCGGCCAGTTCATTCGCGGTCAATCCGCCGGCGGCCAGGCGCCGCCACTCCTCGCGCACCACGCTGAGGGTTTCCGCCACCCGGGCATTGGCGGTGCCGGCGCCGCCCAGGATCAGGGCGGCGTGGTCGAGGGGATAGAGGCTGCTGTAGACCGAATACGCCAGGCCCCGTTTCTCGCGCACCTGGTCGTAAAGCCTTGACGTGAAGCCGCCGCCGCCGAGCACGTAGTTCATGACATAGGCGGCGTAGAAATCGGGATCGTCGCGCTTGATCCCTTCCTGGCCGAAGACGATGGCGCTTTGCGGCACCGGCTTGGTGACGACGATGGTCTCATTGCTCGCCGCCGGTTTGGTCTCCGCCACGCGGCCCGGCGCCGCCCGTTCCGGCAGCCCGCCGAAGGTGGAGTCCAGAAGCCGGGCCAGGACCTCGGGCGTGATATCGCCGACCACGCCGATCGCCAGGTTGGCGCGCGCCAGCCGTTGCTCGACAAACCGCTTGAGGCCGCCGGTGGTGATGGCGGATATGCTTTCCGGCGTCCCGCCCACGGGACGGCCGTAGGGGTGATCGGGAAAGAGGGCGCGCAACAACGTCCGGCTGGCGATGGTATTGGGGTTTTCCAGATCCCTTCTGAGGCCGGCCAGAATCTGATTGCGGATGCGGGCCACGGGCTCGTCGTCGAACCTGGGCGCCGTCAACGCCAGGCGCAGGAGATCGAAGGCGGCGTCCCGGTTCCGGGTCAGCGTCCTCAGGTGCCCGCCAAAGGTGTCGCGCCCGGCGTCGAACCTCAGGCGCACCGCCAGATCCTCCAGGCGCCGCTGGAACGCCTGGGAGTCAAGATCGCCGGCGCCCTCGTCCAGCAGCGAAGACACCATCTCGGCCAAGCCTTCCCGGCCTTCCGGGTCGAGGGCCGCGCCGCCGTCGAAGGCGAAGCGCACCGCGATGATGGGGTTGGTGTGATCTTCCACCAGCCAGGCTTCCACCCCGCCCGGGCTGACGACCCTTTGGATCTCGATGGCCCGGGCCGGGACCAGGGCGAAAACCCCGACCAGCAGGAACGCCGCGGCCCCCAGAAGCCGGCGCCCGCCCGCGCCCGTGACACCCATGCCCATGCCTAACCTTTGTCCGCGGGCAGCAGCAGGGCGGTCACCGAAGCCGCCTGGCCAAGGACATCCCCAGCCGCTGCGTTGATCTCGGGGACCGTGACCGCGCCGATGCGCTCGGGCCAGCTTTCCACGTCTTCCACGGTGAGGCCGATGGCGAGCGCGCCGCCCAGGACCCGCGCCCCGGTGCCCAGGGAGTCGCGGGCGTAAACCGCCTCGGCCTGCAGGCGCCCCTTGGCCCGCCGCGCTTCCTCCTCGGTGACGCCTTTATCGACGATCCTTGCCAGTTCCGCCTCCATGGCCGCCTCCAGCTTCTCCATGGAAACGCCGGGCCGGGGGCTGGCGTAAAACCCGAAGGTGCCCGGACCCAGCCGGTTGGGGTCGAAAAAGGCGCCCGCGGACACCGCCAGTTTCTGCTCCACGACCAGTGAGCGGTACAGCGGACCGGTGGCGCCGCCGAGGATCTCGGCCAGGACCTGAAGCGCGTAGGCGTTTTCCGTCGCCCCTTCGGTGTAGCTGGGGGCCAGGAACGTGCGGCTCCAGGAAGGCTGGCGGACGCGGGGATCCTTCAACGTCACCCGGCGGGCGGTCCGGTGCGGCGGCTCGCCGGGGCGCGCCCGGGTCAGCGCCGGGGCCGCCGGGATGCGGCCATAGGTCTTCTCCGCCAGGGGTCTCAGCTTCTCCGCCGTGATATCGCCGGCGACCACCAGGATGGCGTTGTTGGGCACGTACCAGCGCCGGTAAAAGGACATCAGATCGGCGATCGTCAGGCCCCGGACCTCGTGCTCCCACCCGATGATCGGCCTGCGGTAGGGGTGGTTGAGAAAGAGCGTCGCGTTGACGTACTCGGCAAGAAGGGCGGAGGGATTGTTGCCGGTGCGGTTGCGGCGTTCTTCGAATATGACCTGCCTTTCCGGCTCCACCTTCTTTGCGTCGAACACCAGGTTGGTCATGCGGTCGGCTTCCATCTCCATGACCATTTCCAGGCGGTCCACGGCGATGCTCTGGAAGTAGCCGGTGTAATCCTGGGACGTGAAGGCGTTCTCGCGCCCGCCGTTGCGGGCGAGGATTCTGGAGAACTCTCCCGACGCCAGTTTCCGGGTGCCCTTGAACATCAGGTGCTCTAGGAAATGGGCGGTGCCCGACTTGCCCGGAGGCTCGTCGGCCGAACCCACCTTGTACCAGACCATGTGGGTGACCACGGGGACCCGGTGGTTGGGTATGACCACGACGGCCATGCCGTTCTTCAAGGTGAAGGTTTGGGGATTGAACACGCCGGCCCCGGCGGAGCCTTCGGGTCCCGGCGCGAGAAGCAGCAGGGCCAGGACGGAGGCCGCCGGCCATGCCCGTCGCAAACGTACTCTCATGAAAGCTCCGTATGGCGGTGCGCCGGACACCCGGCGCAAATGAATCAATTGAAGAGGCCCCTCACCCCCCGTTCGCGCTCGATGGTCGGGGTGTCGCCTTCGGTGAGGGGACGTCCCAGCGCCTGGTTCTCGCGGATGCGCTTGGCCTCCTTGGCCGGATCGACGACGGTGCCCTTCTCGGTCTCGCCGGGCTTCTTCCAGAACAGGATGCGATCGGCAAGGGTCACGTTCTCCTCCACCATGATCGACGATTCCCGATTGACCAGGGTGCGGATGTCGGGGTCGGCCTGATGCGCCCCGGTCGCCCTCAGCAGGGCCCGGGTGCCAGAACTTATGGCGGGCTGGCTCCCCGGCGCGCCTTGAGCGCCGGCACCCGCTTTTTGGCCACCGCGGATCGCCGTCGCCGCCTGGTTCCTCGGAACAACCTCCTGGGGCCGCGTCTGGCCCGGTGCCGGGGGCCGCAGCCCGTAATTGGGCGGCATGCTGAGCGGGGCCCGCGAGTAGACGGCGAACTCGTCAGGCGGTGACTTGGTGTTCGAAAAAATATTGCGCACGTCCGCGCAGCCGCCGACCAATGCCGCGGCCACAATACACAGAACCACCCGGCCGGTCTTGGCCATCACCCTTCCTTCACCTCCGTCCCACCCTTATTTTTAGGCTTTTCCGCGCCCATAAACAAGGAATCTAGGACCAACATGGTGACGCCGACGGTAATTCCGCTGTCGGCCACGTTGAACGCCGGCCAATGGTACCCGGCGAGGTGGAAATCCAGAAAATCCGCCACCGCGCCGAAACGCAGCCGGTCGACCACGTTTCCAAGGGCGCCGCCGATCACCAAACCGATGGCGCACGCCAGCCAGGCCCCCTGGACCCGGCGCAGCCAGATCACCAGGGCGGCGACGATGGCCAGCGCCACAAGCGGCAGAATCCAGACTGTGACCGCCGAATCCCCGTCGAACAGCCCAAAGCTGATGCCCCGGTTCCACCCCATCACAAGGTTGAAGAACGGCGTCACCGGAATGATTCTGGGCGGCTGCATGACCACGGCCATGATCCACCACTTGGTGGCCTGATCGAACAGGATGACCAGGGCCGCCACCACGAGGCCCAGGCGCAGGCCGTTGGAAGTCCTCATGGCAGAACCCTCATCGTCCCTTCACCCGGCCTGATGGTGGCGGACGGCATCGGCGCACCGCGCGCAGACGTCCGGGTACCCGGAATCGCTGCCCACCTCGCCCAGGACCTTCCAGCAGCGCCGGCATTTCTCGCCCGCCGCCAGGCTCGGGACCACCGCGACGCCCGGGACATCGGCGATGGTAAAGGCGCCGTCGGGGGCCGCACCGTCGCTCAGGGTGGCGTCCGAGGTGATGGCGATCTCGGCCAGGTCGACCCCGTCCAGGGCCTCGACGTACGCACCCTCGGCGAACACGTCGGCATGGGCTTCGAGGCTGGACCCGATGCGTTTGTCGGCGCGCTCCACCTCCAGCGCCCCGGTGACGACCCGGCGCAGGGCGCGGACGCGCCCCCACTTGGCGGCCAGCGCATCGTCGCGCCAGGCCTCCGGAATCTCGGGAAACAGACGCAGATGCACGCTTTCGTCCGGGCCCGGGTGGCGGGCCAGCCACGCCTCTTCCGCCGTGAAACAGAGGAACGGCGCCAGCCAGGCGGTCAGGCAGTCGAACAGGGTATCGAGCACCGTCCGCGCCGCCCGGCGGCGCACCGAGTCCGCCCGGTCGCAATACAGGCTGTCCTTGCGTACATCGAAGTAGAACGCGGACAGCTCGACGGCGCAGAAATTGTGCAGCTCGGCGAACAGGGGGTGGAAATCAAACGCCTCGCACGAGCCGCGCACCATCCGGTCGAGCTCCCAAATCCGGTGCAGGACCCAGCGCTCGAGCTCCGGCATATCGGCCACGGGCAGGCGTTCCGTGTCGTCGAACCCGTTCAGGTTGCCGAGCAGATAGCGGAGCGTGTTGCGGAGCCGCCGGTAGATGTCGGCGTGGTGCTTGAGGATCTCCGGTCCGATGCGCAGGTCCTCGGTATAATCCGAGCCCACCACCCACAGGCGCAGGATATCGGCCCCGTACCGATCGATCACGTCCTGGGGCGAGACGACGTTGCCCAGGGACTTGGACATCTTCTGGCCGTCCCCGGCCATCACGAAGCCGTGGGTCAGCACCGCCTCGTAGGGGGCCGTCCCGCGGGTGCCGCAGGACTCGAGCAGCGAGGACTGGAACCAGCCCCGATGCTGGTCGCTGCCTTCGAGATAGAGCGAGGCCGGCCACTGCAATTCGGGGCGTTTTTCCAAAACGAAGCTGTGGGTGGCGCCGGAGTCGAACCAGACGTCCAGGATGTCGGTGACCTGGTCGAAGTCGGCCGGGTCGTACTCGGGCGCCAGGAAACGCGCCGGATCGGAGGTAAACCAGGCGTCCGCCCCTTCCGCCTCCACCGCGTCCGCGATGCGCTCCAGGACACCGGCGTCGCGCAGCGGCTCGCCCGTTTCCCTGTTGACGAAGACCGTGATCGGCACGCCCCAGGCCCGCTGGCGCGAGACACACCAGTCGGGCCGGGTCTCGACCATCCCGTAAAGCCGTTTGCGTCCCGATTCGGGCACGAAGCGGGTCTGGTCGATGGCCGCAAGCGCCGCCCGGCGCAGCCCCGTTTCCTCCATGCTGATGAACCACTGGGGCGTGTTGCGCAAGATCAGCGGCGCTTTCGAGCGCCAGGAGTGGGGATAGCTGTGGGTGAACCGGCCCGCGGCCAGCAGCTGGCCGGCGTCCTTCAGGGCCTCCACCACGTCGCCGTCCACCTTGAACACGTGCCGGCCCGCGAACAGGGGCACCTGGTCGACGAACAGGCCGTCGCCGTCGACCGTATCGGGCACGTCGATGCCGTGCTTCACGCCGAGGGTGAAGTCCTCGGCGCCGTGGCCCGGCGCCACGTGGACGATCCCCGTGCCGGATTCGGTGTCGACGAAATCGGCCGCCAGGAGGGGCACGTCGAAGTCATAGCCCCGGCCGTGCAGGGGATGGCGGCAGACGGTCCCGTCCAGGCCGGTGGCCTCGGCCACCCGCCGCCACTCGGAGATCTTGCCCGCGCTTTTCACCGATTCGGCCAGGCTGTGGGCGACGACCAGGCGCTCGCCGTCGACCGCCAGGCCGCCGTCTTCCACCGACACGACCTCGTAGACGCCGTATGCGAAGCCGGGGCCGTAGGCCAGCGCCCGGTTGCCGGGGATGGTCCACGGCGTGGTCGTCCAGATGACGACGGAGGCGCCCTCAAGCTCCGCCGCCGCCGTCTTCAGCACGGGAAAGCGTACGTAAATGGCCGTCGACGTGTGGTCGTGGTATTCGACCTCGGCCTCCGCCAACGCCGTCTTTTCCACCACCGACCACAGCACCGGCCTGGCGCCCTTGTAGAGGGCGCCGTTGATCAGGAATTTTCCGAGCTCGCGCACGATCTGGGCCTCGGCGGCGAAGGTCATGGTGGTGTACGGGGAGTCCCAGTCGCCGATGACGCCGAGCCGTTCGAACTCCCGGCGCTGGATATCGATCCAGTGGTCGGCGAACTCGCGGCATTCGCGGCGGAACTGGACGATGGGCACCTCGTCCTTGTTCTTGCCCTCGGCCCGGTACCTCTCCTCGATCTTCCATTCGATGGGCAGGCCGTGGCAGTCCCAGCCGGGCACGTAGTTCGCATCCCGGCCCAGCATCTGCTGGGAGCGGGTGATCACGTCCTTGAGAATCTTGTTGAGCGCATGGCCGATGTGCAGGTGCCCGTTGGCATAGGGCGGGCCGTCGTGGAGGATGAACTTCTTGCGCCCCTTGGCCGCCTGGCGGTGCCGGCGAAACAGGTCCATGGAGGCCCAGCGCTTGAGCGTCTCGGGCTCGCGCTCGGGCAATCCCGCCCGCATGGGAAAATCGGCGTCGGGCAGGAACACCGTCGATTTATAGTCCACGCCCACTTTGCGGCCCTCCGGTTGTCCGTTTTCCATGCGCTGCCGGCTGCTCACCGCTTTACGCCCCGGCCAGGACGTGGCGCGCGCGGACGCTGTCGGCGGCGATTTGTGCCTTCAAATCGTCGAGGCCGTCAAATTTCTTTTCCGGACGCAGGTACCCGACCAGGGCCACGCGCAGGTGCCGGCCATAGAGATCGCCGTCGAAATCGAACAGGTGCACCTCCAGGATCACGTCCGTGCCGGCGAAGGTGGGCCGTCGGCCCAGGTTGGCGACGCCGGCATGCCACACCGTAGCCGCGCCCCTGTCAACGCCGGCCCGGACCGCGTACACGCCGTTTGCCGGCCGCAGGTATTCGCCAAGATGCAGATTCGCGGTGGGATAGCCGATGGCCTGTCCACGATGGTCGCCGTGCGCCACCCGTCCCTCGATCTCGAAGTGCCGGCCCAGCACCTCGGCCGCGGCGCCGGGCTCGGCGTTCTTCAGGAACGCGCGCACCCGGGTCGAGGAATAGGCTTTCCCGTCTGCGTCCCGCATCGCCGTGACGCAGGTAAAGCCGAAGCCATCCTTCTCTCCCCTGTGCAGGAGCAGTTCCGTGTTGCCGGCGCGCTTGTGGCCGAAAACGAAGTCGTAGCCGGAGACCACGTGCCGCGCCCCGAGCCCCTTCACCAGCACGTCGGTGACGAAAGCCCCGGCCGGACGGCGCGAAAAATCGCGATCGAAGCGCAGCACGATCATGCAGTCCACGCCCATGGCCTCGATGTGCCGGGCCTTGATCCGAAACGGGGTGAGGCGAAAGGGCTCGGCCCCGGGGGTGAAGAAGGCGCGCGGATGGGGCTCGAAGGTGAGCACCGCCCACGGCATCCCCGCCGCCCGCGCGATGTGCCCGGCCTCGTCGATGACCGCCCGGTGACCGCGATGGAGCCCGTCGAAGTTGCCGATGGCGACTGCCGCGCCGCGGGCTTCCGCCGGCAGGTCGTGGAAATGGCGAAAGATCCGCATGGGGGCAAGAAAGTGTCAGCGCCCCAGGATGGGGTCAAGGAAAAACCATGCAGGATCAGGGGGAAGCGCCGCCCCCGGGCGGGCGGCGCCGGGGCCGGCGCGAGACCAGCCGGGGGCTCGAACGCAAGGCGCGCAAGGGGCGGGGCGCTACGGGGGGGCTCGGCGGGGAGGGCGCGGAGAACGCCGTGGACGCGCCCGCCGGGCCGACGAAGTCCTCGGCCCGGAACAGACCGGCCCGTTCGCCCTTATGGCGGCTCCGTGTCTCGATCATGCGCAGGGTGCGCCGCACCGTGGGGTGCCGGTCCGGCGGCCTGAGACAGTTGAGCAGATGGGCCCGGGCGATGGCCTTGATGCGCTTGACGATGGTCTGGTAGCGCTGCCGGGGCTCGCACCACCGGGCATAGGCCGCCACGGTCCACGGATGGGCCGGCATCGGTCTCAGGCCCCGCGCCACACACCAGGCGGCAAAATCCTTCCATGCCCGCTCGGCACCGCGCGTGCTCACCTGGGCGCCCCCGCCCGCTGCGAGCCTGCCCCGGCGCCCCGGCGGGCGGGGAACAGGCGCCGCAAGCCGTCCCTCCGCGCCGGGTCCCCGGCAAAGGGTGGGGTCATGTATCGATACCTTCGCGTGGGTGCAAGAAGCGGCTAAACTAGCAGGGAAACCGTACTCGTCAAATCCACCCTGCGCGGCCGGGCGATGGGCGGCGGTCGGCAGTAGCAAGGACGGAAACGCCATGGGTGAGCACAGGATCGCCGCCATCCCGGGGGACGGAATCGGCCCCGAAGTGCTCGACGCCGGCCTCAAGGCATTGGCCGTGCTCGAGGAGCGCGAGCCCGGGTTCAAGCTCCATGTGGAGACCTTCCCCTGGGGATCGGACCACTACCGCCGGCACGGCCGCATGATGCCCGACGACGGGATCGAGCGCTTGCGCGCCTTCGACGCCATTTACTTCGGCGCCGTCGGCGATCCCGGCATCCCCGACCACGTGACCCTGTGGGGGCTCCGGCTCGCCATCTGCCAGGGCTTCGATCAGTACGCCAACGTCCGCCCGGCGCGCCTGCTGCCGGGCATCGCGGGCCCCCTGCGCGACCGCGTTTCCGGGGACGTGGACTGGGTGGTCGTGCGCGAGAACACCGAGGGCGAGTACGCCGGCGCCGGCGGCCGCGTGCACGGCGGCCTGCCCGGAGAGGTGGGCGTCGACGTGGCCGTGTTCACCCGCGCCGGCGTCGAGCGGATCATGGCGTTCGCCTTCGAGCTGGCGCGCACGCGGCCGCGCAAGCTGCTCACCGTGGTCACCAAGTCCAACGCCCAGCGTCACGGCATGGTCATGTGGGACCAGATCTTCGAGGAGATGAAGGGGGACTACGCCGACGTCGCCACCGACAAGATGCTGGTCGACGCCATGACGACGCGCATGGTGCTGAAACCGGAGACCCTGGACGTCATCGTCGCCACCAACCTGCACGGCGATATCCTGAGCGACCTGGCGGCGGCGCTGTCGGGGAGCCTGGGCATCGCGCCGACGGCCAACCTCAATCCGGGCCGCGATGCGCCGTCCATGTTCGAGCCCATCCACGGCGCCGCCTTCGACATCACCGGGAAAGGCGTCGCCAACCCCATCGGGGCCCTGTGGACGGCGGTGATGATGCTGGAGCACCTGGGCGAGGCGGGCCCGGCGGCGCGCCTGATGGCGGCCATCGAGGCGGTCACCGGCGCCGGCGACGTGCTGCCCGCGGACCTCGGCGGCAGCGCGACCACGGCGGAGGTGACGGACGCCGTGTGTTCCCGGCTGGTTGGCGGGTGATTTCCCGACCACCTCTATAAGCCCGTCGGGGCGCATGTCGGCGTCGAGAGGTGCGTCTTCAGCGTGCCTACCTTGACCGGACGGTTTTCCCTTCCCACACGATCTTGTTGCCTACCGCGAGGATTTCACATGGGGCATTGATGCCATGCTTCTCCCTACCCTGTTCGCAGAAGTACAACGCTTTGTCCTTCGCGGTCTCGACGAACATGAACCCCATTTGCAGTTAGCTTTAGAAACAGGACGTGCGCTCCTTCAAGCAGCGTAACCATCGATACTCGCCACCCTTCGGATTTGTTCTTGCGGTCGAGATAATCCCGATATCGATCATGAGGTCTGTCTGGAAAGCGACAGATTACATGTTCGAGAACCGCGGATTCCTTCTAACTGGAAGATTTTTCCGACCAGTTTGCCGGCGAATTCAAACGTAGGCCGGAATCGAAGTCTCCAATTAACCCCTGTCGTATAGTGAAATTCCATATTGTTTTTCTTATCTACAGTTCCCTCACCGTGATACGTACCATCCATGATAATCTCGAAACTTCCCTCTTGAATATCAATTTGTACTTCTCTCGTTAATGGACCGAGACAGTTTTCGCAGGTACCACACATCATGGTACCGTGCCATGGACCGTCAAAATAGGTGTTCGGTTCGGACTTAATAGACGTGGTAGCGGGCGTGGCCGAGGCGGTTCTTGACGGGGACCCTTTTGTTGATCCTTCTCCACGGAGTGCGGTCAGCTGTTTTCCCGATCCATCGGTCCGCAGGTTCTCGATGAACTCAAAAAGGCGCTGATCCAGATTTTCGACCGCCCGGTGTCCCGTGTTTAGACACAGCCTTCCAAATACATATTCACTTCCTAGGACCGCTCCCAGGCGTTGCGCGTAAACGATACACCTGTACCGGCTACCCGTTCTGTCCATATATTTCAAATATCCATACTTGTTTTCTCTACGCTTTACCTTTGCATCCGAAAAATCGAAGTCTATTTTTTTTAAGTATTTTGCATTAGACAATTTTTCCACAGACGAGCTAGCATCATCTGTGAAACCGTCGTAATGAAGCCCAGTGAGAATCGAAACCCCCAAATACCCGACGTACGTTCCCCCGATCCCGAGTGTAAATGACTCAGTGTCTTTCTCTAGCCCGATTTTTTTTCGGGCCCTCGTGACCGTAAAGAAATCGTAAGTCTCCGCAATCGTGGTCCTCATGGGTATTCCTTCCTCCCACTCAGACGCGGATTTTGCGGACTCGCCCGCCGCCAAATACAGTGCGGAAAC
>JACZQZ010000059.1 GCA_022545455.1 Pseudomonadota bacterium
CTCAAGCCTGAGGCTTGGAGGCATGTTATATGGAATCCTCTCAGGCGGCTACGAATGTCCGCTTATGGCTATAAGCGGACATTCACCCACACAGTGATTTACGTCCGCTTTACCCCCGAAAGCGGACATTCGGGAGGGAGCCGCAAAACGTCTGCTAATGACCCAAAGCGGACATAACACGTTCTGGGATCCCAAGACCTCTGTTCGCCAACATCCTGCGCCTGATTGAGGGCTTGCGACCGGCCCCTCTACCGCCATGACGGCGCTCGATCCCGTAGCATCCAGGTCGCCCGATAGGACAGGTGTGCGCTGTCCATGCCAGGGCGCGCCCTCAGAGCGTGAAATGACCGTTGGGCACGGTTTTCTATCAGGAAATCAGCCCGATCAAGGGGCAGATCGTGATCTACCGTACCAGTTTAGGCTCGCGCTCGCCCGGAGTCGCCAATTGTGCTACGGTCGCGGGCAACCGGGGAGAGCCATCTGGGGAATCTCGGTGAAATTAGGACACTACCTACCGGCGCATAGCCACGCGCGCCGATTGGTGATGGGCTTGCCACGTGCCGGTCCGGCGATGGCCGCCGGTCGCGCGCATCCGGGATGCCCTGGGCCGCCTGTCAAATTTGTTTTGGCCTGATCAGGAGTCGCGTGTGATACGAATTTCTCAAATCCTCAAGGACAAGGGCGATCGGGTCGTCACCATCGAACCCGACGCCACCATCGCCGAGTTGGTGGGCGTTCTCCAACGGGAGCGGATCGGCGCCGTCGTGGTGATGCAGGAAAAGGAAGGGCTGGCGGGCATCATTTCCGAAAGGGACGTGGCCCATGGGTTGGCCGAGCATGGCGCGGAGTTGCTCGCCAAGCGGGTCGCCGACCTCATGACCCGCGAGGTCGTCACCTGCACCCCCGAAAGCAACGTCGAAGAGGTCATGAAGCAGATGACCGTTCGGCGTTTCCGCCACCTGCCCGTGGTCAAGGACGGAGCCCTGGTGGGCGTCATCAGTATCGGCGACGTGGTGAAGAAGCGGCTCGAGGAGCTGAAGACGGAAACCACCATGCTCCAGGAATACATCACCGGTCGCCGTTAGGCCCGCCGGGCCGGCGCCGCGCAACGGCTCGGCATCGGCGGCCGGATGCCGCCTCACATTGTCCACGGCCAGCCCGCGTCACGGTTGCCGTCCCGGTACCGCCGCCCCATGGCCCGATGCGCGAATATGCGCTAAAACCTCGCCCAATCCCTCTCGGACAATTGAACCAAAGCCGGTATCCGGGATTAGTTCTTTCCGTCGGTCCGCCCACGACGGCGCATCACCTGACGAACCTGTTGCCGGAAACCGAATGACACCGGCGCCAGGGCACCGAAGATGGCCAGGCGGGACACGTCAGTCGAGGACGACCAGGTTTTCCGCCGAGGACTTGCCGCCTTGGCCGGGCACGAGTTCGAATTCAACCTTTTGCCCTTCGTTGAGAGTCGTCAGTCCCGCCCGTTCGACGGCGGAAATGTGGACGAAGGCGTCCTTGGAGCCGTCGTCCGGGGCAATGAAGCCATATCCCTTTGTCGGATTGAACCATTTTACCGTTCCGGTGGTCATGTCTTGTCTTGTCCTTCTCTAAAGTATCGGGTTAGCGCGAACCGCTTCCGGCGGCGCCGCGGTGTCATATGGCTCCACTATTTCTCGGGGTAACTCGGCGAAGAGCAAAAGCGTCTACGCGGGTACGCCAGGGTAATGTGTAACCGATGCCTCCAATGTGCGTGGTCCGGGCGTCATGTGCAAGTAGATTCGGCGCGCGGCGCGGCGTTCTTCGTGTTGCTGGTGGTGTTTACCGGCGCCGTCCGGTCGGCCGACATCGGCGCCCCGCCGCTGCCCCAACTCTTATTTATGAGCATACGACCTGGCCCGGATATTTCATGAAGGGAACGGCAATTGCGCCGCGCAATGTTCGTCCAAGGTGGCGTGCTTGGGCCGGCGCGGGCCGCGCCAGGCGTGTTTCCCAGGATCTTTGGTCTAGTTCTCGGGAAAGTAGTCCTTTTCCTCCGGAAGCTCCGAGGTGGCCGCCCCTTCGCCGAAGATTCGGAAGAAATTGCGCAGGAACCCCGGGGCCAGGACCGACAGCGGGTTCACCGAGACCTCGGGGTCGTCCATGGGACCGGTCATCCGGTAGGTGGCGGCGAAGACGCCGCCGCCCTTCTCGCCGCCGGTGAACAGGGTTCCCAAAAGCGGAATGTGGCCGAGCACGCTGTTGATCACATAGGCCGGCACCACCGTGCCCTCGAAATCCACCACTTCGGCGTCGATGTCGATGGTGCCGCCGGCGGTGTACCCCAGGGACAGGCCCGTCGCCTTGGCATCGGTCACTTTCAGCATTCCGTCATTAATGGTGAACGGGGCCTCCAGCACGGTGAAGCTGAGTCCCTTGCCCCGCAAGGCGTCAACGACGCCGGTAAGGGCCAGGATGCTGACCAGCCGGGTCAGGGCCGGAGCCTTGACCACGTTGTAGTTCTTGATGGTGACCCTCCCGTGCAGCGGCTTGCCCGGGAGGGCATCGTCGAACGTCCCGGAGATGGTCAGGGTGCCACCGACCATGTTCTCATAAAAGTCGAAGGTTCTGAGCGTCGCCCCCGCATCATCGGCGCGGATGGACAGGCTGCGCTTGCCATCGTCGGTGGAATCGATCGTGATCGCAAACCCCTTGTCGGCGGTGGCCGCCACCAGGCCCCGCAGATGGACGGTCCGCCACCTGCCGCCGTCCTGCACCAGGGTTCCCACGACGCGCCGTATCTGGCGATCCGGCCCCAGCCATACCCGGTCCAGATCGGTCGACAGCGTGTACCGCGGCGGCGCACCTTCCTCCGCCCCCGCCCGGCCCGGGGGGCCGCGCACGAGATCGTCGAAAAAGGGTTCCAGGTCGAAGCTGTTGCCGTGGAAGCTGGCCGTCCAGCCGCCGTCCGGTGCCGGCTTCAGCGTCCCCTTCATGTCCGTCCTGCCATAGGAGACCTGGGTGAAGTCGACCCGCTCGAGTCCGGTCCCACCGCCGGTGAACCTGGCCGAGCCGTCGACGGTCAGGTCGCCGGCGGTGACGGCGAACCGCGGGATATCCACGATGTCGTCCCCTTGCAGGTTGACCAACACCTCGGCCGTGCCGGGGATCCCCGCGTCCTTGCGCCACCTCAGGGCGGGATAGGAAACGGCGACGTCGGCGAGGTCCAGCGTGGCCTCCACCCGGCGGCTGTCATCGTCGAAGACGGTGAAGCGGACCGCCGCGTCCACCGGCCCCTTGATGAAGTCGGCGGAAAAGGGGGCGAAGTCGAAGCCCAGTTCGCCGACCCGCTGGGCCTCGGTGACACGGCCCTTGAGTTCGTAGCGGGCGCGGAATGGGGCCTTGTCGGCAAAATTGCGGCGCAACGCGAATGCGGCCGGAATGGTGCCCAGTTTGACCTGGCCGGTCACGTCCATCCCCTTCTTGTCGACCTTGAGGTCGAGCCGGCCGTCGCGGATACTCCGGCCCAACAGGGCGCCGGCAAGGGAGAAATCCCGCAATTTCGACGTCGCCGAGACCCGAACCTGGTCCCTGGTCAGGGCGCGTTCGAGGATGAAGCGCAGCTTCAAGCGGGTGGCCGCGGTGCCGCCGGCGCCGGCCGGCGTGATTCCCACGGTGGACGCCAAACGAAGGGGTTCGTAGTCGATCAACCTGAGGGAATCCTTGACCGGCCCCTCGATCAAGAGGTCGACATCGGCAAACTGGTCGGCCTGGTCGAGGCCGGTCAGACCGATGGTGCCCTTGCTCAACCTCAGGCCCATGGCCTCGCCGTGGGTCACCACAATATCGAAACGCTCCTTGTTGAACTTTGCCGTGCCGCGGGTCTTGCGGACCTTGGGCATGGGCGCCAGGTAATCCACCGTCACCCCGTTGAAGTCCAGGCCGCCGGTCACCGACTCCATCAGGTAGCCGCCGTTCCCGTCGGCGCGCAGTTCGATGCTGGCGCGCGCCTCGGAGACGACGCCACGGGAAAGGTTGGCCACGGACCATTCCCGGGCGTCGGGTCCCCAGGCCCGCGGCCAGTAGCGGGGAAAATCATCCACCGCCAGGTTGCGCAGCACCCCCTTTGCCCGGATAACCGGTTCGTCCCCGACGCCGTCGACGACGCCGCTGAAGCTGGCCGTCGGCCCCTGGAGGTCGAGGTCGAGGGCGGACACCTCCAGGCGCTTTTCATGCCCTAGGTAGCGGGCGCGGACGCGCGCCGATCTCAGCGGCATCCGGTGATTGGGGGGCGCGGGCAGGAACAGCGTCCCCTCCGCGCCCAGGTCGACGAACAGCTCGTCGATCTCGAACACCTTGGAGGCCCCTTCGTAGCGGCCCTTGAGTTCCAGCGTCGCCACGTCCAGCCTTTGCGCGAGGGGCCCCGGCAGCACCAGCTGACCGCCGCCGCCGCTGAGGTCGAAGCCCACCGTCTCCACCGCGCCATCGGCCATCATGCGAAGGGTGACCGTGCCTTCCAGCGGCAGGTCGAAGGCGCCAAGGGGCTGAAATTCCGGTAAAATGCGCGAAAAGACGGCGGGAACAATCTCGCTGAAATCAACCTCCAGGTCCAGCCGTCCGGTGGCGGCCAGATAGGTGCCGAAGACCGCGACCTGGGCCTTTTGTCCGTCTACGTCCAGGGCCAGGGAGGCTTCGCCCCTGATGCCGGTGGCGTCGCGCCTGAGGGTGACCCCGGTCGCCGGCGCTTTCCACGACATGTCCAGGCGCCGGTCCTCGATGGTCAGGTCCGCGTCGACGATGGTGAACCGCGACAGATAGCCGACGGTGCGGTCGGGATCGGGAGGCGACAGCAGGCCAAGGAGCACCCGCTTGAACACCGCGTCCGATGCGCTCTGGTCGATGTCGAAACCGATCTGGAACCGGCCGTCACGGTGGCGCAGCAGCCGTAACTTGGGACGGAACACCACGATGCTCGCGGGCGCCAGCATGCCGCGCATCAGCGCCTTGGCGCTTAACGAGAGCGACAGTTCGGGCGCGCTGGCGATGAGCCTTCCGTCCGGCCCGATGGCGCGGACGTTGAGCGCCCGGATGTCGAGGGTGCGCTCCCACCCGGCCCAGGTGAGGATGGTGTCGTCCAGGCGGATGCGAAAAGCCTGGTGGTCCGCGTTCAACGCGTCCTCGATGTAGGGCGAAAGGAAGGCGAGCGAAACCGGCCCGGAGGACAGGCGCCAGGCGGCCGCCAGCAGGATGATCGCGAAGCCCGCGGCCAGCCCGCCCAGAAGGTGGACCACGCCCCGGAACGTATACCTGATCAGCGGACTCTCCTTTCCCTCCGTCGGCGTCTTGACCGAAGTCGCAGGTTGACGCAGTGTGCGGCAAATCGGAGCAATTGAAAATGCGCCTTTTTTGCTTTGCAGCCGGGCAAAGCAACCTTCCCCATGCCGCCAACACCGACCGCGCGGCGCTAGGGCTGGAGCGCTGGCGCGAGGCCGTCGCCCAAGCCGGCGATTCCGGCCTCGCCGACTTCGCCGAAGCCGTCATGCGGGACGCCGACGGCCGCCGCCTGCTGGAAGCGGTATTCGGCAACAGCCCCCACCTTACGCTCTCGGCGGTGAAGGATCCCGGGTTCCTGCGCGAGATTCTGACCGAGGGCCCCGACGCCGCCTGCGCCGGGGTGATGAGCGGACTGAGACGCGCCGGCAACGACGGTCTCGACGGCGACCGGCTGGCCCGCGATCTGCGGGTCGCCAAGCGGCGGGTGGCCCTCGCGGTGGCGGTGGCCGACATCACCGGCGCCTGGTCCCTCGAGCAGGTCACGGGCGCGCTTTCCGATTTCGCCGAGCTCGCGCTCAGCCGCGCCGCGGGGCACCTGCTGCGCGCCGCCGCCGCCGCGGGCGCCTTCACCCTGCCCGATGCCGACGACCCCGAAAAGGGTTCGGGACTGGTGGTCCTCGGCATGGGCAAGCTGGGCGCGCGGGAGCTCAACTATTCCAGCGATATCGACCTCATCGTGCTGTACGACAACGAACGCATCCGCACCGACCGGCCCGAGGAACTGCACAACCATTTCGTGCGCCTGACCCGCAGTTTCGTGCGCCTGATGGACGAGCGCACGGCCGACGGGTATGTCTTCCGGACCGACCTGAGGCTGCGCCCCGACCCCGGGGCGACGCCTCTCGCCCTGTCCGCGCTGGCCGCGGAAACCTATTATGAAAGCCTGGGTCAGAACTGGGAACGCGCCGCCATGATCAAGGCGCGCCCGGTGGCCGGCGACCGCGAGGCCGGGGCCGCCTTCCTCGAACGGCTGACGCCTTTCGTCTGGCGCAAGAACCTGGATTTCGCCGCCATCCAGGACATCCACTCGATCAAGCGCCAGATCAACGCCCACCGGGGCGGCGGCACCATCGCGCTGGCCGGGCACAACATCAAGCTCGGCCGCGGGGGAATCCGCGAGATCGAGTTCTTCGTCCAGACCCAGCAGCTCATCTGGGGCGGCCGCGAGCCGGAACTGCGCTGCATCGCCACCGTCGATGCCCTGCGCGCCCTGGCCGCCAAGGCCCGCATCGCGCCGCAGACCGCGGACGACCTGATCGCCGTTTACCGCTACCTGCGCCAGGTCGAGCACCGGCTGCAGATGGTGGACGACGAGCAGACCCACACCCTGCCCGCCGACGAGGCCGGATTGCGGGACTTGGCGGCGTTCCTGGGATATGCCGATGCGCGGGCGTTCGGATCGGACCTGCTGGCGCACCTCAGGCGGGTCGAAACCCATTATTCGGACCTGTTCGAGCACGCGCCCACCCTCGGCGCCCAAGGCCTGGTCGCCGGCAATCTGGTGTTCACCGGCAGCGAGGCGGACCCCGAAACGATCAAGACCATCGGGCGCCTGGGGTATAAGAACCCGCAAACCGTCGACGCCGCGGTACGCGGCTGGCACCACGGGCGCTACCGCGCCATGCGCAGCACCCGCGCGCGCGAGCTGTTGACGGAACTCATGCCGGCGCTGCTCAAGGCCCTTGCCGGCACCCCCGAGCCCGACAAGGCGTTCCTGAAATTCGACGAGTTCCTTTCCGGGCTGCCGGCCGGGGTGCAGCTTTTCTCCATGTTCTATTCCAATCCCCATCTGCTCGACCTGGTGGCCGAGATCATGGGCCAGGCGCCCCGTTTGGCGGCGCACCTGAGCCGCCGGCCCTCGGTCCTGGACAGCGTCCTTACCGCCGACTTCTTCGATGCGCCGCCGCCGCCCGAGGCGCTGGCGGGTGAGCTCGACGGCGTGCTCGACCGGGCCGGGGATTTCGAGGACGTGCTGGACAACAGCCGCCGCTGGGCCAACGACCGCAAGTTCCAGGTCGGCGTGCAAAGCCTGCGCGGCCACCTGGCGCCCAGGGCCGCCGCCGCGGCGCTGAGCAACATCGCCGAGGCGGCCCTGAACCGCCTGCAGCCGCGCGTCGAGAAAGAGTTCGCCCGCCAGCACGGCCGCGTCGCCGGTTCCGCCATGGCCATCGTCGCCATGGGCAAGCTGGGGGGGCGCGAGATGACCGCCACCTCGGACCTGGACCTGATATTCATTTACACCGCCGCGCAGGGCGCCGAGGCCTCCGACGGGCCCAAGGCCCTGCCGCCCAGCCAGTACTTCGCCCGCCTGAGCCAGCGCCTGATCGGCGCCGTCACCGCCCAAACCGCCGAAGGGCGGCTTTACGAAGTGGATATGCGGCTGCGTCCGTCGGGCAGCGCCGGACCCATCGCCTGCAGCCACGAGGCGTTTGTCCGCTATCACGAAAAGGAGGCCTGGACCTGGGAGCACATGGCCCTGACGCGGGCCCGCGTGATCGCCGGCCCGGCCGCCTTGCGCGCGCTGGTGGACGCGGCCCTCGGCGAGACCCTGACCCGGCCCCGGGACGCCGGGACGCTGCTCACCGACGTGGCCGGGATGCGGGCGCGCATGGACAGCGAACACCACACCGATCTCATCTGGGAGGTGAAGCACCTGCGCGGGGGCCTGGTCGACGTGGAGTTCATCACCCAGTACCTGGAACTCAAACACGCCCACGCCCACCCGGAGATCCTGTCGCCGAACACCAGGACGGCGTTGCGACGCCTCCGCGACACCGGCCTTCTGGGGGGCCCGGTCGCCGACGATCTGATCGAGGGCCTGGACCTGTGGCAGGCCATCCAGGGCCTGCTGCACCTGACCATCGAAGGCGAGTCGCGCCGGGAAGCGGACGGCGAAATGCCCGAAGGCCTGCACGAAACCCTGGCCAGGGTCGGCGGCGCCGTCGACTTCGCCGCGCTGAAGGAAAAGGTGACGGCCACCGCCGGGCGTATTCACCGCCATTTCGTCGACCTGATCGAAGCCCCGGCACGGGCGGTGGCGGAGCAGCGGCCCAGCGACAGCGGACGAACGGCCCACGGGCGTGAAGGCCGGCGCCGGAAGACTAGAGACGCAGGAGAACACCATGGCCGACGACGACACCAAGGACGACACCCCCGAGGAAAGCGAGGGCAAAAGGCCTGAGCGGGCCGAGGGTGACAAGGGCGGCCCGGCCGGCGGCGAAACCGCCCCACGGGCCGAAGACACCGAAGGCAAAGAGGCCGAAGGTGGAACGCCGGAGGACGCCGGGGACGAAAAGGGCCAACAGGCCGAAGACACCGAGGGCGACACGCCCGAAGGCGCCGGGGGCGAAACCCCCGGGGACGCCGGGGAAGCGGACTCCGAACCGGCCAGGGGTATTCGCGGGATGCTGACCATCAGCAGGCCGCTGATCATCGTCGGCGCCGCGGCCCTGTTCCTGGTCGGCGGCGGGGTGGCGCTGGTCTTCACCGGCGCCCTGGATTCCCTGATCGGCGGCGGCCAGAAGAGGGCGACCATGGAGCTGCCCGGCCCGCCGGTCAAATACGAGTTTCCCGTGCTTGTGGTCGATTTGAAAACCGGGCGCTGCCGTTCGCCGTTCATAAAACTGCGCGCCGTGGCGCTGGTGTCCGAGCCGGACATGGCCCGCCTGGAGGAAGTGGAGGCGCAGGTCGTGGACGCCTTCCAGGCCTTCCTGCGCGACCAAGAACGCCAGGACCTGGTCGGCAAGGCGGGGACCGACAAGCTGCGCCAGGGCTTCCTGAGTATCCTCAACACGGCCCTGGAGCCCGCCCAGGCGCGGAACGTGCTGTTCCGGGAGATCCTGCTGCAGTAGAGGCGCGTGTTTTGGAGGCTTGGCGGCGGCGGCCGCCGCACACGGGGGAACCGGCGTCGGCTCAGCCGGAACCCCCGGACGCCGCCTTGCCGCCGGTGACGCGGGCCGCCAGGGCGGCGGCCATGAAGTCGTCCAGGTCGCCGTCGAGGACGGCCTGGGTGTTGCTGGTCTCGACGCCGGTGCGCAGGTCCTTGACCATCTGATAGGGCTGCAGGACGTAGGAACGGATCTGGTGGCCCCAGCCGATGTCGGTCCTGGCCTGGTGGCCGGCGCGCAGCTCGGCCTCGCGCTTCTGCAGCTCAACCTCATACAGCCGCGCCTTCAGCATGGCCATGGCGGCGGCCCGGTTCTTGTGCTGGGAGCGGTCGTTCTGGCACTGCACCACGATGCCGGTGGGAAGATGGGTCATGCGCACGGCGCTGTCGGTCTTGTTGATGTGCTGGCCGCCGGCGCCCGAGGCGCGGTAGGTGTCGATGCGCAGGTCCTTGTCCAGGATCTCGATCTCGATGGTCTCGTCGACCACCGGATAGGCCCACAGCGACGCGAAGCTGGTGTGGCGCCGGGCGCTGGAATCGAAGGGCGAGATGCGGACCAGCCGGTGCACGCCGCTTTCCGTCTTCAGCCAGCCGTAGGCGTTATGCCCGGTCACCTTGAGGGTGGTCGACTTGATGCCCGCCTCCTCGCCGGGGCTTTCTTCCAGCCACGCCACCGTGTAGCCGCGCCGCTCGGCCCAGCGGCTGTACATGCGCACCATCATCCCCGCCCAATCCTGGGCCTCGGTGCCGCCGGCCCCGGCGTGGACCTCGAGAAAACAGTCGTTGGCGTCGGCCTCGCCCGACAGCAGGGTCTGCACCTCCGCCTGGGCGGCATTCTTGCGCAACGCGACCAATGCCGCCTCGGCCTCGCCGACCACGTCGGTGTCGTCCTCCGCCTCGCCCAGTTCCACGAGCTCCACGTTGTCGGCCAGGTCGCGCGCCAGGGTGTCGATGGCGCCCAGGCTGTTTTCCAGGCGCGTGCGTTCGCGCATCAGGGCCTGCGCCCGGGTGGAATCGTCCCACAGGTTCGGATCCTCGGCCTTGGCGTTGAGCTCCTGGAGACGGCGGCCGGTGGCGTCGTAGTCAAAGGTGCCTCCTCAGCAGCTCCAGGGTCTGCTTGATCTCTTCGGCGATGGCTTCGATTTCCGCGCGCATGGGTGCGGTCTCCGTCGGTGAGGTCGGCCCGGGGACGAGGGTCTCCGGGTTTTACCCGGAATGGCCGCGCCGGCACAAGACACCCGCGCCGGCGCTTTCACCACCGGGGCGCCGGCAAGGGCTAGTACAGCCCTCCGGTGCCGGTGGTCCGGGGACCGGCGCTGACGCCTTCCAGGATCTCGGACGTTCCCGTGGGGACCGTGCCCGGCTTGAAGGCCTCGAGGATGACGCCGCGATCCCCGGGCCGGGCCAGCCGCCCGGTAAGCCCGTTGACCCGCACCAGACGGATGCCCGGCGGGATGCGGAAGGGAATGGCCGGCTTCCCCTCGAGCGCCGCGGCCATGAAATCGCGGAAGACCGGGCCGGCGACGGTTGCCCCCTGCTCGGCGCGGCCCAAGGTGCGGGGCCGGTCGAAGCCGGCGAACACGCCCACCGCCAGATCGGGCGAGAAGCCGATGAACCAGGCGTCGAAGCTGTTGTTCGTGGTCCCGGTCTTGCCCGCCAGCGGCTTGCCGACCGCGTTGACGCGCCTGCCGGTGCCGCGCACGACCACGCCGCGAAGCATGGACACCACCTGATAGGCGCTGGCGGGATCGGTTACGGACTCGCGGGTGTCGGGTACGACCGGCACCGGCTGGCGGGTCCAGGCATCGGCGCGGCAGCCCTCACAGGCGCGCGTGTCGTGGCGGAATACGGTGCGCCCATGGCGATCCTGGATGCGGTCGATCAGACTGGGCGTGATCCGCTTGCCGCCGTTGACCATCATGGCGTACGAGGTGGTCAGCCTGAGCAACGTCGTCTCCGCGGCCCCGAGCGCCATGGCCAGCCGCCTCGGCATCAGGTCGACGACGCCCAGCCGTTCGGCGTACTCGGCGACCATGTCGATGCCGATGGTCTGGGCCAGGCGCACGGTCATCAGGTTACGGGACTTCTCTATCCCCAAGCGCATGGTGCTGGGTCCGTAGAACCTCTTGGTGTAGTTGGCGGGGCGCCATTTGGGCAGCCCCGGCCCCTGGTCGATGACGAAGGGCGCGTCCAGGATCAGGGTAGACGGCGTGAACCCGTAGTCCAGCGCCGCCAGATAGACGATGGGCTTGAAGGCCGAGCCCGGCTGGCGCATGGCCTGGGTGACCCGGTTGAATTCGCTCGCCGCGAAAGAGTACCCGCCGACCATGGCCAGCACCCGTCCCGTGTGGGGGTCCAGCGCCACCAGCGCGCCGTTGATATCCGGGATCTGCCGCAGGCTGAACGACGGGCGCGCAAGGGCGGCGCTCCCGGCGTCGCCGGCGTCGGCGGCGGCTTTCGCCTCCAGCGGCGCCACGGCAACCACGTCGCCGGGCGCCAAAACGTCCGCCGGACGGCGCACCCGCGGCCCCAGCCTTTGCTCCTTTTTCCACGGCCGCGCCCACTTCATTTCCGCCAACGGGATGCGGCCGCGGGTTTCATCGGCGAAGCCGATGTCGGCCGCGGCCTTGTCGAGGGCCAGCACCACCGCCATCCGCCATCCGCCGATCCCCGGCGGCGCCTGCAACCGGGCCAGCTTTTCCGCCCACGCGACGCCCTCCCCGGCGCTGTCTTCGAAGCGGGTGATCGGTCCGCGCCAGCCGTGGCGCCGGTCGTAGGCCTCGAGCCCCTGGCGCAGCACCCGGGCGGCGATGGCCTGAAGCCCGGGATCCAGGGTCGTGCGCACCGACAGTCCGCCCTTGTACAGTTGGGTCTCGCCATAGCGGCCGAGGAGCTCCCGGCGCACCTCCTCGGCGAAATACTCGGCGTCGACGAATTTGATCTCGGAGCGCCGGTGCACGGCCATCGGCTCGGCCTTGGCCCGCACCGCCTCGTCCACGGTGACGGACATGTCCGCCAACATGCGTCCGATGACCCAGTCCCGGCGCGCCTTGGCCGCGTCGGGGTAGAGAAGCGGATTGTAATTGTTCGGCGCCTTGGGCAGGGCGGCGAGGAAGGCGGCCTCGGCGATGGACAACTCATCCAAGGACTTGTTGAAATAGTTCAGCGCCGCCGCCGCCACGCCGTAGGAGCCGAATCCCAGGTAGATCTGGTTGAGGTAGAGTTCCAGGATCCGGTCCTTGGTAAAGGCGCGTTCGATGCGAAACGCCAGGATCGCCTCCTTGATCTTGCGATCCCAGGACACTTCGTTGCTCAACAGGAAATTCTTGGCCACCTGCTGGGTGATGGTGGAGGCGCCGACGGGGCGGCGCTGTTGGCCGATGTTCTTGACGTTGGTCAGCACCGCGCGCAAGACGCCGATCACGTCGATGCCGGGATGGTAATAGAAATTCTTGTCCTCGGCGGCGAGGAACGCCTGCACCACCCGCCGCGGCATGGCCTTGACGGGCACGAAGACACGCTTCTCGATGGCGTACTCGGCCATCAGCTGCCCGTCGCCGGCGTGCACACGGGTCATCACCGGTGGCTGGTAATCGGCAAGCTGGGTGTAATCGGGGAGGTCGCGTCCGAAGTGTTGGAACACGAAAAGCGCCCCGCCCGCGCCGAGGAAGGCGACAATCACCAAAATGCCGAGAACGGTGGCGGCAATTCTTACCATGAGGCACTCAACGTGGGATCGTCAGGCCGTCGCCAAGGGGCCTTCCTCCTGGCGCCGGGTCCGGGGAAGCCGGTATCGGGGCCGAGACCCCGGCGGTGCGTAGGCGCACCACGGCGGAACGCTTGGTGCGGGCGAAGCATAACGAAGCGGACGATTCAGATATTGGATTGAGATACCCTCAAAATGTGGCCGAGTTATGGCCGTGTCGGTCAAAGTTTCACGGGCCCGGACAGGCCGTTTCCGGCCATTCGAGGCGCGCCCTATTTTCGCGTCGCCTCCTCCACGCGGGCAAAATATCCGTCCACCGCGCGCACCACGGCCTGGGCCAGCTTGGCACGGTATTTCTTGCTCCTGAGGGCCTTTTCGTCCTCGCGGTTGGACAGGAATCCCACCTCCAGAAGGACCGACGGAACATCGGGCGCCTTGAGCACGGCAAAGCCGGCAAACCGGTGGGAACGGCGCAGAACCCGCGTTTTGCGCCTCAGTTCCTTGATCAACAGGGAGGCGAAGCGGACGGATTCGTTCATGGATTCGCGCTGGGCCAGGTCGATAAGGATGTTGGTCACCTCCGGCGTTTCGTGGGTGAGATCGATGCCGGCGATGAGATCGGCCTTGTTCTCTTTCTCCGCCAGGGCCTCCGCCTCCGTGTCGGAGGCCCGCTCCGAGAGGGTATAGACCGAAAGGCCGCGCACCGTTCGGTTTTTGATGGCGTCCGCGTGTATGGATATGAACAACCGGGCGCCGGCGTCGCGGCCCTTGGCGACACGGTCGCGCAGGCGGACGAAGATATCGCGCCCGCGGGTCAGCACGACGCGGAACCGCCCGGTGCGTTCCAACTGGGCCTTCATTTCGCGGGCCACGGAGAGGGTCACGTGTTTCTCGTAGATGCCGCCGACGCTGGTGGTGCCCGGATCGATGCCGCCGTGGCCCGGGTCGATCACGATGACCGGCTTCGACTCGGCGCGCCGGGGCTTGGGCAGGGGCAGCCGCGGCGCCGCCGTCGTGGATGGGCCGTAACCGGGACGCGGGCGGGCGGGCACGGGTGTCAGGGACACGGCCCGGGCGTCCGGCCGGCCCGCGCGCTTGAGAAACGCCGCGCGGCTCGTCGGCACCAGGTCCAAGACCAGGCGGTAGGGGTGGGGGCCCAGGGGCACCAGCAGGAACGCCTTGTCCACGGCCGCGGGTCGGTTCATATCCAGCACCACGCGCGAGGTGCCCGGCTTGAACAGGCCGTAGCGGAGTTTCGCCAACAGTCCCCTCCCTTCGGGCAGGGGGCGCACCGGCAGACGCCAACCCACCGCCGGCAGGTCGATAACCACCCGGTAGGGGTCGGCCAGCGTGAACACGCGAAATTCGACGCGATCGCTCAGGTCAAGGACGAAGCGGGTCGTTTTCGCATTTTCGCCGACGCGAAGGTCGGTGACGACGGTTTGCCCCGCCGCCGCGGGCCGCGGACCCGACCCGATGCAGAGCGCCGCCGTCAGAGCCATAAAGGCCAAACGCAGGACTGGACCATCACGCAACATGTAGCGTTTTCCCGCCGTAGGACTTCGAGATATATCCGTATTCCCGGGCGTGCTTCAACGTCAACCCGCCTTCCGCGCGCAGCCGGCAACGGTCTGTGCGCCTGGGCCGAAGGGACAAGAGGTATTGTCGAACCAAATCCCTACCGTTATGTTAACAGATGGCGGCACTTGAATCGGCCAGTCATGGCCCGGCCGCCCAGAGATATCCGAGGATTTCCCATGCCGGACATGGCAGCGCGAACGAATCCCAACGTGACCCCGCCGATTCGTGCGATCGGAGGGTTCGTCGCAGGCGCCGCCGGCGTTTCAAACATGCGTACCCACCGCACCCGACGCCAAGTGTCGGGGGCGGCGGCGTACTGGAGTGACGAAATTAATGGCAACCAAAAGAATGCTCATCGACGCCACGCACCCGGAGGAAACCCGGGTCGTGGTCCTCAGTGGGAACCATCTGGAAGATTTTGACGTCGAGGTCGAATCCCGAAGGCAGCTCAAAGGCAACATATACCTGGCCAAGGTCATCAGGGTCGAACCGTCCCTGCAGGCGGCGTTCGTGGACTTCGGCGGCAATCGCCACGGTTTCCTTTCCTTCAACGAAATCCATCCCGATTACTACCAGATTCCGGTCGCCGACCGCGAGGTGCTGCTGGCCGAACAGGAAGCGGCGGAGAAAGCCGACGAGGCCGCGAAATCGGCCGACGAGGACGAGGATGCGCGCCCCGGCGTGGAAACCGTGGGCGGTGACGACAGCGAGGAGGTGGAGGCCCGCAGGCCGCTGCCCTCGCACCGGGACTACAAAATCCGGGAGGTCATCAAACGCCGCCAGATCCTTCTTGTACAGGTGGTCAAGGAGGAACGGGGGAACAAGGGCGCGGCGCTCACCACGTATGTTTCCCTGGCCGGGCGCTATTGCGTATTGATGCCCAACACGGCGCGCGGCGGGGGCATCTCGCGCAAGATCCCCACCGGCGCCGACCGCAAGCGCCTGAGAACCCTCCTCGGCGATCTGGGCATCCCCAGGGGGATGGCGGTCATCGTGCGCACCGCCGGCGCCAAGCGAACCAAGGCCGAGATCAAGCGCGATTACGAATACCTGGTGCGGCTCTGGGACAGCGTGCGTGAACTGACCCTGAAATCGACGGCGCCGAACCTGGTGCACGAAGAAGCCAACCTGATCAAACGGTCCATCCGCGACCTGTACAGCAGCGACATCGAGGAGATCATCGTCGACGGCGAGGAGGGGTACCGTACCGCCAAGGACTTCATAAAGCTCCTCATCCCAAGCCATGCCAAGCGGGTGAAACACTACGACAGCGATGGGGTATCGCTCATTCAGCACTTCCAGGTGGAGAGCCAGTTGGACGCCATGCACAGCCCCCAGGTGCAGCTGGGCTCCGGCGGCTACATCGTCATCGACCCCACCGAGGCCCTGGTCGCCATCGACGTGAACTCCGGGCGCGCCACCCGCGCGCGCAACATCGAGGAGACGGCGTTGAAAACCAACCTCGAGGCGGCCGCGGAGATCGCCCGCCAGGTGCGCCTGCGCGACCTTTCCGGGCTGATCGTCATCGATTTCATCGACATGGAGGTGGCGCGCAACAACGCCCAGGTCGAACGGCGGCTCAAGGAAAGCATGCGCAACGACCGCGCCCGTATCCAGTTGGGGCGGATCAGCCCCTTCGGGCTGCTCGAGCTGTCGCGCCAGCGGCTGCGCCCCAGTCTCATCGAAACCAGCTCCCAGCCCTGCCCCTACTGCGCCGGCACGGGGGTCCAGCGCTCCACGGAATCAACGGCGTTGTATGTCCTGCGCGCCCTCGAGGAGGAAGCCACCCGCCGCCGCTCCAGTCAGATCACCATCCACGTGCCGACGGCGGTCGCCATTTATATCCTCAATCAAAAGCGCACGGCCGTGGCCGACATCGAACGGCGCGGCAATTTCTCCATCCTTGTCGCCGCCGACGATTCCCTGATACCGCCGGATTACCGGATCGAACAGGTGACGGCGCGGCGGGGCCGGGCGGACGCCGACTCGGCAGCACCCAAGGCGGCCCGCCCAGCGGCCGAACCGCAGGCCGCGGGCGAGGAAGGAGAGGGCAAACGGCGCCGCCGGCGCCGGCCGCGCCGTCGCAAGCGGGGCGAAGAGGAGCGGGAATTGGCGGCCGACGCCGTGGCGCCCGACGAGCCGGCCGAGCCCGCCGCCGAGGCGCAAGAGGCCGGCGGCGTACCAGACGAGGTGCGCGCCGATGCGCCACCGGAGAAACGGCGGCGCCG
>JACZQZ010000007.1 GCA_022545455.1 Pseudomonadota bacterium
GGCTTCTTGATGTGCTCCTGGATGACCCGCGCCAGGGGCCGCGCGCCGAAGACGGTGTTGTAGCCCTTCCTGGCCAGCCACTTGCGGGTTTCGCCGTTGAGCTCGATGGTGACGCTGCGGTCCTCGAGCTGGGTCTCCAGCTGCATGATGAATTTGTCGACGACGCGGGCGACGACGTCGGGCTTGAGGCTGGCAAACCGGACGGTGGCGTCCAGGCGGTTGCGGAACTCGGGCGTGAACATACGCTCGATGGCCTCGGTGTCGTCGCCGACGCGCTCGGTGCGCTCGAACCCGATGGCCGGCTTGGCCAGATCGGCGGCGCCCGCGTTGGTGGTCATGATCAGAATGACGCTGCGGAAATCCACGCTCTTGCCGTTGTGATCGGTGAGCTTGCCGTGGTCCATCACCTGCAGCAGGATGTTGAACAGGTCGGGATGCGCCTTCTCGATCTCGTCGAGCAGCAGCACCGCATGGGGCTGCTGGTCGATGGCGTCGGTCAGCAGCCCGCCCTGGTCGAACCCCACGTAGCCGGGCGGCGCGCCGATCAGGCGCGAGACGCTGTGGCGCTCCATGTACTCGGACATGTCGAAGCGCACCAGGTCGACGCCCATGGTGCGGGCGAGCTGGCGCGCCACCTCGGTCTTGCCGACCCCGGTGGGACCGCAGAACAGGTAACTCCCGATGGGCTTCTCCGGCTCGCGCAGGCCGGCGCGCGACAGCTTGATGGCGCTGGCCAGCGTGCCGATGGCCTCGTCCTGGCCGAAGACCATGGTTTTCAGGTCGCGCTCGAGGGTCTTGAGCGCGGCGCGGTCGTCGGTGGACACGCTTTTCGGCGGGATGCGGGCGATCTTGGCGACCACCGCCTCCACGTTCTTCACCGTCACCGTCTTCGGCCGCCTGTGTTCGGGCACCAGCATGCGCGAGGCGCCCACCTCGTCGATCACGTCGATGGCCTTGTCGGGCAGCTTGCGGTCGTTGATGTAGCGGGCCGAGAGCTCGACGGCGGTGCGCAGGGCTTCCGCCGTGTAGCGCACCTTGTGGTGCTCCTCGAAATAGGGCTTGAGCCCGCGCAGGATCTTGACCGTCTCCTCGATGGACGGCTCATAGACGTCGATCTTCTGGAACCGGCGCACCAGGGCCCGGTCCTTTTCGAAGTAGTTGCGGTAGTCCTTGTAGGTGGTCGAGCCCATGCAGCGCAAATTCCCCGCGGCGAGCGAGGGCTTGAGGATATTGGAGGCGTCCATGGAGCCGCCGCTGGTGGCGCCGGCGCCGATCACGGTGTGGATTTCGTCGATGAACAGGATGGCGCCGGGCGTGCTCTCCAGCTCCGTGATGACGCCCTTCAGGCGTTCCTCGAAGTCGCCGCGATACCGGGTGCCGGCCAGCAGCGATCCCATGTCGAGGGAGAAAATGGTGCAGTCCCGCAGGACGTCGGGAACTTCTCCGTGGAAGATGCGCCGCGCCAGGCCCTCGGCGATGGCGGTCTTGCCGACACCGGGCTCGCCCACATAGAGCGGGTTGTTCTTGTTGCGCCGGCACAGGATCTGGATGGTCCGCTCGATCTCGGCCTGGCGCCCGATGAGCGGATCGATGCGGCCGTCGGCCGCCTTCTTGTTGAGGTCCACGCAATAGGCGTCGAGCGCCTCGTGGCCCTTCTTGACCACCTTTTCCGCGTCCACGTCGACGTCGGCCCCGCTCACGGTGCGCGGCTGGGATTCCCCGGGCACCTTGGCGATGCCGTGGGAGATGTAGTTGACGGCGTCGAGCCGCGACATGTCGTGGGCCTGGAGGAAATAGACGGCATGGGATTCGCGCTCGGAGAACAGGGCGACCAGCACGTTGGCCCCGGTCACCTGCTCGCGGCCCGACGACTGCACGTGAATGACGGCGCGCTGGATCACGCGCTGGAAGCCGGCGGTGGGTTTGGGGTCGGCCATGCGCGCGGTGCCCAGGCTGGACAGCTCGTTATCGATGAACTCGGTCAGGTTCTGGCGCAGCTCGTCCACGTCGACGCCGCAGGCGCGCAGGACGGCGATGGCGTCCTGGTCCTCGGTCAGGGCCAGCAAAAGGTGCTCGAGCGTGGCGAACTCGTGGCGGTGCTCGGTGGCCAGCGCCAGGGCCCGATGGAGCGATTGTTCCAGGTTCCGTGACAGCATGAGCGGCCTATTCGCCCCCCTCTTCGTCGGTACCGTCCTTCTCGATGGTACATTGTAGCGGATGCTGTGCCTGGCGCGCCAGTTCTATGACCTGGGCGACCTTGCTTTCGGCCACCTCGTAGGTATAGACGCCGCACACCCCGACCCCGCGCTGGTGTACATGGAGCATGATGCGCGTGGCCTCCTGCTGGGCCATGGCGAACACCGCCTCCAGGACATTGACGACGAATTCCATGGGCGTGTAGTCGTCATTGAGCATCAGGATCTTGTACATGGACGGCTTCTTGGTCTTCGGCCGGGGCTTGGTGATTACACCCGTGGCGGTGTCGCCGTCGTCGATGGGTCCCTGGGTACCGGTCTTTCTCGCCATCGCTCCATACTCGCCGGTCCGGGGGGCGGACGAACGCTGCCCCCGGTTATTATATATTCGCTTTCGGGAGGTTTGGGGAAGAGCCTGCGGACGGACCCGCGGGTGAAACGGTCCCCCGGGCAGACGATGCGTCCCGGTTGCGGCCCGGGACCGCCCCGGCCGCCCGCCGCCGGCGGGGCCGGCTCCGGCCCCCGGGCTTTATCTCAACCCTTTGACCTCCCGACGTTTTTTTTGCCCTGGCGCGCCGTCCGCGCCAAGCCGATCATAGCACATTTTCGCCCTCCGTGCCCATAGGCACCTGTTCGCAAAGTGCAAAGGGGGGCGCCGGCGCGGGGCCTGACGCCCCATCGAACGGGCGAAAAAAAATGCGCCCGGCGGACGAAGCCACCGGGCGCCAATCGCTGCTGCCCGATCAGGGGAGGATGGGGAAGCTCAGGCAGCAAGCGGCTTGGTGAATTTCTCCACCGCCACGGTCACGCGGGCGGTGATCGGCGCCGAGGCGTTTTCGGCCAGCTTCGCCGACATGTCCGAAAGCCGGCGGCTCTCGGCAACGAATTTCTCGTACTGGGCCTGAGCCAGGCCGGTCTGCAGCTCGACCACCTCGGGCAGGGTCTTGCAGCCGAACAGTGCCTTGGCGGCGCCCACGGCATCCTCCACGGAGGCCCGGGCGAGGCCGAGCCACACGTCGTTGAGGTCCTGCACGCCCTTGGCCAGGATGGCGCCCGACGTCATCACCGCCTGGACGTTGTCCTTGCCGAAGCCGGCCAGGTCACCGTAGCCCTTGAAGGCGCCGGCGCCGGCCTTGACGGCGGTCTCGACCTGTTCCCGGCCCATGGCGACGGCCTTCTCGTAGCCCTTGGCTGCCACCTGGGCGCCCGCCTTGACCACGGTCTCCACGGCTTCCGCGCCGGTGGCCACGGCGGCCTCGACGGGTTTGGCGGGTTTGGCGGGTTTGGCGGTGCCGGCCTTGCCGGCGCTGTATTTCCTCGCAGCGGTCATCTAAATTCTCCGAATTCCAAAAAAGTTCCAAATCCAGTGCCCGTGCACGGGCCGGCGGGCATCGACCGGAATGCTGCACTGCACCATCAACCCCGAATATAGTCCTGATTTTGCCCATGTCAAGGGTTTTTTGTGCACCGCAACATATCCGAAGTATAATTATAACACATTGTTATTATTGAAAATTATCTTGAACACTCGAAAGCCTTCCATAAATTTTTCGCACCCGCACGCGAAATCGGGGACGCCATCGGAGGACGGGCGCCGGCGGTGTCAGGGCAAAACCGGGCACCGGCGTTAACGGTTTGTTATCGGCATTGGGTTAGGAACGTCGGGGTAGGTTCGATGGAAGGGTGCCTTGGTGCGAAGTCGCGAAAATGCCGCGGAAACGGCTTGAGACGGCCCCCGGGTTTGCGGCTACAATCAAGGCAACAGGGAGTGCTGGTAAAGACCTCCCGGGGAAACCGATAAGGGGTATCATGAGGGTCGACGGCAGAGACCGGTTCCTCCGCCTAGCCGCGGCGTGCGTTTGCGCGGTGGGCATTTCCGTCCTTTCCGCCTCCCCCGGCCTGGCAAAATACGCGTCCGTCATCATGGACGCCGAGACCGGCCGCGTGGTCCACGCGGTGAACGCGAACACCCGTAACTACCCGGCGTCCCTGACCAAGATGATGACGCTGTACATGGTCTTCGCGGCCCTGGAGGACGGCCGGCTTTCCATGGACCAGCGCCTGAAAGTCTCCGCCCGCGCCGCCCGTCAGCCGTCGTCCAAGCTGGGGCTGCGCAAGGGGCAGACGATCACGGTCGAGCAGGCCATCCTGGCGATGGTGACGAAGTCCGCCAACGACGTGGCGGCGACCGTCGCCGAGGCGCTGAGCGGCAGCGAGCGCAATTTCGCCCTCGCCATGACGGCCACCGCGCGCCGGCTGGGCATGGAGCGGACCATCTTCCGCAACGCCTCGGGCCTCCCCCATCGGGGGCAGCAAAGCACGGCCCGGGACATGGCGGTCCTCGCCCGCGCCCTGATCATCGACTTCCCGCGGCATTACCGTTTCTTCTCGACCAGGACATTCACCTTTGGCGGCGTCCGCCACCGCAACCACAACAAGATGATCGCCACCTACGACGGCGCCGACGGCATCAAGACCGGCTACATCCGCGCCTCGGGCTTCAACCTGGTGGCCTCGGCCACGCGCGGCGGCCGCCGGCTGATCGGCGTCGTTTTCGGCGGCCGCTCGCCGAGGGCGCGGGACCGCCACATGGCGAAGCTTCTGGACAAGGGTTTCAGGGTCCTGAACGGCACGCCCACACAGACGGCGGCGGCCGAGGGGACGCGGAAAAAGAAGGCCCGGCCGGCGACACGGAAACGGCGCGCCTCGACGCGCCCCGCCTCGGCCTCCAAATCCGCCGCCGCGCCCGCCAGGAAATCCAAGAGTCAGTGGGGCATCCAGGTCGGGGCCTACATGCGCTATTCGCCGGCCTACGAGAGGGCCGTCAAGGTGGTCGAGAGGCTGCCGAGTCTCCTGGAAAACGGCACCATCAAGGTCGTGCCCCTGAAGATCCGCAACCGCCGGCCCGTGTACCGGGCGCGCATCCTCGGCCTCAGCAAGAAACAGGCCTACCGCGCCTGCCGCATCCTCAAGAAGCGCAAGATGGACTGCATGGAGATGCGCCTCAAAGGCCTCCAGATGGCCTTCGCCGGCTCTTAGAAGACCCGCCCCTGCCCCGGAGAAGGCGCCCCGCCGCCTGCCCGGTCCCGGCCGCGCGGGCCCGCCATCCAGACCCCGACGAGACGCAGATACGTCCGCTTGTGGCGCCGCCGCCACGACGCCAAATCCCATTCCTCGGGCGAGGCAGCGACACCAGGGCGGGCCATGAAGGCGAGGGCCCGGACCGGGCCGCGCCGCGCCCCCCGCACCGGCAACGCCTCCAGCTCATAGGCGTCGCTTTCGAAATTGGCGATGCGGGCCGCCTGGGCGGCATCGATGCCGGAGACCAGACGGCCCTCGACCCGCCCGCCGGGCGCCGGCACCAGCATGGGGTACCAGGCGCCGGCGACGTAGAGGCGCCGGTAGCCGTCGACGACGGCGGCCTCCATGCGCGCCGGGGGCACGGGCTGGCCGACAACGCGGGCCAGCACGTCCCCATCCATCAGGGTTCCGTAAAAGAAGTACTCCACGGCGCTTACAGGCGCACGGAAGACGCCAGCACGGCCCCCCGCGAGGCCATGAAATAAAGGCCCAGGTGATGGGTCAGGGTCTGGGGATGAGAGGCCGTTTCCTGGAGGCCGAGGGACAGCGCCGCCTCCCTGGGCAGGTCGTAGGTGGCGCAGCCGGCCTCGTAGACGACGATATCGCGCAACGCCGGCATCATGGCGTGGTTGCGCGCCGACAGCATGGTCAGCACGAAGTCCATGACGCAGATGTCGGTGCAGATGCCGACGATGACGATGGCCTCCAGGCCATTGTCGTTGACCCAGCGGACCATGCCGTTCTCGCCGCTATCCAGGGCTTGGGCGCCGACGAAGCCGTTGATGCAGTCCTTGCGCATCAGCGTCGCCTGGGGACAGTCGTGGAACCACGCCAGGGCCGGCACCAGCTCTTCCTCGCCGGTGCCCCTCTCGCAGTGGGGCGGATAGGGCGGTTCCGGTTTGCCCGGCTCGTGGGTGTCCAGGAACGCGGCGATGGGCAGGCCGCGCCCGGCGAAGACGCGGGCCAGGCGGTCCGTCTCCTCCACCATGCGGCTGACCTGGGCGTTGGGCTCGCGCGGCGCCAGGGCGCCGGCGCCCACGGTGGCGAAGCCGTTGACCTCGTCGACGACGACCAGGCCGCATTTCAGGCCCCCGGTGTCGAAGGCGCAGAGCGCCACCGGCAGCTGTTCACGCACGGCGTCGAGCGCCGCCTCCTCGGTCACGGTATCGGCCACGAATTCGCCTCCTTTCGCCGCCGGCCGCCACGCCGGTCCCCCATATATAGGCAGTGTGCCCTCAGGAAAACCGGGGAATCTCCAGCCCGCTGGCGCGAAGCTGGTCGGCCAGGGTCCCCTTGAGCCGCTTCAGTCCCTCTTCACTGTCGGACTCGCAGCGGGCGACGAGAACGGCCTGGGTGTTGGAGGCGCGCAGAAGCCACCAGCCGTCGTCCGATTGCACGCGGACCCCGTCGATGTCGTGCACGGTGATTCCGTCCATGCCCTTGAGGCGCTCGCGGACCTCCTCTACGACCTGGAATTTGCGTTCCTCGTCGCAGGGAAACCGCACCTCCGGCGTGTTGACCATCGCCGGCAGGCGGTCGCGCAACTCCGCCAGGCTTTCGTCCGAACGGCCCAGCACCGTGAGCAGGCGCACGCCCGCGTACAGGGCGTCGTCGTAACCGTAGTAGCGGTGGGCGAAAAAGATATGGCCGCTCATCTCGCCGGCCAGCGGCGCGCCGGTCTCCGCCATTTTGGCCTTGATCAGGGAGTGGCCCGTGCGCCACATCAGGGGCGTGCCGCCGAGGCGCGCGATCTCGTCGAAACACGCCTGGCTGGCCTTGACGTCGGCGATAATGGTGGCGCCGGGCAGGTCCTCAAGCACGTCCCGCGCCAGGATGGCGAGCAACTGATCCCCCCACAGCACCCGGCCCAGGGAATCGACGACGCCGATGCGGTCGCCGTCGCCGTCGAAAGCGATCCCGAGGTCGCATTTCTCGGCGGCGACGGTTTGTTTGAGCTGCTCCAGGTTGGCTTCCACGGTAGGGTCCGGGTGGTGGGCCGGAAAGGTGCCGTCGACGCGTTCGTTGAGCAAAATGTGCCGCCCCGGCAGGTCGGCGCACAACATCGTCAGGGCGTCGCCGGCGGCGCCGTTGCCCGCGTCCCAGGCCACGGTCAGCGGCTTGACCGGATCGAAGTCGCGGGCCAACCGTTCCACGTACTCCTCGATGACCCGCCGGTCGAGCACCTTGCCGCGCCCGGACGCGAAGTCGCCGGCGGCCGCCACCCGGCCCAGTTCCTGGATGGCGTCGGCGAAAAAGGGCCGCCCCTTGAGGACCATCTTGACGCCGTTGTATTCGGGCGGGTTGTGGGAACCGGTGATCATCGCCCCGGCGTCGGTGGCCAGCGCATGGGTGGCGTAATAGAGCATCGGAGTCGGCCCCAGCCCGACCCGCAGCACCTTCAGACCCGAAGCGGCCAAGCCGTCGACGAGGGCCGCCTCCAGGTCCAGCGAGCTCAGTCTCCCGTCGTAGCCGACGGCGATGGTGCGGCCGCCTTCGCCGATGACCATGGTGCCGAAGGCACGGCCGATGGCGCGGAGGTCCGCCGCCCCTAAGGTGTCGTCGACGATGCCGCGGATGTCGTATTCGCGCAGGATCGTCGGGTCCAGCGTGTGCGCTTCGGACATGGGCCCGCTCCCGCCCTTCATTTCTCCGGCGGCGAAGGCCGGCCGACGCAGGTGTAGTGGAAACCGGCCGCCGCCATCTCGTCGGGATTGTAGATGTTGCGCAGGTCCACCATCACCGGACTTTTCATCAGCGATTTCACGTGATCGAAATCCAGTGCCCGAAACTCGTTCCATTCGGTGATGATGGTCAGCGCCTCGGCATCGATCATGGTGTCGTAGGCGTTGTCGCACCAGACCACGCCGTCGAGCACCGCCTTTGCCTCTTCCATGCCCACCGGATCGAAGGCGCGCACGGTTGCCCCGGCGGCCTGCAGGGCGGACACGATGTCGAGGCTCGGGGCCTCGCGCATGTCGTCCGTGTTGGGCTTGAAGGTGAGCCCGAGCACGGCGATGGTCTTGCCGTCCACGGACCCGCCGCAGGCGTCCACGATCTTTTGCGCCATTTGCTTCTTGCGCGCGGTGTTGATTTCGGTCACCGCCTCGACGATGCGCATACGGCCGCCCAGTTCCTGGGCCGTGCGCACCAGGGCCACGGTGTCCTTGGGGAAGCAGGAACCGCCATAGCCGGGACCGGCATGCAAAAACTTGCGCCCGATGCGCCCGTCCAGGCCGATCCCCCTGGCCACGTCGTGGACGTCGGCGCCGACCTTCTCGCACAGGTCGGCGATCTCGTTGATGAACGTGATCTTGGTGGCGAGGAAGGAGTTGGCGGCGTACTTGATGAGCTCGGATGCCGGGCGCGAGGTGAAAAGGATCGGTGTCTCGATCAGAAACAAGGGCCGGTAGAGTTGGCGCATCACCGCGTTGGCGCGTTCGCTGTTGGAACCGATGACCACCCGGTCGGGACGCATGAAATCATTGATCGCCGAGCCTTCGCGCAGGAACTCCGGGTTCGAGACCACGTCGAACTCGGCGTCCGGGCGGGCCTCGCGGATGATCCGCTCCACCTCGTCCCCGGTGCCCACGGGCACGGTGGATTTGTTGACGATCACCGTGTATCCGCCGATGGCGGCGGCGATCTCCCCGGCCGCCTCGTAGACGAAAGACACATCGGCGTGCCCGTCGCCGCGGCGGCTCGGTGTCCCGACGGCGATGAAAACCGCGTCCGCCCCGTCCACCGCCTGGTCCAGGTCGGTGGTGAACGACAGCCGCCCGCCCCTGACGTTGCCCGCCATCAGGCTGTCCAGCCCCGGCTCGTACAGGGGCAGCTCGCCCCGGTTCAGGCGGTCGATCTTGTCCGCATTCTTGTCGACGCAGACCACGTCGAGGCCGAATTCGGAAAAGCAGACACCGGAAACAAGGCCCACGTATCCGGTGCCGATCATCGCAACATGCATGGCTCCGTCCTTCTTCCGCCGGCGGCCCCGTTCCGCGAAGACACCGCAAGGAGCGACGGCGCGGGGCCGGCGGCGGGATTCACGCGTAATCCTTCAGCATGGCGCGGACGTCGCCCGCCAGATCGTCGCGGGTCAGCGCGAAGGCGACGTTGGCTTCGAGGTACCCCAGCTTGGTGCCGCAGTCGAACCGTTTCCCGGAGAACCTGAGGCCGTGGAAGGGGACCTCGCCGATGGTCCTGGCCATGGCGTCGGTGAGCTGGATTTCGTTGCCGGCGCCGCGTTCGTGCCGGTCCAGATGGGGGAAAATCTCGGGCCCGAGAATGTAGCGGCCGATGATGGATAGGGTCGACGGTGCGTCCTCCGGCGCCGGTTTCTCCACCAAGCCCCTGGCGCGGGCCAGGCGGCCGTCGTCCTCCACCACGTCCAGGATGCCGTAGCGCATGGTGTGGGCGCGCGGCACGTCCTCGACCGCCACCAGATTGCCCCCGGTCTCCCGGTAGACCTCCATCATCTGCTTGAGGCACCCGGGCTCGGCAAGGATAAGGTCGTCGGGCAAGAGGACCGCGAACGGCCCGCCGCCAACGAAGCCGCGCGCGCACCACACGGCATGGCCCAGCCCCAGCGGCTGGCGCTGGCGGGTATAGAATACCCGCCCGGGCATGCAGTCGAGCACCGAGCGCAACGCCTCGTCCTTGCCCCGTTCCTTCAGTACCTGCTCGAGCTCGACGGCGTGGTCGAAATGGTCCTCGATCAGGCTCTTGCCGCGTCCGGTGACGAAGATGAAGTCCTCGATCCCGGCCTCGCGAGCCTCCTCCACCGCGTACTGGATCAACGGCTTGTCCACCACGGCAAGCATTTCCTTGGGCAGGACCTTGGTCGCCGGCAGGAACCGGGTTCCCAGCCCGGCCACCGGAAACACGGCCTTGCGTACAGGCTCGACCATGGGCGTCCCCCGGAATGGTGGTGCTGTTCGGACATACGGCCGCGGCGCGTCCGCGGGCGCGGTCTTTGTGCCACAGCGAACCGGACACCGCAACCCAAGCCTTCGCCGCCTGGCCGGATGCCGCCGGCCGGACCGGCGTCGGCCCGGCCGCCCGGCGATCGGCGGCGCCGCGCAGATCACCTCGAATTTTAATAAAATACTAGATAATAAAAAACCGAATAATTTAATTATAGAAGAATTTTATTTTGTTATTGTTAAAGTATTTATTCTTTACAAATAAGTAAAGCTAATATATAGACTTGCACATTGTCTGGCCATATTTCGAACCGATTTTATTTTTACCAAAATTTATCGACGTTGTCTGGAGAGGAAATCCGATGCCGATCACGACCACCAACGCCCGGCCCTCACGCGCGCCCCGCAAGACCCATCCGCTGACCCCACGCCTCGGCGTTGTCCTGTTGCCGTTGTTCGTGGCCGCATGCGGGTTGCCCCCCGCCGTCACCATCGCCTCATTGGCCATCGACGCCATCAGCCTCGCCGTAAGCGAGAAGACCGTCGCCGACCATGCCCTTTCCCAGATCGCCCAGAAGGACTGCTCGATGTGGCGCGGCTTCACGGGCGACGGACTATGCATCGACGAAGACAGCACCTTCGCCGTGGCCGCCGCCGATGGGCAGCCGACGGCCGGCGGCGCGGCCTCCGCTGATCTGGTGTCGTTCACCACCGCCTCGGGCCCCACCGAGGACGAGTTGATGAATCTGGCCATGCTCGACGCCGAATCCGACCTCCTCGAGCCGGCCGAGCCGCAATCGGCCGATTTCACCACCGCCTCCGCACCGGCGGAGGAAACGGCGCCCCCGTCGGGGTTCGTCCAACCGGCGACGGAAGTAGCCGCCGTCGATACGGCCGGCGCGCCCGGGACCGTGGATCACGTACAGCCGGCGGCCACCGCGGACCGGCCCGCGCCGCGCCGGGAATGGGTGCCCGCGGCAATGGTGGGTCCGGGCCTGTACTACGTGATCGGCACGTTTTCGCGGTGGAACAACGCCAAGCGCCTGGCGGCGCGGCACGGCACGCTGGCGCCTTCCGTCGTCACCGCGAAGCTGGACGGCCGCAGGGTGTTCCGGGTGGTGATTGGACCCTTCGGCCCCAGTGAACAGGAGGACATGCGCGCGCTCATCCGCCGGTCCGGCATCTACGACGCCTGGGCCGTACGCATGAACTCCGCCGAGTGGTCCGTCGCCAGATCGACCGGCACCGCCAGGAACCGGGTACACTCGATCGCCCAACTGACCAAGCCGTCGAGCTTCTGACCGCGCCGGCCCGTCGCCGGCTTCTCACGTCGAAACGACCCGATCGTTTCGACCCCCGGGGCTAGTGGCCTGTATACAGGCCACTACTTCCCGAGCAGCACGTCCTTGGCTTGGTTGATCTTGGCGGCGAGATAGGTGGACCCCCCGTGATCGGGGTGCAGCCCGGCCATCAGCCGGTGGTAGGCCTCCTTGATCTCCTCGGTGCCGGCGCCGGGATCGAGGCCCAGGATGCGGTAGGCCTCGTCGCGGCTCATGGGCCCTTCGCCGAAGGCCTCCGCCCCGCGGCCGCCCGCCTTCGCCGCTTCCTCCCGCCAGTCGCCGTGGACCCGGTTCAGATAGGCCTCCAGAACCTGCGTCGATTGTTGGTCTTCGTCCCAGCACGTCTTCAGCAACTCCAGCAGTTCCGCCAGCGACATCTGGTCCAGGCGCCGTCCGGCGTAGGTCCCGGCAATCACCTCGCCGGTCATGGCACCGCTGTCGTGATCGAGAAACATGCGCAGGAACCGGGTCTCGACCTCCGAGGCCTGTCCCGTCCCCGCCCCGGGGCCTCCGTGCATCGCCGCCGACATGCGCGAATAGGCCTTGGCCGTACGGGCCAGGGCCCGCAAGCGCAGGAACCACGGCAACAGCGCCGGCAGGGCGAACAGGGCCCAGGCCAGCCGGCCGGTAAGGACCAGATACAGGGCGACGCCGACGATGAGCGCAGAGGCAAGCCGTTTGAGGACCTTGGCCAGAAGCCTGGGGTCGGCCCGGGTGAACCAGTGCCCGGCCAGGATCAACCCGGCGAGCAGGGCGATGCCGAGGAGAAAATAGGGCAACAAGACCTCAGATCTCCTTATACCAAGGAGTGTTGATCATGACCCATAGAGACGGCTTACCAAGGTTTTCGGCGAGGAGTGTGCGCCGTGGCGATGCGGTGCATCGTCAAAACTTTTCGACGCCCCCCGACGAGCCGCCTACGCGATCTCTGTGAGTCATGATCAGCGCCCCTTGGTATTATACCAATATTCGAAAATATTGGTGTCAGCGGGCCATTGAGGCCCCGTCTCGGCGCCGGGCATTGCCGCCCGGTGGGCCGGGCGCGCCCCGTGCCCGTCTCGGTGCCGACTCCATCCGAGCCCGGTCATTTCGACGGATTCTGAACCTGGTGGGCGATTTTCAGGATCTCGCCGCCGCGGCGCTTGGCCAGATCCTCGAGGGCGGGACGGCCGCCGGCGGCATAGACGGCAACCGCGCTCAGGAGATCCCGCAACACATTTGCGCTAGAGGAATCGAACCGGCAGTAGGCGCCGTTGGTGAGGCGGGCCATCTGCTGGAAGGCGAAGCCCGCCACCGGGTTGTCGCCCTCGTGGAACATGAAGGCGGGCACGCCGAGCAGCCCCAGTTCGCCGGCAAGGGCGCCGAGGTGGTCCACGTCCTCCTCCATGGAATCGCCGACGAAAACGACGGCGTTGACCTTTTTCCCCTTCGTCTCGTTGATGGCGTGGCGCAGGACCTTGCCGATCTGGGTCTGTCCGGCCAGGCACAACACCGACGTCATCAGCCGGTTGAGCTCGGACGATCCGGTCAGCCATCCGCTGACCCTGAATTCCCCGAAGCCGCGGTAGAAAGCAAGCTGGATTTCCAGCCCGCCGAGGGCCGCCGTCTCGACGAACATCTCTCCCTGGATCTGGGCGGCCCGGTCCCACATGGGCTCGCGACTGGCGGTGGCGTCCATGGCGAAGATCAGCCGCCCCCGTTCCCCCGTCGCCTTGGCGACGGGCGCCTCCGCCACCTTGCGCAGGAAGGCCGCGACGTCGTCCCGGGACGCCGTCTTGGTGGGGACTTTGCTGTTGCCGCTCGCCATTGCCGATCTCACCGGGTGGAGGGATGTGAAATAGTGCCCAAACGGGCCCGCTCCTCCTCTTTTTAGATTACCCCGTGGCCGAGCCCCGTGCCAGCGACGCAAAGCGGATGCCCTCGACCAGTGTCCGTACCTCCTGGCGCGCCGCGATCTGCGACAGCGTCAACGCGTCCGGGCCGGCCACGTCGCGCAGGTCCATCATGGTGAGGCCGCGGAGGAAAAGCTCGCGGAAGACCACCCGCTCGCCGAAACCGGGGACGAGGCGGAAGCCCAGGCGCGTCGAAAGCTCGCGCAAAATGCGGGCCATCCGGCGCTTGTTGCGGGCATCCAGGCTGCTCAACCGGTTGCGCATGACGATCCAGTCGATGAAACCGTTGTCGCGTTGGGCCCGCGTCATCTTCTGCTTCCACACCATCTCGGCGTACTGGCTGGGTCCGATGATCCGCATGCTGTCGCCGTCGACGCGCGCCAGCACGTCCAGATCCATGAAACTGTCGTTCAGCGGCGTGATCAGGGTGTCGGCGTACGAGTGGCCCAAACGGGTGAGGCCGGCATCGTTGCCCGGCGTGTCGATGACAATGACGTCGTGGAGCGGCGCCAGTTGCTCGATCAGCGAGGACAACCGATCCTCCTCGGCCCGCGCGGCGCCCGACGGGGCGTCCGTGCGCGCCTGGATCACCGCGTGTACGGGCATGGGCAGCCTGCGCCCGGGCGCCGCCGCGAAGGCGCGCCGGTTGTCCATATAGCGCGTCAGCGTCCCCTGGCGCACGTCCAGATCGATGCTGGCCACCGACCGGCCGAGCTTAAGAAGGGCGACGATCAGATGCATGGACGTGGTGGACTTGCCGGTGCCGCCCTTTTCGTTGCCGACGACGATGACGTGCGCTCCCTTGCCGGCGGTCATTCCCGGCCTCCCCTCAGGCGGGCGCCGGCGTTCGGACGGTTGGAAGGGATGAATCCCAGGACCATGCCTTTCCACACCCGGATTGTTGGAACGGACCGACTCTAGCGCCCGCCCCCGATCGGGGCAACACGCGCCGGAAGGGCTCTTTTGTCCTAGTGGTTAGGCCAGGGGTGGCATAGACAACGCTTCGTTCCCGTCCGCGGCGCGGCGCGCGGAACGCCGGCGAAGGTGTCGCAAACTTCCGGCCCCGGCCTTCGCCGTCGATGGGCTCCGCCGGATCGGTCCTGCCAAAATATGGGGATCGGATTAGCGTGAACATCAGGTCGGATACACCAACGACGGATGGCGGCCACCTCCGCCCTACCTCGGTTCTCCTTCCGCCTCCCTCGCAAGGGACTGGTGGTGGGCCGGGGAGTATACGGGGGGTGGACGCGAAGGCCCGCTGCCCTTCCCAGGTGTCGGGAGCCTAAAGAGGCGCGGCGACGTCCGCTTTACCCCTGAAAGCAGACATCAAGATGAGTGCCGCTTAACGTCTGCTTGTGACCCTTAGCGGACATTCGGGCAAGTGTTGGGGGAAGCATGTGCAACCAGGCGGCACTAACGGTATTTTGCGTAGATAGCTTTCAGTCCACCACTGGCCCGCAATTCGCCAAGCGCATGATTGAATTTTTCCGCGAGCTCCCGATAACCCGGCCATTTTTTACTGAAACACAGATGGTAGGGACGGAGGGCGAAATCCCTCAACGGGATATATTCGAACGCTCCCGCCATCCCGGCTTCGGCGGCGAGGAATTGCCCGGTTTCCAAAGTAAGGTACAGGGCATCGAACCTTTCTCGGACCAACATTGGGATCGCACTCCTGATTTCTGGCACGCCGACAAAAGAAATTCCGGCCTTGTTCAGGAATTTGTTAGCTGCGAATCCAGTGACCGCGCCGACGCTGACATTATGCAAATCCTTGAGTGCTGAAATCGGAGAGCCCTGGTAGGTTTTTTTGACGATGACCCCTTTGGTTGCGTAACTGATGGGGGCAGAATAATGGACAAAGCTTTCCCGTTCTTTTTTGTAGCCGCAGGAAAATACGCCGGTGGCTTTACCCATTTTTGTGGTTTTGACGGCCCGCTTCCACGGCAGAAATTCAACCTGGATGGGGATGCGGAGACGGTCAAAAACAGCTTGGACGACCTCATAAGATGAACCGCGTGCTTCACTGTCCGGCGTGAGATATTGATAAGGTGGAAAATCGTCGGCAACGAACAAAATCTCCGCCGCCAAAGCAGGACGTGGCGACAACAGAACCAACCCCGTCAAAAATATCCAGGCCGATAAAGTGTCTTTCGGCCGCGAGCGCGTATTTCGTGTTTTCATCCGATAGCTCCCGGTTATCCGATAGCTCCCGGTTGGCCGCCAAGTCTTAGAGAAATTTTCGTCATCGGAGTATATACGATTTTCGTCGGTTGGCGGTGTACAGAAGCCCATTCGGTCAATTTTGCCACCATCCAGACGCACCTCTCCGAGGATTGGACGTGTACCCTTGGAATGTCCGCTTATGGCTATTAGCAGACATCCTGCCGCCTAGTGATTTATGTCCGCTTTGCCCCCAAAAGCGGACATTAGCGTGCGTACTGAACAAAGAACGCTTGGAAGTCCGACCCTAGTAAATGGGGGGCGTCCAACATCCCCGGAGAAACGACCGCCTTATACCAAGGAGCGCTGAAACCGGCGTTCTTTACTGAGCCTCTGGCCCGGCGCGCAGCCGCTCGTTCGCCTCTTCGAACAGGCGCATGTTCTTCTCTATGTCGTAGGGGCTCTCCTCCAGGGTCTCCGGGTCCCATTCGCTGCGCGGCGTCTCGAAGAAATCACCGCCGTAAACGTGGATCGCCGCGGTCACCTTCGCCAGGGGGTTGATCACGGCGTGGATCACCTTCTCCCCCAGGGCGACCGTGTCCCCGTCCACAAGGTCCTTCGTTCCCGCTTCCTGGAGACCGTTGCCGTCGCGGCGGTAAAACACATTGTGCTCCTGCCCTCCGTAGATGCCGATCACGGCCCACATCCGGTGATCGTGAGGCAGAAAGCGCATATGTGGCCCGAAACCGATGTTGAGAACGGTCAGATCGTCGGCATGGTAAAGCGTCTGGACCCCGGCCAACCGTGGTTCCCCGAGCGCCCCGATGACCTCGTTCGGTGTCGCTACCACCTTGGCAACGATTTCCCGAACGGCTTTGTGTGCATCGCCCTCGCGAAGCGCCGATTTGCACTCTTCGACGAGGCGTTCAACCTGAAACATTGGAAGCATCTCCGGTCAGTGAGCACTATGGACGGGCATTTCCCCAACGCCCCGGAAACCGACGCCATGGTACCCGGGCGATTGGTTCCACGGAAGGCGATTCGGTCACCCGCCGGCTCGATCCGCCGCAGGATTTCCGCGAATGGATCCCGGGCCGCCACGCGCCGGAAGACCCCTTGTCGGGTTCACTCGGTGTGGATGGTCCCCTCGGGGTGAAAGGCGTGGAACACGAAGGCGAAGGTGACGTCGTGCACCACGTCTTCGAATCCGTTCCCGTCGCGGCGCTGCACGACCACGTTGCCCACGTCGCGGCCGCGGCGGATCACTCGGGTATCGAGGGCCGAGTTCTGCCCCGCCTCCCAGCTCAGCACCAGATCGCCCCGGACAATCGTCCCCTTCTTGCGCAGCAGGGGAAGGCCCCACGCCTCCCCGCCCACGGCGACGACCCGCACCATGGGCGCGATGCCCTCGGGCAGATCGCCGCGGAAGAGAAACGGAAACGGAGCGCTGTCGTAGCGCACATACGGGTTTATGCCGTAGCGCCGGAACGGCTGGTTGGACACCAGCACCTTGCCGTTCGGCGCCCGGGCCCGGAAGCGGGCAAAGGATTCCTGGCGCGAGGGCAGCATTTTCAAGGTCTTGCCGGTCATCTTGCCGACGATGGCTTGCCCTGAGAACTGCTGCCACCAGCTTTCGGTCTGGCGGTCGTACATGACCAGGTCCGAGTTCCTGAGCTTGCCGGTGGTGCCGAAGTCCAGCACCTGGCCGTCCACCCGGCGGTCGAACACGATGCTGGAATTGCACAACGGACAATAGGTCACGGTCACCGGAACGCCGCCGATGGTATCGTTGACGATTTCGTGCCGGGTGAGGATGCCGAGCGGATAGGCGCGGGCCTCCCCGTTGACGGTGACGCCGATGACCGGTTCCGTATCGGTCAGGTCGGTGACTTCCGAAACGGGCACGAACCTGGGGTCGTCGATGGACGGAATGCCGTCCTTGGGCGGCCCGCCCGACATGATCTCCGCCAGGTCCACCGAATGCCTGGAGAAATCGGTGTTCGGCCACTCCCCGGCCCAAAACATGGGGTTGGCGCCGGCGGCGGCGGGCAGGGCGAGCACGGCGGCGACGGCGAGCGCCGCGCCGCGCCGTCCCTTCGCCGGCCGGGGGCGGGGGGTCTCGGTGCGGAAATCCTGCTCCATCCCCGGAGCTTGGCCCCGCGGGGTGCATGGGGCAACCCGTTTCCGGTTCAATTTTTGGTGATGTGGGGCGGACCCGGGCGGCCGGGCGGTCCGCCGCCCGCTTGACCGGCCGGCGGCCGGCGCACAAACTCCGCTCCCCGGATCGCTAATACTCAAGGGGCAGGCATGGCGGACACCATCGACTGCGCGGTGATCGGCGGCGGCGTGATCGGCCTGGCGGTGGCGCGGGCACTGGCGCTCAAGGGGCGCGAGGTCGTCGTCGTGGAGGCGGCCGAGACCATCGGCACGGGCGCCAGCTCGCGCAACAGCGAGGTCATTCACGCCGGCATCTATTACCCCAAAGACAGCCTCAAGGCCCGGCTGTGCGTCAAGGGACGGCAGTTGCTTTACGCATACTGCGCCGCGCACGGGATCGAGCACCGGCGTTGCGGCAAGCTGATCGTCGCCACCGAGGAGAGCCAGATCCCGGCCCTGGAGGACCTGCGCGCCCGCGCCGGGGCCAACGGGGTGGTTGACCTGGAGTGGCTGGACCGGGACGGGGTCTCGGCGCTGGAACCGGCTCTGCACGCCGTGGCCGCGATGCTGTCGCCGTCTTCCGGCATCATCGACAGCCACGCCTTCATGCTCGCCCTCCAGGGGGACGCCGAGGCCGCCGGGGCCGTGATCGCGTTCCTCAGCCCGGTCACGGGCGGGCGGATCGCCGGAGGCAACGGGGACGCCCGCGTGGTCATCGAGGTGGGCGGCGCCGAGCCGGCGACCTTGGCCTGCCGCACCCTGGTCAACTGCGCCGGCCTGGGCGCCCAGGCCGTGAGCGCCGCCATCGAAGGGGTGCCGGCGGCCACCATCCCCCGGCGCTACCTGGCCAAGGGAAACTATTTCTATTTGTCCGCCAGGCCCCCGTTCGAGCGCCTGATCTACCCCCTGCCCCTGCCCGCCAGTCTGGGCCTGCACTACACCCTGGATCTGAGCGGACAAGGGCGATTCGGCCCCGATGTGGAATGGGTGGACGAGATCGACTACGCCGTCGATCCCGGCCGGGCGGCCTCTTTCTACGCCGCCATCCGCGAATATTGGCCGGCGCTCGAGGACGACGCCCTCAGGCCCGGCTACGCCGGCGTCCGCCCCAAGATCCAGGCGCCCGGCCAGCCGCCCGCCGATTTCGTCATCCAGGACGCCGGCGTGCACGGCGTCCGGGGCCTGGTCGCCCTGTACGGCATCGAGTCGCCGGGGCTCACATCGTCGCTCGCCATCGCCGAGGAGGTGGCGGCGATGCTCGACTAGAGCCGACTTCCCCTTTCCCAACCGGCCCCCTGTTGCGTTACAACTGGACATGCACCAAATGGAATCAGGAAAGCGCGCATGTTGGTTCCACGGGTAACAGCCGTTCTGGCGTTCGTCCTCCTCGCTCTGGCCCCCGCCGGCGCCCAGGAGCCGGGCCAGGGCGGCGCTCAACAACCGCAGAACCAGGACGCCGCCCCGGCGCCCGATTACCGCGAGGAGATGCGCCGGTTCATCCAGGCCATCGGCGCCTTCGCGCGGCAGAACCGGCGGGACTTTCTGATCATCCCCCAGAACGGCCTCGAGCTGCTGGCGAAAGTCGACGCCATCGACACGAGCCAACGATCCCCGGCCCGCACCTATATGCGTTCCATAGACGGCGTCCTTCAGGAGGCCCTGTACTTCGGCGACCCGGACTTCGACAAGCCGCCGCCGGCAGAGCGCCAGGAGAAACTCCTGAAACTGACCGAACTGGCCCGGACGAACGGACTCCGGGTCCTGGTGATGGACTACGGCCGGAAGGCGAAGACGGTAAACGACTCCCACCGGCGCAACGCGGCCAAGGGCTATGTCCCGTTCGTCGCCCATGCCCGCGCCCAGGAGCTGGGCAGCCTGCCCCGCTATCCCAAGCGCCCCTTCCACGAAAACGGCGCCAGCGTGCTGTCGCTGAAGTCTGTCAGGAACTTTCTGTATCTGCGGACGTCCGCGCCCTTCGGCCGGCAGGACGAGTTCGCCATGGCCCTGCGCGGCACCAACTTCGACATGGTGGTCGTCGACGTCTTCCACGGGCGAACCCCCCTGACCAAACAGGCCGTCGAAGGCCTGAAGTACAAGAAGACGGGCGCGCGGCGGCTTGTGCTGGCCTACATGGACATCGGCTCGGCGGCACGCTACCGCCACTACTGGAAGCCCTATTGGCGCGAGGGCGCGCCGCGGTGGATCCGCGGACCGTTTTGGAGAGACCCGGACAAGTACTATGTCGAGTACTGGCGCGCCCAATGGCAGAAGATCATCACCGGCGACACACAGTCCTACGTGTACGGCATCATCGATCTGGGCTTCGACGGCGTGGTCCTGGGCGGCGTCGACGCGTACCGCTATTTCGAAAGCGGCGGCGAACTAGAACTCGAACGCGCCGGGCAGTAACACGGCCGCCGGACCGTGGCCGGCGGATGCGGCGCCACGCCGCTTGACGCGGCGCGCGCAATGGCCATCATGCCCCGCCGGGGACTCGCACAGGGGAGGCGGCCATGACCAGGACCATCCAGTACTATTACTCCCTCAACTCGCCCTGGACCTATCTGGGCGGCGTGCGGTTGGAGGAAACGGCCCGCCGCCACGGGGCGACCATCGACCACAAGCCGGTAAGCCTGCAGGAGGTCTTCCCCGTCTCGGGCGGCCTGCCGTTGGGCAAGCGCGCGCCCCAGCGCCAGGCCTACCGCCTGGCTGAACTGGCACGCTGGCGGGACTTCCTGGGGATGCCGCTGAATTTGCAACCCCAGTACTTTCCGGCCGCCGAGTGGCCGGCGGCGGGCATGGTGATCGCGGCCAGACAAGGCGATCAGGATTGCGGCAGGCTGACCAACGCCATCCTGAAGGCGGTCTGGGTCGAGGAACGGAACATCGCCGACACCGGGACCCTCAGGACCATCGCCGGCGAGATCGGCATGGACGGCGACGCCCTGCTGGAGGCGGCCGAAAGCGCACCGGTGGCCGCCGAATACGAAGCCAACACCGCCGAAGCCATCGAGCGCGGCGTGTTCGGCGCGCCCACCTACGTCTTCGACGACCAGATGTTCTGGGGCCAGGACCGGCTCGATTTCCTGGACAGGGCGCTGGCGGACAAATGACTCCGGCGCCGCGCCCTTAGACTCCCCGAAAAAGTCCTGCTAACCGGCACCCGCCCGGCCATCGGCGGGATGCCCGCGCCGCCTGCCGGCACAGGTGGTGATAGCGCTTCCCCGCGCGCCGTGACCCCCGAAGGAACCCCGGAGGCACCATCCGCGCCCCGGCACGGTTGTGTAACCCCTCTAGGCGGGTCTCCCGGGATTCGGTATTTTAACGGTCGGGTTCCGCAACCAGGGGAACATAGTGGAGGGAAGTATACGATGCCCGAAAAAGGAATCTACATCGGGGGCAGGCCGGCGGGCGGACCGCTTCCGCAGGAGTGCCTACGGAGATGAAGGCGTTCGTGCGAACGGCGTTGGTCATGGCGGCTCTCGGACTGGGTGCCGCGATGGCCGCACTGCCCACTCCTTCCCTGGGCGCGCGCGCAATCCCGAACGACGCGGACGTTGCGGAATTCACCATCATGGGACACCGCTTCCGCATCCCCAGGGTCTACCTTTCGGAATCTCACCAAGTCGTGGAACGCACCCCCGAATACAAGGGGGACTCGGTTCTCATGGAGGCCGCCCTGCCGGACCTTGTCCCCATCACCGAGCGGGACACCGATTACTACAAATGGGGCAAGGGTCGTTCCGACGTAATCACCTTCCATATTTCGGCGGAGCCCGGCCATGCGGGACCGGACGAGGATTACTTCAAGCAAGATTACCTGAGGAAATGCGGCGGTCCGAAGAACGGGTATCTGGTGTGCCCCCACAGATCTGAACTTTTCGAGCACCGTGAGGTTCTTGTGCGGGTTGAAGGGAAACGCAGGCTTGCCTTCGAATGCACGAAGGAGGGCGCCAGGCCCTCTCCCCACTGCAGAATAACTCTGCCACTTCTGGACAATGTCGAGCTCTATATCTCATTTTCGAGAAAGCATTTCGGCGATGCGGACCGCATCCTCGCGCGGGTTTACGACCTGGTCTGCAGCTTCCTCGTGGCCGGCCCCGCGCGGGAACTCACCGTCAACCACTGCGACTAGACCAACCAAACGGAGGATATGTTGAAAAACGACACGGATTTACAGGCCGTCCTCGATCGGGGGAAGGCGTTGCTGGACAAAGGCGACGTGGCCGGATACTGGAACCTCATGTCCCGACACAGCGGCTTCGCCCGGCTTGCCGGGGACGTAGCGAGCGGCTCAGAGACCGATGAAAAGGGTGCTTAGGACGACAACGCTGAGCATCCACACGAACACGCCGCTGAAAACCACCACGCCAAGCCGTCTTTCGAGGGACCGGCTGCCGAATATCAAGGAAAATTGCCGCGATCCCAGCAGCCGCGCCTCCAGGAAAATCAGGATCAGGGCGATCCCTCCCCAAATCAGAAAATGTGCGCCCCTTACATCGAAATGATACCTAAACGCCATAATCAACCCTGCGGTGAAGAGAAACGGCGCGGGAAGAATGAGTGCGCCGTGAAGAATAAACGTCGGCCGCCGGACATCGCGAATCGGCCGGCGCGAGAGGCGGCAGAAAAGCCAAAGATGGGCAACCATCGAGAGCAATAAAATAAGGACGAAGACGGTGAGCACGGAGTACAGCGGTTCCGTGGGCGAATCGCCAATCCACGCCGACCCGGCCCAGATCACTCCAACCCCGGTGGCCATCACGAACAGGAAAACCCAGGCCAGGAATCGCACCGGATCGCGTTTTCCCGTCATCTTTTTTCCTTGAATTCCGATTGCCCCCTCCCGTCACGCGCACCGCAACCGCCGAATGAAACCCGGAGGCACCATCCGCGCCCCGGCACGGTTGCGTAACCCGTCTAGGCGGGTCTCCCGGAATTTAGTATTTTAACGGTCAGGTTCCACAACCAGGGGAACATATTGGAGGGAAGTATACGATGCTCGAAAAAGGAATCTACATCGAAATCAAGTCGGTGCAATTGACCGATGACATTGGCGTGTTCGGCAAACTGCATTCCTATCTGGTCTTTCGCGACGGCAAAGGCAATGCCCGCGTCATCCGCGGGGGACCGCCGGCGGGCAAATCGCTCAAGGCGTTTGCAAAGGCCGCCGCCGGCGGCGACATCGAAGTCCAGGCCGACGTTGCCTTGCAACGGTCGAAGGACAGATACGGACCCGACGACACGCCGCAATCCCGCCATGCCCGCAAGCTGGACCTTGGCGGCCGTGAGCCGGAGGAAGTCTGGAAAGGCATGGTCGAAAGGGCGAAGGCGATCAACGGGGCCGAGATAGACTATGACGTGATCACACAGAACAGCAATTCGGTGACGCGCGCGGCGTTGGAAGCGGGTGGCGTCGATCCCAACAAATCCATCCCGGCCGGCATCGATAAGGGCGACCTCACCGGGTTCGACAACGATCTCTCGAAGCCTAAAGATATTTTCGACACGATGTTCGACGAGAAAGACGACGAACCCCTGGACGACCCCAACCTGGCTTCCCGGGACGATGGAGACGGCAAGGAAAAACGCACCGCCGTCTTCCGTGCCCGGCGCGAAACGGCCCTCACCCGGAAATTCGGCGCCGACGCCGACGATCTAAGGAATTCATCTCCCGAGGCCCGCAAGTTCCTGGACGCCGTGGCCAAGCCCGGCAGCAAGGCCGATGAAATCCTCCTCAAGCCCGTCTCCAAATGGACCGACGACGAACTCGGTGTGGTCATGGGCACCCGCCTCGACCTGCCGTCGGGCCACCCGGAGCGCAACCGGATGGCGGACAAGGAGACCGAGTTCTTCAAGCGCTTCCATAGCGCCGGCACGACCCCTCCCATCCCCAAGGACCCCACCCCGGCCCGGGCACCGGACGGCGGCGACTTGGCGTCCGCCCTCAGGCGCGTCGGCGCCCAAGTGGTGCGCGCCGCCGGCAGGGACGGCCTGCCGCCGGCGCTCCGCGACCTGCAGCGGGGCATCAACTTCAAGCGCGACGCGGCGTCGACGTTGACGGTGGACGGCGCCTTCGGCCCACGCACCCGTTCCGCGCTCAGGCGCGCCACGGCCGACCTGGGGTCGGCCGGAGTGGAGCGGTTGTTGGCGCTCGGGCGCTTCCATGGTTTCGCCGAGAACGCGGAGCGCGACGGGCCCGCCGGTCTCGAGGGCACCCTGGAGGCCGTCTTCGCGGGTTCGGGGCGCACCCGGGCAAGGCCCGTCGGGGCGCTCAAGCGCATGCTCAACGACCTGGGCCAGATCCACTTCGGCCGCGACGCCTGGAAGCCGCTCGACGACGGCGGGGGGCGGATCGGACCCGAGACCACGTCGGCCTTCGCCAAGGTCCTGCGGGCCGCCGGGCCGAAGCTGCTCACCGAGCGCTTCGGCCGCTTCCTGGGAATCCTCTGAGCGGGACGGGTGGGGCCGCGCCGGGGCGAAGAAAACGGCGCGGCGCGGACCTACGCTTCGGCATCGTGACGGAAGCTGCTTGTGGCGAGCGCTGCGGCGCGGGCTTAGGGCACACGGCCCCAGGAAAAAGCGGGAGGTCAGGGGACTTACGCGCCCCCGCCCGGCGTAGCCGCTATCCGTTGAGGGCTCGCCAACCCCCGCAACCCCGCCCTCAGGCCATGTACTGGCCGCCGTTGACCGAGAGGGTGGACCCGGTGATGAAGCCGGCCTCGTCGGCGGCCAGGAAAACGACGCACCGGGCCACCTCTTCCGGTTCGCCCAGGCGGCCGACCGGAATGTAGGCGAGGATCTTGGTTTTCAGCACCTCTTCGGGCACGGCGCGCACCATTTCGGTGCCGATGTATCCGGGCGCGACGGCGTTCACGGTGACGCCCTTGGCGGCGTTCTCCTGGGCCGCGGCCTTGGTGAAGCCGATGATCCCGGCCTTGGCGGCGGAGTAGTTGGACTGGCCGAACTGACCCTTCTGGCCGTTGATCGAGCTGATGGTGATGATGCGGCCGAAGCCGCGTTCGCGCATGCCCCCGATGACGGCGCGGGTCATGTTGAAGACGCTGCTTAAGTTGGTGTCGATCACCGCCGACCATTGCTCGTGGGTCATCTTGTGGAGCGTCGCGTCCCGGGTGATGCCGGCGTTGTTGGCCAGCACCTCGACCGGGCCCAGGTCGGCCTCGATCCGGGCGACGGCCTCGGCGCAGGCGGCGAAGTCGCCGACATCGAACTTGTAGACGGGAATGCCGGTATCGGCGGTGAAGGCGTTCGCGGCGTCGTCGTTGCCGGCGTAGGTCGCCGCCACGTTGTGGCCGGCGTCCTTCAGGGCCTCCGAGATTGCGCGGCCGATGCCGCGCGTGCCGCCCGTGACGATCGCTACACGGCCCATTCTATCCTCCTGTTTTTTTTGGAAAACCGTTCGACGAAATGTGTGCGGAGCCGCCGGGGCGCCGCGCGCTCAGATGTGCCCCGCGTTCAGCCGCGCTCGACGCACATGGCGATGCCCATGCCGCCGCCGATGCACAGCGTCGCCAGTCCCTTCTTGGCGTCGCGCCTCTGCATCTCGTGCAAAAGGGTGATCAGGATGCGCGCCCCCGAGGCGCCGACGGGATGGCCGATGGCGATGGCGCCGCCGTTGACGTTCACCCTGTCGGTGTCCCAGCCCAGGTCCCGGTTGACGGCCAGGGCCTGGGCGGCGAAGGCTTCGTTGGCCTCGATCAGGTCCACGTCGTCGGCTTTCCAGCCGGCTTTCTGCAGCGCGGCGCGGCTGGCCGGGATGGGGCCGGTGCCCATGATCGCCGGGTCGACGCCGGCGGTGGCCCACGAGACGATGCGCGCCAGCGGCGTGATCCCGCGTTCGGCGGCGGCGTCCGCCGTCATCACCACCACGGCGGCGGCGCCGTCGTTGATGCCGGACGCGTTGCCCGCCGTCACCGTGCCGTCCTTGGCGAAGGCGGCGCGCAGCTTGCCAAGGGACTCGGCCGTCGTGCCGTGCCTGGGATATTCGTCCGTATCGACCACGGTTTCGCCCTTGCGGGTCTTGACGGTGACGGCGACGATTTCGTCCTTGAACCGGCCGGCCCGTTGGGCGGCTTCGGCTTTCTGTTGCGAGGCGGCGGCGAAGGCGTCCTGGTCCTCGCGGGTGAGCTGCCACTTCTCGGCCACGTTCTCGGCCGTGACGCCCATGTGGTATCCGTTGAAGGCATCCCACAGGCCGTCCCTGATCATGGTGTCGACAAGCTGGATGTCGCCCATCTTGGCGCCGTCGCGCAGATGCACGCAGTGGGGCGCCTGGCTCATGCTTTCCTGGCCGCCGGCGACCACGATGTCGCTGTCGCCGAGCGCGATCGCCTGATAGCCCAGCGCCACGGACCTGAGGCCCGACCCGCACAGCTGATTGATGGTATAGGCGGTCCTCTCCACCGGGATGCCGGCGCCGACGGCCGCCTGGCGGGCCGGGTTCTGGCCGGTGCCGGCGGTGAGGATCTGCCCCATGATGACCTCGGAGACGTCGTCGGGCTCGACCTTGGCCCGGGCCAGGGCCTCGGTGATCGCGACGATGCCCAGATCGTGGGCGGGGAACGAGCTCAGGGCGCCGTTGAAGGACCCGACAGGCGTGCGCGCGGCGGCGGCGATGACGACGTCGGTCATTGGATGTCTCCTCGATCAGGATCCGCAGCGGTTGGTGCGCGGCGTGGCGGCCGTTATAGGGCCGCCCGGACGCCGAAACAAGGGACGGAATGCTGCACCGCGAAAAAAATTTTCAGGTCATGGCCGCCTTCAACCAGCGCGCCAGGGGTCCGTACAAAATCGTCGCCGCGCGGCCGCCGGCGACCATGCCGATATGGCCGGCGCCGAGCACCCGGCGCTCCGCCCGCGGCAGGGCCTCGGCGAGCGGCGCCGCCGACGCGGGCGGCACGATGTGGTCCTTGCCCGGGATCATCACCAGCGACCGTGCCTGCACCTCGGCCGGCAGCACCGGCCGGCCGGCGATGCGCCAGGCGCCGCGCGCCGGCCTGTTTTCCACGTACCAGCCGACCAGGCATTCGTGCGCCACCGGCCCGGCCAGGGGCACCCCGTCGTTGAGCCAGTCCTCGAGGACGACGAAGTGGCGGGCCTTCTGCGAGCGCCCGTCCAGGGCGGCGAACCGTTGGAACTTGCGCGACGTGAGATAGGGGTCCAGGCTCATGAACATGGCCTGCAGGACATCCACCGGCAGGACGCCGAGATGCTCCATCATCATGGCCAACTGGGGCGCCATGGCCTTGAGCAGGCGGATCTTGCCCGTCTGGCCGGCGTGGAAATCCCACGGCGTGCCCATGAGGGCGAGCGCGGCGACCCGATCGGGCCTGCGCTGGGCCAGCGCCAGCGCCAGCAGACCGCCCATGCAGTAGCCGATGACGCCGGCCGGCCGGCCGGCCAGGTCGACGGCCGTGGCCAAGGCCGCTTCCAGACGCCCGGCGACGTAGTCGGACAGGGTGAAGGCCCGCTCCGCCGCGCCGGGGGCGCCCCAATCCACCAGAAACGGCCGGAACCCGCGCGCCGCCAGGGTGCGCACGAGGCTGCGTTTTTCGGTAAGATCCAGGATGTAGGCCCGGTTGATCAGCGACGGGACGACCACCAGGGGGACGCCGCCGGCCCCTGTCGCCGCGCCCGCGCCGTAGTCGAGAAGCCGCGTCGACCCCTCGCTCCACACAACGGGCGGATCGGCCGGCCGCGCCCGGCGGGCATGGCGGCGATAGGCCCGCACCCCGTCGGCGAATGCGCCGAGCCGCCGGCAGGCCTCGGCGTCGACGGCGCCCGCGAAGGCGTCAGGATCGACGCGGCCGAGATCCTCCCTTAGCGCCGCCGCGGCCTCGGCGAGTTCCGGCCTCCAGGGCAGCGACCCGCTTTTCAAGGGCCCCAAGGCGGCGCGCGCACTCAGCCAGATCATCGTCTGCAGCGCCACGTGCAGCGGCAGGGGCCTGGGCCCCGGGGGCACGGCCCGCGGCGCCGGAGGGGCCGGCGTCGGGCTTTTGCTTGGTGTCGGTGCCATCGCGTTTCGGGGTTTCACCGCCCTTTGCCGCGCCTTCGGGCGGCACCGTCGCGGACTGGGCCATGGAGGCGAAGGCGGCGGCGCCCGTATTCATCAACTCGATCGTCCGGGCCATGAGTTCGGCGACCTCGCGGTCCTCGGCAAGGCCGGCCAACTGCTCCTGCCAAAGGTCCAGGTACCGTTGGGCCAGCCCGTGCAAATCCGGAGGGTCCGACATGGCCTTTCCACGTGTCCCGCGACAGTCATTATACCGCGCCCGGCGAGGGCGGGGGAAATTTCACTGCAATGCAGCATTTTCCGCGAGGCTTTTTTATGGTACCAATGGCGGAGACGCGCAAGGCCACTTGGGACAACCCGGCCATGGCTGACACTTCCCGGGGCGACGGTTCCGGTTCGGAAAAGACGCCGGTCACCATCAAGAAGTACGCGAACCGGCGCCTCTACAACACGGCGACCAGTAGTTACGTGACCCTTGACCACCTGTCGCAGATGGTCAAGGACGGCTGCGACTTTGTCGTCTACGACGCAAAGACGGGCGACGACATTACGCGCTCCGTGCTCACCCAGATCATCGTCGAGGAGGAATCGAAGGGACAGACCCTGTTGCCCGTCAGCTTCCTTCGCCACCTGATCAGCTTTTACGGCGACAGCCTGCAGGCCCTGGTGCCGCGCTATCTGGAATACAGCATGCAGTCGTTCGCCCGCAATCAGGAGCAGATGCGTCATTACATGAGCGACGCCATGGGCGGCATCATGCCCTTTGCCCAGTTCGAGAAGATGGGGGAGCAGAACGCCGCCCATTTCGAGCGTGCCATGAAGATGTTCACGCCGTACTACGGCACCGAGGCGGCCAAGAAAAACATCGGTAAAACGGAAGAGCCCGAACCCCACCAGGAGCAGCTGGAAGAACTCCGTGCCAAGCTCAACCAGATGCAGGAGCAGTTGGACGCCCTGACCGGCAACGGCCGTGAATCCTGAGGGCCGCGGGCTGCGCAAAAACACCATCCCGTGAAGTCCCGGACCGGGGACGGAGCGGTCAGCAAACACCTTCGCTTTCGGTAGCGTGGCGCCTTCCGGGCGCGCCGTCCGGCCGACCCGTGTTTGCGGCTTCACGGACTCTTGAACATGCACACCAACAATTGTATATCTTTATGGATCCTAACGTTTTAATGTTGGGCACAATGCGATAGGATATACATGCCGCCGCATGGCCGCGGTCCAGGAAAGGGTGTCCGCCGGCCGTGTCCTCGTCATCGAAGCGATCGAAACGCAGGGCGTGACCGAAGCCACCACGTGGGGGATTGGCCGCCAACGCCGGTTTCCTTCGCGACGGGGCGAACGATGAAAAGCGCACACCCAACGTGATCTTGGAGGAACCCACGTGCCTCGGAAAGCCAGGAAAATAGAGTCATTGCCACGCGGTAGCACGACGATCAACCGTGCGACCGAAACCGACCGCTACGTGGGCGGCCGCATCCGCGAGCGCCGCATCATGCTGGGTTTGAGCCAGCAGCAGATGGCCCACATGATCGGCGTCACCTACCAGCAGACCCACAAGTACGAGCGCGGCATCAACCGCATATCGGCGGGGCGGCTGTTCGAAATCGCCCGGGTGTTGAAGGTCCCGGTGAGTTATTTCTTCGAAGGTTTGGGAGACCGGCCCGAAGGAGGAACCCTGACCGGACGTCAGCGCATGTGTCTTGAGCTGGCGCGCAATTTCGCCCGGATCACCAACGAGCGCCACCAGGAGGCCCTGAGCCGGCTGGCGCGCACCCTGGCCCGGGAATAACGTCCGCGCCCCTAGCCTACGCCCCGGGGGCCGCGGGGGCGTCCCCCGTGGTTCCGGCTTTCGGCACTAGCCGCCCGAGGGCCCAGCGGGCCGCGTCCCTGACCAGGGGCGAGGAATCGTCCAGGCGCTCGCGGGCGGCCCGGGCGAGGGCGCGGTCGGCGCTGTTGCCGATGGCGATCAGCACGTTGCGCACGAAACGGTCGCGCCCGGTGCGTTTGATCGGGGACGCGGCGAAGGCCCGGCGGAAGGCGGCGTCGTCGAGGCGCGCCAGGTCGGCGAGGCGCGGGCTGTCCGTCTCCGCGCTGGCGGCAAACGCCTCGTCCGGCGTCGGCGCGGCGAACTTGTTCCACGGACAGACGGCCAGGCAGTCGTCGCAGCCGTAGATACGGTTGCCCATCCGCTCGCTGAGGCCGGGGGCGATGGGGCCCTTGTGCTCGATGGTCAGGTACGAGATGCAAAGTCCCGGATCGATCCGGTAGGCCTCGGCCAGGGCGCCGGTGGGACAGGCCCGCTGGCACAGGTCGCACGATCCGCAGTGGTCCGTTTCCGGGGCGTCGGGCGGCAGGGTGAGCGTCGTGAACACCTCGCCCAGGAACAGCCACGAGCCGAAGGCGCGCGAGATCAAATTCGTGTGCTTGCCCTGCCAGCCGACCCCGGCCCGCGCCGCCAGGGGCTTCTCCATGACCGGCGCGGTGTCGACGAAGACCTTGACCTCGCAGTCGAGCGTCTCCGCCATCCAGCGCCCGAGCCGCTTGAGGCGCTTTTTGAGAACGCGGTGATAATCGACGCCCCGGGCATACACACTTACCGTGCCCCGGTCGCGCCGGGCGAGCGATGCCAGGGGATCCCCCCTGGGGCCGTAGTTGGTCCCCAGGACGACGATGCTCTGCGCCTCGGGCCACAGCGCCCGGGGCGCGGCGCGCCGGGCCTGGGTGTCGGCCATCCACGCCATGTCGCCGTGCAGGCCGCGGGACAGGAACTCGGCCAGATGGCGCTGGTCGGCCTCGGCCGCCTCGGCGGCGCAGAAGCCGACCGCCTCGAACCCGATCGCGCACGCCTTGTCGCGGATGACCTGCGTAGTGGCCTGCATCGGCTAAATTGTACTCCCTGGCATGATGTCGCGCACCGTTCCCTCGCCAGCCCGGGCGCGGATGTGCTATTCAGCCCGCGCCGTGTCGGTGCCACCAATGGTGCCACGGAATGGCGCCCGGCGCACCGTTCTTTGCGCGATGCCCGCGGGGCGCACGGACACGAGGCGTGTTCATGGAGGAATCGACGCCGTGACGGCCAAGGCCGTGGTTCTTCTCAGCGGCGGACTGGACTCCGCCACCGTGCTCGCCATCGCGCAAGATGAGGGCTTCGAGGCGTGCGCCCTCACCTTCCGTTACGGCCAGCGCCATGACGTGGAGGTCGAGGCGGCTGGGCGCATCGCCGCCCGCGCCGGGGTCACGCACCACGTCACCGTGGACATGGATCTGCGCACCTTCGGCGCCTCCGCCCTTACCGGCGACATCGAAGTCCCCAAGGACCGCTCCGAGGCCGACATCGGCACCGGTATTCCGATCACCTACGTCCCGGCGCGGAACACCATCTTCCTCGCCTATGCCCTGGCCCAGGCCGAGGTGTCGGGCGCCTTCGACATCTTCATCGGAGTCAACGCCCTCGATTACAGCGGCTACCCGGACTGCCGGCCGGCGTACATCGCGGCCTTCCAGGCGATGGCCAACCTGGCCACCAGGGCCGGCGTGGAGGGAGGAGGAAAGACCGTCATCCACACGCCGCTGATCGACCTCACCAAGGCCCTGATCATCCGCAAGGGCCTGGAGCTGGGCGTCGACTTCGCCCTCACGGTGAGCTGCTACGATCCCGGCCCGCCCGCAGACGACGGGATCCAGCACTGCGGCCGCTGCGACGCCTGCATCGTGCGCCGGAAAGGCTTCGCCGGGGCGGGCGCCCGGGACCCGACCCGGTACGCCGATAGTCGATAATATCGGTATCAGTGGGCCTGAAACGCGCTCCTTGGTATTAACCGCCAATCGTCGGACCCCGGCCGTCAGGCCGTGATGGCGTTATTTTTTTTATCCCTCGGCGGCCCTCTGCGTCCTCGGCGTTTGTATTTTTAACGCGGAGGACGCGAAAGGACGCAGAGGAAAAGACAGGGCGCATCAACCCACAAAGTGCGCCAAGCGTGTGGCGCACATGTCGAGCATCTCTTCGCCTTGGTGTCTTCTGCAATCGGATGGTCGAAGGAGTCCCCTACCCCCGCCCCCGGTAGGGCGCGACGCCGGGGTCGGGAATCCACAGGCCGGCGGGCGGGTCGCCGGTCTGGTAGTAGACGTCGATGGGGATGCCGCCGCGCGGATACCAGTAGCCGCCCATGCGCAGCCATTTGGGCCGCACCTCTTCCGTCAGCCGCCGGGCGATGGTCATCGTGCAGTCCTCGTGAAAGGCGGCGTGGTTGCGGAACGAGGCCAGGTATAATTTGAGCGACTTGCTTTCCAGGATCGCCCGGTCGGGCACGTAGTCGATGACCAGACAGGCGAAATCGGGCTGCCCGGTCACCGGGCACAACGAGGTGAACTCCGGGCACGTGAAGCGCACCACGTAATCGGCGCCGGTTTCGGGGTTGCTCACCGTTTCCAGCACGGCCTCGGCGGGCGAGGCCGGGATGCCGGCGGCGCCGCCGAGCCGGGTCAGGTTCTGGTATCTGTTGTCGGCCATGTCGTGTCCTACACCGGCTCGATGTCGCCCGCCGCCCGTTCCCCGGCGAACGCCGCGGCGAACGCCTCGAAGGTGCCGTTGCCGATGGCCCGCCTGAGCCCCACCATCAGCTCCTGATAATAATGCAGGTTGTGGCGGGTCAACAGCATGGCGCCGAGGATTTCTTTCGAGCGCACCAGGTGACACAGGTAGGCCCGGCTGTATCGGGTGCAGGCGGGGCACGGGCAGTTGGCGTCGAGCGGCCGGGAATCCTCCGCGTGCCGGGCGTTGCGCAAGTTCACCGTGCCCCGCCGGGTGAAGGCCTGGCCGGTGCGCCCCGACCGGGTGGGCAGCACGCAGTCGAACATGTCGGCGCCGCGCGCCACCGCCCCCACCAGGTCGTCCGGCTTGCCGACGCCCATGAGGTAGCGTGGACGGTCCTCCGGCAACAGTGCCGTGGTCAATTCCAGGGTGTCGAACATCAGCTCCTGACCCTCGCCGACGGCGAGGCCGCCGACGGCGTAGCCGTCGAAACCCAAGGCGGTCAGCGCTGCCGCGGACTCCCGGCGCAAATGGTCATGGACCCCGCCCTGGACGATGCCGAAAAGGCCGGCCCCGGGGCGTTCGCGGAACGCCGCCCGGGACCGTTCGGCCCAGCGCATGGACAGGCGCATGGACCGGGCGCACACCGTCTCGTCCGCCGGGTAAGGGGTGCATTCGTCGAGCACCATGGCGATGTCGGCGCCCAGGGCGCGCTGGATGTCCACCGCCCGTTCCGGCGACAGCGCGTGGCGGGCGCCGTCGATGTGGGAGGTGAAGACGACGCCGTCTTCGCGCACCTCACGCAACTTGGCCAGGGACATCACCTGGAAGCCGCCGGAATCGGTGAGGATGGGCCCGGGCCAGTTCATGAACCTGTGCAACCCGCCCAGTCTTTCCACCACCTCGACACCGGGACGCAGCATCAGATGATAGGTATTGGCCAGGATCACCTGGGTACCGGTCTCCGCCACCGTCTCGGGCGTCACCGCCTTGACCGTGGCGCCCGTGCCGACGGGCATGAAGGCGGGGGTGTCGATCATCCCGTGGCCGGTGTGCACCTGGCCGAGCCGGGCCCGGCCGTCGGTGGCGAGGACCTCGAACGAGAGCCCGCTCACGGCGTCCGCTCCAGCAGGCAGCAGTCGCCGTAGGAATAGAAGCGGTAGCCCTCCCGTTTCGCGTGCTCGTAGGCCCGCTTCATGCGCGCCGTGCCGGCGAAGGCGCAGACCAGCATGAACAGGGTCGTGCGCGGCAGGTGGAAATTGGTGAGCAGCACGTCGACGATCCTGAACCGGTATCCCGGCGTGATGAAGATGTCCGTGTCCCCGGCAAAGGGGCGCAGGCGCCCGTCTTCCGCGGCCGCGGCCTCGAGCAGCCTGAGCACGGTGCTGCCCACGGCCACCACCCGGCCGCTGGCGGCGTTGACGGCCTCGGCCGTCGACGCCGGGACCTCGCCCGATTCGGGGTGCATCCGGTGGTCGTCGGTGTCCGCGACGCGCACCGGCAGGAAGGTCCCCGCGCCCACGTGCAGGGTGAGGAACGCCGTCTCGACGCCGCGCGCCTCGAGGGCCGCCATAAGGCCCGGCGTGAAGTGCAGGGCCGCCGTCGGCGCCGCCACCGCGCCGTCTTTCTCGGCGAACATGGTCTGGTAATCCTGCCGGTCCCGGGCGTCGCCGAGGCCGGGGCGCTTGATATAGGGCGGCAGGGGCATGAACCCGTGGCGCTCCAGGGCCGCCATCAGGTCGCCGCCGGCCCGGGTGAAGGCCAGGGTCACCTCGCCGTCCACACCCTTGGCGGCGACCTGGGCGGCGAAGCCCGGCGCGAAGTCCACCCTGTCGCCCACGTGCAGCTTGCGCGCCGGCTTGGCGAAGGCGAGCCATACCGCGGGATCGATCTGGCGGTGCAGGGTCACTTCCACCCTGGCCTGGCCGCACCGTCCGGGCAGGCGGGCGGGGATCACCCGGGTGTCGTTGAAGACGACGATGTCGCCGGCGCCGAGGAGGCCGGGCAGGTCGCGCACCGTATGGTCGCGCAGCCCGTCGTCCCCGTCCGCCGCCCGGCCCACTTCCAGGAGCCGCGCCGAGTCCTTGGGGACCGCGGGCCGTTGCGCGATGCATTCGCGCGGCAGGTCGAAATCGAAATCATCCACGTTCATGGGTCGGGACGGTGTGGCGGGACGGCACGCAACCTACAGAGATTCGCGGCAAAGGACAAACGCGCCGCCGCGCGCGGGCCGATGTGACGGCGCCCGCGAACCTTACCGATTTGTAACCCGCCGGAAAGCGTCCCGTAAGGCGATCGAACGTAGTGTCTCCGGCAACCGGCCGGTGTGCGGCGGGAGCGAACGGCCCAATGGGGGGCGCGCTTCGCCCCGCCGTCCGCAACCGGCCAACAGAGGAGAAGGACGATGAAGACACAGGAATACGCAAACCGCGGGCGCACCGCCGGCAGGGTGGCGGCCGTGGTGGCGGTGCTTGCCATCGCCGGCGGGGCGGTCGCGATCGGCACCTCGAATGCGCTCACGGCCGGCACGGCGCCGGCGGCGGCGGTGACCGGTAGCGCCCTGCCGGTGAGCTTCGCCGATATGATCGAGAAGGTCAGCCCGGCGGTGGTCAACATCCGGGTGACGGCCGGGGGCTCCGCGACCCCGGCGCGCATGGAGCCCCGGGAATTCCACGGGCCCAAGGACATGCCCGAGTTCTTCCGGCGCTTCTTCGGCGACGAGTTCGGAAAGCGTTTCGGCGGCGAGTTCGGAAAGCGTTTCGGCGGCGATCACGGGCGCCGGTCCGGGCAACACCGGATGCGGGGCATGGGGTCGGGCTTCATCATCGACAAGGGCGGCTACATCGTGACCAACGACCATGTGGTCCGCGGGGCCGAGAAGATCCTGGTCACCCTCAAGGATGAAGAGCAGTACGAGGCGACGCTGATCGGGCGCGACCGCAAGACCGACCTGGCGCTGATCAAGATCGAGGCGGACCGGGATCTGCCCTTCGTTCCCTTCGGCAATTCGGACGCGGCGCGTGTCGGCGACTGGGTGGTGGCGGTCGGCAACCCGTTCGGCCTCGACCACACGGTGACCGCCGGTATCATTTCGGCCCGCGGCCGCGCCATCGGCAACGGCCCCTACGATGACTTCCTGCAAATCGACGCTCCCATCAACAAGGGCAATTCCGGCGGCCCGGCATTCAACCTCCGGGGCGAGGTGATCGGCGTCAACACCGCCATCTTCTCACCCACCGGCGGCAGCGTCGGCATCGGCTTCGCCATCCCGTCGTCGCTTGCCCAGGAGGTGATCGCCGACCTCAAAGACGACGGCACGGTCGAGCGCGGCTGGCTCGGCGTCAACATTCAGGCGGTGAACAAGGACATGGCGGCCAGTCTGAGCCTGGACAAGGCCAGGGGCGCCATCGTCTCCAGGGTCGTCCCCGACAGCCCGGCGGCGGACGCCGGCCTCGAACAGGGCGACGTGATCCTCGCCGTCGACGGACGGCCCGTGCGCACCGTCCGCGACCTGCCCAGGCTGATCGCCGGGATCGAGGGCGGCAAGTCGGCGAAACTCACCGTCTGGCGCGACGGCAAGGAGAAGACCGTGCGCGTCCGGATCGGCCGCATGCCCGAGTCCATGCGCCTCAGCGGCGGCGAGGCCGAGGTCCAGGGGATGCGCCTTAGCGGCTTGGACCCGGCGGTCCGCCGCACCTATGGGATCGGCGACGACATCGCCGGCGTCGCCGTCATCGGCGTCGCCGCCGACAGTTGGGCGGCGAAAAAGGGCCTGGCCGCGGGCGACGTGATCGTCTCGGTAGGCAACGCCCGGGTGTCGTCGCCCGCCGACGTGGCCGCCGAGATCGGGCGGGCCCGGAAGACACGCCAGAAGGCGGTGCTGCTCTTGGTCAACCGGGAGGCCGAGGAACGCTTTGTCGCGCTTCCCCTGAAGGCCGCTTGAGAAGGGATGCCGGGGCCGGGCGCGGCCGCCCCTGTCTGCCGCTCCCCTGCAGGGGCGCCGGCCGGCCCCGGTTATCCCGCCCGCCGGCCGCCGTGGCCGGCGGGTCATTTTCGGCCTCGGTTCCCGAGACCACGGCATATGACAGTCCTTCGGCGGCCTGTATCATAATAGGATGGTATTAGCCGGCTGCTGAAAACGGACGGAGGGTTCCGGGCGGTGCGTGTCCTGATCATCGAGGACGATCCCGAAGCCGTCGAGTACATGGTCAAGGGCCTGAAGGAAAGCGGCCACGTCGCCGATCACGCCATCGACGGCGAGGACGGCTTCCAGATGGCCCAGGGCGAAGAGTACGACGTCCTCGTGGTCGATCGCATGCTGCCCAAACTGGACGGGCTTTCCCTGGTCGGGCGCCTGCGCGCCGAGGGCAACCAGACCCCGGTCCTTTTCCTCAGCGCGCTGGGCACGGTGGACGACCGGGTCAAGGGCCTGAGGGCCGGCGGCGACGATTATCTGGTCAAGCCCTACGCCTTTTCCGAGCTTCTGGCGCGCATCGAGGCCCTGGTGCGGAGGCAGCGGCCGGCGGAGGCGCAGACCAGGCTGCGCGTCGGCGATCTGGAGATGGACCTGCTGGCGCGCCGGGTGGTGCGCGGCGGCACCAGGATCGAGCTGCAGCCGCGCGAGTTCCGCCTGCTCGAATACCTGATGAAACACGCCGGCCAGGTGGTCACCCGGACGATGCTCCTGGAGAACGTGTGGGAGTACCATTTCGATCCCCAGACCAACGTCATCGACGTCCACATCAGCCGCCTGCGCGCCAAGATCGACAAGGGCTTCGCGCGGCCCCTCCTGAACACGGTGCGCGGCGCCGGGTACTGCATCCGTGAGACCGAGTAGGCTGCTCCGGACCTCCACCTTCCGCTTGGCGCTGGGATACCTGGTGCTGTTCGGTCTTTCCGTGGCGGCGCTGCTGGGGTTCATTTACTGGAACACCACCGGCTTCATCGCCCAGCAGACCGACGAGACCATCGCCGCCGAGATCACCGGCCTCGCCGAGCAATACCGCCGCACCGGGCTGGCGGGTTTACGGAGGATCGTCAGGGAGCGCAGCCGCGATCAGCGCCAGAGCCTGTATCTGTTCACCGATCCCGACCGCCGGTCCATCGCCGGCAATCTGGACTCCTGGCCGACGGTGCAGGCGGGGCCGGGCGGCTGGCTCGACTTCGCCTACGAACGCCCGGTCGGGGCGCGCGTCGAGACCCACCATGCCCGCGCCCGGCACCTGCTGCTGCGCGGCGGCTTCGAGCTGCTGGTCGGCCGCGACGTCGAGGAGCGCCACGCCCTGGAGCAGCGCATCCGCGACTCCCTGATCTGGGTGGTGGCGCTGACCATCGGCCTGGGCCTTGTCGGCGGCGTCGTCATGAGCCGCAGCTGGCTCCGCCGCATCGACGGCATCAACCGCACCAGCCGCGACATCATGGCCGGCGACCTCGGCCGCCGGGTGCCGGTAAGCGGCAGCAACGACGAGCTCGACCGGCTGGCCCAGAACCTCAACGCCATGCTCGACGAGATCGAGCGCCTCATGGCCGGCATGCGCCAGGTCACCGACAACATCGCCCACGACCTGCGCAGCCCCTTGAACCGCCTGCGCAGCCGGCTCGAGGTGACGCTGCTGGAACCGCCGTCCATCGAGTCGTACCGCGCCGCCCTGGAGCGCACCATCGAAGACGCCGAGGACCTCCTGCACACGTTCACCGCCCTGCTCGGCATCGCCCAGGCCGAATCCGGGGCCAAGCCGGAAGACATGGCGGACCTGGACCTGGACGCCCTGGCCCGGGACGTGGCCGAGCTTTACGAGCCGGTGGCCGAGGACAAAGGGCTGTCGTTGACCCTGGTGTGCGGCGACGGGCTGACGGTCAAGGGCAACCGCCATCTGCTGTCCCAGGCGCTGGCCAACCTGGTCGACAACGCCATCAAGTACACGCCCGGGTCCGGCGCCGTCATCATCACCGCCCGGGACGCCAGCGGGGCCGTCGAGGTGGCGGTCGCCGACACCGGCCCCGGCATCCCCGAGGGCGAGCGCGACCGCGTGCTGGACCGCTTCGTGCGCCTGGAATCCAGCCGCCGCAGCCCGGGCAGCGGATTGGGCCTGAGCCTGGTCGCGGCGGTGGCCCGGCTGCACGGCGCGGACCTTACACTCGAGGACAACCGGCCCGGCCTGCGCGCGGTCATGCGGTTTCCCACACGGCCGTGAGAGCCCGGCGCAAGGGCCGGCGGGTCCCACCGCTTAGGCTCGATCCAAAAAATAAGGCCCCCCGCCGGGGAGGGCCTTATTTCGCCGCGGCAACGGGAGGAGGAGGGCACCCACGACCTGCCACGGCAGAAATAGCGCCGGTCGCCGCGCCGAAGGGTCGGACCAGGACCCTGCAAGGACCGCCAGTAGCGGCCAATCCCCGCCCCCCGGAGGGACAACAAGGGGGGTGCCCCCCGGCTATACGGTATGCGGGGAACGCCCCCGCGCCCCCGGTATCACACCGGACCTTTTCAGGCGACGGCCGCCCGCCGGGCGGCCACACCTTCCATTGCGGCCGCGGCGGGCAAACGCGGATACAGCCCGGCCTGAAGAGCGCGCTGGCGGGTCAGGGCCAGCACGGTGTCGATGTAGGGCGTGGGGACGCCGGTAAGACGGCCCAGTTCCTGGACGGACGTGAGCAGGGCGTCGATCTCCATGGGGCGGCCCCGCTCCAGGTCCTGGAGCATGGATGTCTTGTGGGCCCCGACCTGGGCGGCGCCGGCGATGCGTTTGTCCATGCTGATGCGGAACTCCACGCCCAGGGATTCACCGATGGCCTGGGCCTCGCCCATCATGTTGCGCGCCAGCGCCAGGGTGCCCGGGTCCGCCGTGATCACGTCGAGGGTGGTCAGGGTGAGGGCGCTGATCGGGTTGAAGCACAGGTTCCCCCACAGCTTCTTCCAGATGTCGTCGCGGATGTTGTCGCGGATCGGCGCCTTGAGGCCGGCGTCGGTCAACGCCTCGCCGAGGCGCAGGCAGCGGCGCGAGATCGAGCCGTCGGGCTCGCCCAGGGTGAACTTGTCCCCATAGACGTGACGGATCACGCCCGGCTCGACGATTTCCGTGGCCGGATACACGACGCAGCCGATGGCGCGTTCGGGGCCGATCAGGTCCCATTGCCGGCCGCCCGGATCGACGCTTTCCAGACGGTGGTCCTCGTGGGGGCCCGGGAGCTTATGGAAGTACCACCAGGGAATCCCGTTCATGGCCGTCACCACCGCGGTGTCCGGCCCGAGCAGGGGCGCCATGCGCCCGGCCACCTCGCAGGCCTGATGGGCCTTCAGGGTGACGATGACATAGTCCTGGGGACCGGCCTCGGCGGGATCGTCCGTACAGGTCGGATGGATGATCCGCTCGGCGCCGTCGATGCGCAGCCTGAGACCCTTGGTTTTCATTGCCTCGAGGTGGGGGCCGCGGGCGATCAGCGTCACGCCGTATCCGGCCTCCGCCAGGTGCAGGCCCAGATACGCCCCGATGGCGCCGGCCCCGTAAATGCAGATCTTCATGCGAATACCCCCCGCTTTCGAACGATCAGGACGGAATACGCGTTCCCGGCCCTGTCCACGCCGGTTCCCCCCAGACCCCGGATTTTTCCGGGTTTGGAGAGTGATGTTTTCACATTCTCGGATTGGATTCAATAAGTACTTGAAAAACACTATTGAATTTGGTAAATTTACAGCATATACAAGTTATATTATTGAAATATTATAAAACGAGGCAGCCATGGGCCGGGATACCATGCTGGGACACAAATTGCGCCGGCTGCGCCGCGAGCAGGGGCGGACCCAGGCGCAGATGGCCAGCGCCATCGGCATCTCCACCAGCTACCTGAACCTGATCGAGAACAACCGGCGGGCCGTCACCGTTCCCGTTCTGCTCAAGCTGGTGCAGGCCTTTGACATCAACCTGCGCAGCTTTACCGAGGACGACGAGGCCCGCCTCGCCGGCGCCCTGGTCGAGGTCTTCAGCGATTCCCTCCTCGAGGAGCACACCGTGAATGAAGCCGACCTGCGCGAGCTTGCGGCGCGCCTTCCCGACGCCGGACGCGCCGTGCTCGACCTGTACCGGGCGTACCGCAGCGCCCGGGACGACGCGCAGACCCTCGCCGAACGCCTCTCGGACGGACGCGCCAGCGGGCTCGAGGCCACCGCGCCCCCGTCCGAGGAGGTCACCGACTTCATCCAGGAGCGCACCAACCATTTCCCGGAACTGGAGGAAGCGGCCGAACGGCTGTGGCGGGAGGCCGGCCTCGACCACAGCAACCTCCATCGGGGCCTGGTCGATCATCTGGCGCAGATGTACGCCGTCGAGGTCGAGACCACGGCGGTCGAGGCGAGCCGGGGCGCGGTCCGGCGGTTCAATCCGGTGACCCGCAAGCTGCAATTGTCCGAGGTGCTGCCGGCGAACAGCCGCGACTTCCAACTGGCGCACCAGATCGGGCTGTTGTCCTGCGGCAAGATCCTCGACCGGCTGGTGGCCGGAACCAAGCTGTCGACGGCCGATGCGGAATCCCTCTGCCGGGTGGCGCTCGCCAACTACTTCGCCGGCGCCGTGGTCCTGCCGTATGTCCCCTTCCTCGAGGCGGCGCGCACGCTCCGTTACGACATCGAGCTGCTTGGGCAACGGTTTTCCGCCGGTTTCGAGCAGGTCTGCCACCGGCTCACCACCCTGCACCGTCCGGGCGCCACGGGGGTGCCCTTCCACCTGCTCCGCGTCGATATCGCGGGCAACATCTCCAAGCGTTTCAGCGCCTCAGGGATTCACATCGCGCGCTTCGGCGGCGGCTGTCCGCTGTGGGCGGCGCACGCCGCCTTCCTCACCCCGGGCCGCATCCTCACACAGGTCTCGCGCATGCCCGACGGGGCGACCTATTTCTGCATCGCCCGCACGGTGACCAAGGGCGGCGGCGGCCACCACGTGCCGCCAAGCACCTATGCCGTGGAGGTCGGATGCGAGATCGGCCATGCGCGGGAGCTCGTCTATGCCGACGGGATTTCGCTGGACAACGGCACCGCCGCCGTGCCCGTCGGCGTCGGCTGCCGCATGTGCGAGCGCATGGACTGCCGGCAGCGCGCCTTCCCGCCGCTCCAGGACCGGCTCAACGTGGACGTCAACGTGCGCGGCCTGTCGGCCTACGTCTCGACCGGGCCGGAGCCGGCGCCGGGCGCCTGAGGGCGTGTCCCTCATAAAGATCGGCGTAGTCGGGTTTTGACCGGCGTTCCCGCTGTCCGCTCATAGCCAGAAGCGGACATGATCGCCTTGCCGTCCTTGGGGTCCCAGACCTAGACGAGGTGCCGCGCCACGACCTCTTCGTTCCAGCGCATGCCCAGCCCCGGCCCGCGGGCGGTGACGAAGCCATCCTTGAGGTCCGCCGGTTCCTCCAGCAAGGGCGCCGCCTTGTTCAGGCACTCCAGCCAATGGGCCGTGGGCGTCACGGCGAGGGCGTGGGCGCTGGCCTCGACGAAGGCATGGCTGGAGACCGGCAGGGACGCCGCCTCCGCCTGGGCCATGGCGCCGAGCCACCCCGTCATGCCGCCGATCTTCATGACGTCGAGCATGGCGTAGTCCGAGGCGCCGGCGGCGATGGCAAGGGCCATACCTTCCGGGAACCACCAATTCTCGCCGGTCTGGATGGGCACGCTCGACTGGGCGCGGACTTGGGCGTGGCCGGCCAGGTCCTCGGCCGGCACCGGCTCCTCCACCCAGTGGAGGTCGTATTCGGCCAGGCGCTCGATGCGGCGGATGGCCTCCGCCACGTCCAGGGACTGGTTGTAGTCGACCATGAGGGCGATGTCGGGGCCGATGATCTCGCGCACCCCGGCCACCGCCGCCACATCGTCCTCCAGATCGCCTATGCCGACCTTGAGCTTGAGGCCCGGGAAGCCCTGGGCCAGGGTCTCCTCCAGGGCGGCGCGGTCCGCCATCGGGTCGACGACACCGTAGCTGTCGTAGGCCTTGATGGGTTTCGGCGCGCCGCCCAGGAGCGTCGCCACGGGGAGGTTCCGGGCCCGGCCGATGGCATCCCAAAGCGCCATGTCCAAGCCCGCCAGCGCCATGCCCACCAGGCCCTGGCGGCCGAGCAGGCGGAACGCCGCCTCGAAGTCCCGCGCCCGCTCCCGGGGCGCCACGGGCTTGCCCTTCACCATGTCCTCCACATTGGCGAGGAAGTTGACCATGGGCCCAAGGGCGCGCGGCGTATAGGCGAACACATATGCCGAGCCGGTGACGCCCTCCTCCGTTGCCACGTCGACGAGGACAAGGGGCGCTGTGGGCAGAAACCCGGACGCCGTGCGCATGGGCCGCTCCAGGGGCAGGTCGACAGCCCTGGCGGTGACGGCGCGGATGGTCAGGTCGTCGGCGAGCATGGGAACCTCCGGGGCGGGTTGCGTCCGTTCAGATTTGGATTCATGGTTGGACGACCTCGTTGTTGGAGGAACCGCCGATCAGGGTTATCGCCGTAATGACGAGTATGGCGCTCGTGATGATGAGGGAAACCGCGAAACTTTGAGTCAGGCCGTAAACGGAGCCGGCAAACACCGGCCCGATCATCTGTCCCGTGGCAAAAGACGCCGTCATGACGGCGATATGACGCATGACGTCTTCAGGCGGTGCACTGCGATGCGCCTCTTTCATGCCCGCCATCGTGATGATCATGAACGTTCCGCCGACGCAGAGGCCGGCCGTGATGATCGTGAAGATGTGTGGATGAATGACCGGCAGGAGAAGCCCTATCGCCATGACGACCTGGCTTGCGGCCCATATTTGCCGATTGGAATACCGCTTTTGAAACCTTGCGGCGAGGAGCGTGGACACGAATGCCGCCGCACCGAACACCGGCCAACTCCAACCGAATATCAAGGGAGACTGAACGATTTCGCGGGCCATGACGGGCAGATATGTGGCCGGAAT
>JACZQZ010000060.1 GCA_022545455.1 Pseudomonadota bacterium
CCTTGCACGCAATTGACGGACGACGGGGTGATCATGAAGGAATTGAGGGGCGAGGCGCCGGCGGCGGCGGCGGCGGCGCTCACGATCACCAAACCGGTCGCCTCGCCCGGTTTTTGGGCCGCCTGGGCGGCGAATGCGATCAGCGCCGGGACGCTTGCCGCCAACAGACACACAGGAAGGGCCTTTCTCCATCTGCTCATGTTTTCCTCCCGTTAAGATGCTTTGCACGCCCTCCGGGGACCGATTTCCCCCACGGGCGCAAAGGCTTGCGTGATGTTAGCAGAAACGGCTGTTCGGCGCCATCGGGGGAGGGTCTGACCTGCCCCCACGAACGATACCACTTTTTAAGTTAGACCGGATACCGATGGAGGGAAGGGCCGATACGGCTGGAGCCTCCATGCAGCGGAGGCCGGATCGGGCCTTCCCGGTGACCAGTCCTATCTCGAAGACGGCGTGCGCCTTTTCGAACTGGCCCAGAACGCCCAACGCCTTTTCGCAAAGCAGGATGCGCGCGAAAAACGGCGGCTCCTCAATTTCCTGGTTTCGAACTGCTCCTGGCGGGACGGAGAACTGACCGCCACCTTGCGCCAACCGTTTGATCTTATTGCGGAAACGACGGCAATCGAAGCAAAGCGAAAGGCCGCCGGAGAGGTCTCCAACGGCCTTTCTGAGATTTGGCTCCGGCGACTGGACTCGAACCAGTGACCCGATGATTAACAGTCATCTGCTCTGCCAACTGAGCTACGCCGGATTGAACTGGAGGCGCGGGCCGGAATCGAACCGGCGTACACGGCTTTGCAGGCCGCTGCGTAGCCACTCCGCCACCGCGCCAAATTACGGAAACCGCAGGCAGCCCGCAAGGGCATATCCCATGCCCCGCCGCAAGGGAAGGGGACCTTAGGGCTTGCCGTTTCACCGGTCAAGGCGCCCGAATGCGCGTACCGGCATTGTATTCAGCCGATGAGGACTTTATATAGCGCTCGGGTTACGATTGACCACCCGACCGACGGGATTGCCATGGATTTCGCCGCCGCCCGCCACAACATGGTGGAAAGTCAGATTCGCCCCAACCGGGTGACCGATCCCCTGGTGCTTTCGGCCATGGCCGAGCTGCCGCGCGAGACTTTCGTGTCCAAGGGGCTACAGAGCATCGCCTACGTGGACGAAGACATCGCCATCGGCCCGGGGCGCTACCTCATGGAGCCCATGGTGCTGGCGCTGCTGTTGCAGGCGGCGGAAGTGCGGTCCACCGACGTGGTCCTGGATATCGGCTGCGGCACCGGCTACGCGGCCGCCGTGCTGGCGCAGATGGCGAGCACCGTGGTGGCCCTGGAAAGCGACGCCGGTCTGGCCGCCCGGGCCGCCGGGACCCTGGCCGAACTGGAGCTCGACACCGTCGACGTGGTCACGGGGCGGCTGCAAAACGGCTATCCCAAGCAGGCTCCCTATGACGTGATCTTTTTCGGCGGCGCGGTCTCCCGGGTGCCGTCCGCCATCACCGATCAATTGGCCGACGGCGGGCGTCTGGTGGCGGTGATCGCCAACGACGGCCTGGGCAAGGGAACGCTGCTCACGCGCCACGGGGGCGCCGTGTCGCAGCGGGAGATGTTCGACGCCGGCACGCCGTTCCTGCCCGGGTTCGCCCCCGCCCCCACGTTCACCTTCTAGCGGATTGCCTAAAACCCTGCCCCTGATCTTTGCCTTCCTCTCCCGACGTGGGTAAAGTGGGCCCGTCGGCCGGTCCGAAAAACCAAAAAACGGCGGGCCTGAGGAAGGGGGCTGTATGAAGTTCTGGGTGCCCGTCGTCTGTGGCCTGTTGGTGGGACCGGCGGTCCTTGCCGGACAGGCCCACGGCCAGACCCTGAACGAGACGCTGGCGGCGGCCTACGCCAACAGTCCCGTGCTCAGGGCGGAACGGGCCGGTCTTCGCGCCACCGACGAGCAGGTGCCCCAGGCGCTGTCCAATTGGCGGCCGACGATCGACGTCACCGGCGACATCGAGCGCTCCGACACCTTCGGCAACAAGCGGACCTTCGGAAGCAAGGACCAGATCCGCACGCCGCGCGGCGTGGCGCTCAACATCACCCAGCCCGTGTTCCGCGGCCTGCGCACCCTGGCCGCCACCCGCGAGGCCGAGAACACGGTCAAGGCGGCGCGCGCCCGCCTGTTGTCCACGGAACAGGACGTGCTGCTGGACGCCGCGACCGCCTACATGGACGTGGTGCGCGACCAGGCGGTACTGGACCTCAACATCGGCAACGAGAACGTCCTGCGACGCCAACTGGAGGCGGCCAGGGATCGCTTCGAGGTCGGCGAGGTGACGCGCACCGACGTCAGCCAGGCGGAGGCCCGCCTCGCCGGGGCCACGGCCGAGCGCATACGGGGCGAAGGCGACCTGGTGGGGTCCCGCGCGGTGTACCGCAACGTGGTCGGCGAGGCGCCGCGCAAATTGACCGCGCCCGCCCCCCTGGGCGGCCTGCCTCGGGACAGGGAGGCGGCGTTCGCCCTTGCCCGGGACGACCACCCGGACGTGGTTTCGGCCCTCTTCGACGAAAGGGCGGCGCTGGACAGGGTGAAGGGAGTGGGCGGCGAGCTGTTGCCCAGGGTCAGCCTCAACGCCAAGGTGAGCCGTGATTTCGAAACCATCGCCACCAAAAGCCGGTTCGAGGAGCAATCCATCGGGGCGACCCTGACCATGCCTCTGTACCAGTCGGGCGCGGTGTACTCGCGCCTGCGCGAGGCGAAGCAGACCGTGGGCCAGGAGCGCATTGAGATCACCCAGGCCCGCCGCGATGTGGTGCAGGGGGTGACCCAGGCGTGGGAAGCGCTGCAGACGGCGCGGGCCCGGATCGTGTCGTTTACCGCCCAGGTGCGGGCCAACGGGATCGCCCTCGAAGGGGTGAAGCGCGAGGCGGATGTGGGGGCGCGCACGGTGCTCGACATCCTGGACGCGGAGCAGGAACTGCTTGGCGCCAGCGTCGACCTGGTCGGGGCGCGGCGCGACGAGGTCGTGTCGGCGTTCGAGTTGAAGGCGGCCGTCGGCCAGTTGACCGCGCGCCAGTTGAACCTGCCGGTGGATTTCTATGACCCGGAACGGCATTATCGGGAGGTCCGGGACAAATGGTTCGGCGGCAGCAGCACCGGCCAGGCCGAGGAAATGGATCCGGGCGCGGCGCGCGGTGGCTACAAGTAACGGCACCCTTGCGGAATCCCCATGTCATCCGCACGTAGAGTCGTACGTAGTGTGCGGGTAAAGTTGCCGGTGGCGTTACGCGGGCGCGTGGACTAGTCTCGGGAACAGCAGCCGCGAAACGAGTGACCGATCCATGAGCGAAGAGGACCAGCAAACAGAGACGGCTCAAGAACCCTCCATGGAGGATATCCTTGCCTCCATCCGCCGGATCCTGTCCGAGGATGCGGAAGAGGAAAACGCCAAGGAGGAAGAGGCACCCGAGCCGGAGCCCGAGCCGGAACCCGAACCCGAACCGGAACCCGAACCCGAACCGGAGCCCGAGCCCGCGCCGGAGCCGGAGCCGGAACCCGAACCGGTGCCGGTTATTGATCTTGTCGAGCCCGAACCCGAACCGGAGCCCGACAACGTCCTCGAGCTCACCCCGTCCATGGTCGCGTCGCACGAGGAGATCGTGTCCGGACGGACGATCCAGGTGTCCACCGACGTCCTTTCGCAGCTCGCCCGCGCCATCCTGGATCAGCGGGACATCGCGGTGGGAAACAGGGACCTGACCATGGAGGGGATGGTACGGCAAATGCTGCGTCCGATCCTCAGGGAGTGGCTGGACCGCAATCTGCCCTATCTGATCGAACGCCTGGTGAAGAAGGAAATCGACCTCATGGTCAACCGGGCCGAGGGGCTGGACGACTGAGGCTTCCGGCCTTTCTCCGGTGAGTTCCGGCCGGCCAAATCACTTCCGGACCGACGAAGAGGGTGGTTCAGCGATGCTGGACAAGACCTATCGGCCCGCCGAGGTCGAGGAAAAAATCTACGCCTTGTGGGAGAGGTCCGGCGCCTTCGCGGCCGACAGCGCGTCCGGCGCCGCGCCCTATTGCATCATGATGCCGCCGCCCAACGTGACCGGCAGCCTGCACATGGGGCATGCGCTGACGTTCACCCTGCAGGACATTCTCGTCCGCTATCACCGCCTGCGCGGTCTGGACGTGCTGTGGCAGCCCGGGTGCGACCACGCCGGCATCGCCACCCAGATGGTGGTGGAGCGCCGGCTGGAAGAGCAAGACCTGACCCGGCACAGCCTCGGCCGCGAGAAATTCATCGAGCGGGTGTGGCAGTGGAAGGCCGAATCGGGGGACACGATCACCCGCCAGCTGCGCCGCCTGGGCGCCTCTCCCGACTGGTCCAGGGAACGCTTCACCATGGACGAGGGGCTTTCGGCGGCGGTGCGCAAGGTGTTCGTCGATCTTTTCAGGCAGGGGCTGATCTACAAGGACAAGCGGCTGGTCAACTGGGACCCCAAGCTGCACACGGCGATTTCGGACCTGGAGGTGGAGCAGCGCGAGGTCACGGGCAAGATGTGGTACTTCAAGTACCCGGTCGAAGGCCGGGAACGCCAATACCTCACCGTCGCCACCACCCGCCCGGAGACCATGCTCGGCGATACCGCGGTGGCCGTGCACCCCGACGACGGCCGCTACAAGGGCCTTGTCGGGGAGACCTGCGTGCTCCCCATCGTCGACCGGCCGATACCGGTCATCGCCGACGACTACGCCGACCCGGAAAAGGGCACCGGCGCGGTGAAGATAACCCCGGGCCACGACTTCAACGACTTCGAGGTGGGCCGCCGCCACGGCCTGGAGATGATCAACGTGCTCGACGGCGACGCGCGGCTCAACGACAACGCGCCCGAGCGCTATCGGGGCCTGGGGCGCTATGAGGCGCGGGAAAAGGTGGTCGCCGAGATGGAATCCCTCGGCCTTGTCGAACGGGTCGAGGAGAACCTGATGACACTGCCCTACGGCGACCGCTCGGGCGTGGTCATAGAACCGTGGCTGATGGACCAGTGGTTCGTCGACGCCAAGACCCTGGCCCAGCCGGCCATCGAGGCGGTGGAGAAGGGCGACATCCGGTTCGTGCCCGAGGCGTGGGCGAAGACCTACTTCGAGTGGATGCGCAACATCCAGCCCTGGTGCATCTCGCGCCAGATCTGGTGGGGGCACCAGATCCCGGCGTGGTATGGCCCCGACGGCGAGGTCTTCGTCGAGTTCACCGAGGCCGACGCCCACGCCGCCGCCGAAAAGCACTACGGCCGCACGGTGGAGCTCAGGCGCGACGAGGACGTGCTGGATACTTGGTTCTCGTCCGCCCTGTGGCCGTTCTCGACCCTCGGCTGGCCCGGGGAAACCCCGGAGCTCGCGCGCTATTACCCGACGGACGTGCTGGTCACCGGGTTCGACATCATCTTCTTCTGGGTGGCGCGGATGATCATGATGGGCCTTCATTTGCTGGGCCGGGTGCCGTTTCGTACCGTCTACATCCACGCCCTGGTGCGCGACGTGCAGGGCCAGAAGATGTCCAAGTCCAAGGGCAACATCATCGACCCCCTGGTCCTCATCGACTCCTACGGCACCGACGCCCTCAGGTTTACCCTCGCCGCGCTGGCCGTGCAGGGCCGCGACATCAGGCTGGCGGAAAGCCGGGTCGAGGGCTACCGCAACTTCGCCACCAAGCTGTGGAACGCGGCCCGGTTCTGCCAGATGAACGGGTGCCGGCCCGAGGCCGGCTTCGATCCCGCGTCGTGCCGGCAGACGGTCAACCGCTGGATCGTCGGCCATGTGGTGAAAACCGCCGGGCGGATGGTGCGGGCCATGGAGGCGTACAAGTTCAACGAGGCGGCGGGCGCCCTCTATCACTTCACCTGGGGCACGTTCTGCGACTGGTACCTGGAATTCACCAAGCCCGTCCTTCAGGGCGGCGACGAGGCGGCCAAGGCGGAAACCCAGGCCACGGCCGCCTGGGTCCTGGATCAGCTCCTGCACATGCTGCATCCGTTCATGCCCTACATCACCGAAGAGCTGTGGCGCCAGACCGACGCCGGGCGCGCCGGCATGCTGATGTCGTCGTCCTGGTCGGCCCCCGATGCGGCGCTGGTGGACACCGGCGCCGAGGCCGAGATGGACTGGGTGGTGCGCCTGATCTCCGAGGTCCGCTCCGTGCGCTCCGAAATGCGGGTGCCGCCGGGGGCGAAGATTCCCCTGCTTCTCAAGGATGCCGGCGACGCGGCCCGGGCGCGGCTGGCGGCCCATGGCGACCTGATCCGCGGCCTGGCGCGCCTGTCCGCCGCCGGGCCGGCGGACGGCGACGTGCCCAGGGGCGCCGTGCAGATCGTACTCGACGAGGCGACGGTGATCCTGCCGCTGGCCGACGTCATCGACGTGGCCAAGGAGAAGACGCGCCTGGAACGCGAGATGGCGCGGCTGGACGGCGAGATCGCCAAATTCGACAGGAAGCTCGCCAACGACGGCTTTCTCAGGAAAGCCCCGGCCGAGGTCATCGCGGAACAGCGCCAGCGCCGCGCCGACGCGGCCCAGGCGCGGGCCAGGCTGGACCAGGCCCACCAGCGCCTGGCGGCCCTGTAGGGGCGGCCGGGAAACGGACCCGCCGCGCCCGGCGCCGCGCCCTTAAAAACTCCGCGGGGTGTAATGTGTCGGCGTCCCAGGATATCGGAGTGAACCATGCCTAAATCGCGCACCGCGAGACGGCGGCGCAGGAAATCCCCGATACCGGCGCCCGCAACCGGCGACGGGACGCGGCGCACGGGAAAGCGCCTGATCGGCTGGGGTGTGGCCGCCGTCCTCGGCGCCGTCGGCGGATGGTTGTGGTGGCAGCTCAATGCGGCCGAGACGGTGTTTCTCGACCTCGCCCAGGCCGGCCGGCCGGCCCTGGACGCGGTGAAGACCCGCCCCGACCTCGGCCGCGGCCATGTCCCGCCCGGGCAGGGGGTCTCCTATGGCGATCCGTTCCCGACCTCGGGGCCCCACGACCCCAAATGGGTGGAGCCCGGCTTCTACCGCACGCCGCAGACGCCGGAGCGCTTGGTGCACGCCGTGGAACACGGCAACATCGTCATCTACTACGACAAGCCCGGCGACGGCGTCCGGCAAACCCTTGACTCGTGGACGGACCTCTACGGTGGACAGTGGAGCGGCGTCGTCGTCGCCCCCGCGCCCGGCCTCGGCGCGGCCGTCGTCCTCACCGCGTGGAGAAAGGTGCTGCGCCTCGATCCCTTCGACGGCGCCGCGGCGGCCGCCTTCGTCGACGCCTACCGCGGCCGCGGCCCGGAAAACCCCGTCCGCTGAGGCCGGGCCTAAGCAAAGGGGCGTTGCCCCTTTGATCCCCACCAAGGGCCGGCGGCCCTTGGAACCCCATTTATGGGGTCCAGGGGTTTTACCCCTGGCGGGGGTGTGGGGGCGGAGCCCCCCATGGCCGTAAGGCCGCCGCGGATTTACGCGCCTAAATCACCGAGTCCAGCGCCCGGATCAGGCGGTCCACCTCTTCGGCCGTGTTGTAATGGACCATGGAGGCGCGCACCACGCCGTCTTCGGGATCGATGCCCAGGGCCTCCATCAGGCGGTAGGCGTAGAAGTGCCCGCTTCCGATGGCCACCTTGGCGCCTTCCAGCCGGGGCGGGATGTCGGCCGAGCGCCTGCCGTCGACCAGGAACGAGAACGTCGGCGCGCCCTCTTCGGCGGCGCCGGTGCGGCCGCCGAGCAGGCGCACGCCGGGCTTCGACGAGAGGAAATCGACGAAACGGCGGCCGAGCTTTTCCTCGTGGGCGGCGATGAGGCCGAAGACCGCCGCCACCCGCCGGTTCAGGCTGTTTTCCGGGCCCGGGAAGTGGTGGCCGTAGAGGGCGTCGAAATAGTCGGCGACACCGGCCAGCGCCGCGGTGAGTTCGTGGTTGGGGCCGCCGGGATTGAGCTTCAGCGGGATCTGGTCCTCGCCGATGAAGAAATGGTTCTGGCCCGGCGCGTCCAACAGGTGCTGGCGCTTGCCGTAGAGCAGCCCCAGGTGCGGCCCGTACAGCTTGTACAGGCTGAGGGCGTAGAAATCCGCGTCCAGCGCCTTGACGTCGACGGCCCGGTGGGGCGCGTACGCCACCCCGTCGACGCACACCAATGCGCCCGCCGCGTGGGCCAGTTCGGTGATCCGGGCGGCGTCGTTGAAGACGCCGGTGACGTTGGAACAGTGGCTGAAACAGACCAGCCGCGTGCGTTCGCTCAGCAGGGCCTCGAGGTCGGCCACCTCCAGGCCCGCCGTCGACGGATCGACGCGCCATTCCCGCACCGTGACGCCGCACCCGGCGAGCCGCCGCCAGGCGCCGTTGTTGGCCTCGTGGTCCAGGTCGGTGACGATAAGCTCGTCGCCGGGCCCGAACAGGGGACGGAGCGCCTGGGCCAGCACATAGACGTTGGCCGTGGTCGACGGACCGATGATGACCTCGTCGGCCTCGGCGTTGATCATCGCCGCCATCAGCCGTTGCCCGTCGGCCATGCGCTCGGCGGCCCGCGCCGAGGCCTCGTACGGCGCGCCGGGCTGGACCTGGGTTTCGCTCATGTAGGCGCGCACCCGGTCGATGACGCTGTGGGGCACGTAGGAGCCGCCGGCGTTCTCGAAGAACGCCCACGCGCCGGTGCGCTCGTCGCCCAAGGCCGGGAACCGGCGGCGCACGAAGTCTAGGTCGAGCTCGGCCGCCATGACGCCGGTGCCGGGCACGGCTGCGCGTTCCCCGCCCGTTTCCTCAGATATCGGCGTAGCAGTGGCTCTCCGCCCCGGCGCCCGGGTGGGTGACCGCGCCCTTGGCGGCGCTGCCGACGGTCTGGGCGTAGCGCCAGATGGCGCCCGACCGGTAATCGGTCTGGCGCGGCGTCCACGCCTTGCGCCGCTCGTCGAGCTCGGCTTCGGAGAGATCCACGTCCACGGTGCCGGCCTCGGCGTCGATGCGCAGCACGTCGCCGTCGCGGATCAGGGCGATGGGCCCGCCCACCGCCGCCTCGGGGCAGACGTGGCCGACGCACAGGCCGCGGGTGCCGCCCGAGAACCGCCCGTCGGTGATCAGCGCCACCTTGTCGCCCATGTCCTGGCCCGAGAGCACCGCCGTGGTCGACAGCATCTCGCGCATGCCGGGGCCGCCGCGCGGGCCCTCGTAGCGGATGACCAGCACGTCGCCGTCTTCGTATGTGCGGTTGAGCACGGCTTCGAAGCACTCTTCCTCGCTGTCGAAGATGCGGGCCGGCCCGGTGTGGCTCAGGTGCTTCAGCCCCGCCACCTTGACCACGGCGCCGTCCGGCGCCAGCGAGCCGCGCACGCCGACCACGCCGCCGCCCGGCGACAGCGGTTTGGAGACCGGCCGGATGACGTCCTGGTCCTCGCGCAGGACCGTGTGCTCGAGGTTTTCGGCCATGGTCCGGCCGGTCACCGTCAGGCAGTCGCCGTGCAGGTGCCCGCCGTCGAGCAGGGTCTTCAGCAGCGCCTGCACGCCGCCGGCCTCCCACAGGTCCTTGGCCACGTACCGCCCGCCGGGCTTGAGGTCGGCGATATAGGGGGTTTTGCGGAAGATGTCGCAGACGTCCATCATGTCGAAGTCGATGCCGGCCTCGTTGGCCATGGCCGGCAGGTGCAGGGCGGCATTGGTGGACCCGCCCGAGGCGGCGACGACCACGGCGGCGTTCTCCAGGGCCGCCCGGGTCACGATGTCGCGCGGGCGGATGCCCTGGGCCAGCAGCGCCATCACCTGCTCGCCGGATTGCTCGGCGAAGGCGTCCCGGGATTCATACGGTGCCGGCAACCCGGCCGAACCGGGCAGCGCCAGGCCGACGGCCTCGGACACGCAGGCCATGGTGTTGGCCGTGAACTGGCCGCCGCAGGACCCGGCGGACGGGCAGGCGACGGCCTCGAGCTCGTGCAGGGTCGCCAGGTCCATCTTGCCGGCGCTGTGCTCGCCCACCGCCTCGAACACGTCGACCACGGTGACGTCGCGGTTGCGGAACCGTCCGGGCAGGATGGAGCCGCCGTACAGGAATACGGAAGGGACGTTGAGCCTGAGCATCGCCATCATCAGGCCGGGCAGGGTCTTGTCGCAGCCGGCGACCCCGACCAGGGCGTCGTAGCAGTGCCCGCGCATGGTGAGCTCGACGGAATCGGCGATGACCTCGCGGCTGACCAGGGACGACTTCATGCCCTGGTGGCCCATGGCGATGCCGTCGGTGACGGTGATCGTGGTGAACTCGCGCGGCGTGCCCCCGGCCGCCTTGACGCCCTCCTTGACCACCTTGGCCTGGCGCGACAGCGAGATGTTGCACGGCGCGGTCTCGTTCCAGCTGGTGACGACGCCGATCAGCGGCCGGTGGATGTCCGCTACCGTCATCCCCATCGCATGGTAGAACGAACGGTGCGGCGCCCGCTCCGGCCCCTCGGTGACGTGGCGGCTGGGCAGCTTGCTCTTGTCGAACACCTCCATGGGTGCCTCCTCCCGGTTACGGCGTGTTTTTCAGCGGCTTGGGTAATGATTATCGGGCGCGCGCGCCGGGCGCAACAAAGATCGGGCCGGCGCCGGGTGCCGACGGGTGGGCTTTCCAGGGCGCCATAGTCCCTGTGGACAAATTCCGCATTCGCCGGTATTCACCAACCGATCGGGCGGTTGCGCAAATCATGTCACCGAAGCCGGTTGCCTGAGGGAGGGAGAGGCCATGTTGAACATCACGCGGGTGGACCATCTGGGTATTCGAATCAGCGACCTGGAACGGTCGCGCGAGTTCTACGAGAGGCTCGGCTTCCGCCTCATCCGGGATGCCGGATTCAGCGAGGGGCACCCGGTGATCATGAGGCACCCGGGCGGAGTCGTCGTGAACCTGCTGGGTCCGAGCACCGAGGATACGGGCACCAACATTCTCATGGATGTGGACGCGAAGTACTCGGGCTATACCCATGCTTCGTTGCGCATCGAGTCCATCGAAGCGGCCACAGCCGCCCTGGAGGAAATGGGCATAGAAATTACCGGCGGTCCCTTCCGCTTCACCGACGACATGGTATCCATGTTCATCCGCGACCCCGACCGCAACGTCATAGAACTTACCGAACACGGGGGAAAGGACCTGGAGCCCGGTTACGGTCAGGAACACGATTTCAGCGGCTACACGTCGCACCCCTGAACCCCCGCTTTTTCTTAAGGCCTTAGGCCCCTAAAAGCCTGAGGGGTGCGGGGCCTTAAGGGGCCCTGGAAAGCGCGCGCGGCGGGGCCTGGCGCAAGCCAGTTTCACTGGGATGAGAGGGCGTACCCCGGACCTGTGATGGTCGGGATCAGCCCTCGCCGCGCTCGCCCCGGTGCCGGGGCAGGCCGTCGTCCATGGTGAGCCAGCGGACCCGGCTGGAGGCCCAGATGTGGTCGACGGGGGTGACCGCGTCCGGGTCGTCGAGGCTGCCCACGGTGACGTCCACCTGGTCGGCGCTTTCCGCGTGGCGGAAGGTGAGTTGGCTGCCGCAGGCCGGGCAGAAGCCGCGCCCGGCCTTCTCCGTGGCGTGATAGACGCGCGCTTCGCCCGTGGTGAAGGCGAAGGCGTCGGTGGGGAAGGCGATCCAGGTGACGAAGGGCGCGCCGCTCGCCTTGCGGCACAGGCTGCAATGGCAGTGGGTGACCACCAGGGGCTCGCCGGCGGCCCGGTAGCGCACGGCGCCGCACAGGCAGCCGCCGGTGAATTCGCGGGTCATGGTCGCCTCCTATTCGCCGAGTTCGCACCACACCGGGGTGTGGTCGGACGTCTTCTCGCGGCCCCTTGGGCTGCGGTCGATGTCGCACGCCTGCAGCCGGTCGGCGGCCTGGGGCGAGAGCAAAAGGTGGTCGATGCGCACGCCGTGGTCGCGCGCCCAGGCGCCGGCCCGGTAGTCCCACCAGGTGTAGCGGCCGGTCTCGCCGGTCAGGGCGCGGAAGGCGTCGGTCAGGCCGAGGTACACGATCTTGCGCAGGGCGGCGCGGGATTCGGCCCGGCACAGGGCGTCGTCCCGCCAGCCTTCGGGGTCGAAGACGTCGCCGTCCTCGGGCGCCACGTTGTAGTCGCCGCCGAGCACGAACGCGTCCTCCGTGGCCAGCAGGTCGGGCACGTGGGCGTACAGGCGCTCCATCCACGCCAGCTTGTAGGTGAACTTGTCGGTGTCCACCGGGTTGCCGTTGGGAAGATAGAGGGAGGCGACGCGCACGCCGCCCGTGACCGCCTCGATATAGCGGGCCTGGGTGTCGGCGTCGTCCCCGGGCAGCGCCGTCCGCGCCACCTCGATGGGAAACCGGGAAAGCACGGCGACGCCGTTGTACGTCTTCTGCCCGGCGACGGCCACGTTGTATCCCAGCTCCTCGATCTCGAGCCGCGGGAAGTGCTCATCGGTGGTCTTGGTCTCTTGCAGGAGCACCACGTCGGGCGCGAAACCCTTCAACCAGTCGAGGACGACGGGAAGCCGCGCCTTGATCGAGTTCACGTTCCAGGTGGCGATCCTGACCATCCGTACCCCGGCCCGCCCATGAAAAAGACCCGCTTAAAGCGGGTCTCCTTATTAGCACAGGTCGGCGGCCGCCGTCAGATGGAGAACGAGGTCCCGCAGCCGCAGGTCGACGAGGCGTTGGGGTTCTTCAGCGCGAAGAACGACCCGATCAGGTCCTCCACGTAGTCCAGCTCGGCGCCCTTGATCAGGTCCAGCGAAACCCCGTCCACCACGACGCGGGCGCCGCCGTGCTCGAAGACCAGGTCGTCGCCGGTCTTCCTGTCGTCGAGCTCGAAGCCGTAGCGGAATCCCGAGCAGCCGCCGCCCGAGATGACGATGCGCAGCATCACGTCCGCCTTTCCTTCCTGCTCGACCAGCTCGGAGATGCGCCTGGCCGCATTGTCGGAAATCAGGATGGTCTGCTCGTCGGTGGCGGCGTTGCCGTCCGGCATGGAAAACCCCTTAAATTGCGCCTATCCGCGGCGCCATTGTAGCCGATCCCGCCCTCTATGTAATCAGGGAAAGCGTATTGTCAAACAGGCACTTATACCGGTTTCGCCATATAACGAGCCCAATTCCATGTTTCGGGACGCCGCCGTTGGCGGCTCCCCGGCATGAGGCAACCTGTTGACAAACATATCATTCCTCATCCCGAGGAGCGGTTCGCGGACGCCCGTCCCGAAGGACGGGCACGACTGGGGTCTTTCGAGATCCCGTATTTCCCCTTCCCCCGTTGCCTGGCGGGGTTCGGCCCTTTAAGTTTCCCGCCATGACCGTCGTCCAGACCCTGGCTCCCTACGCCTGCGACCCGGACGCCAGCCGCGGCCGGCTGTATCCCGAGCCCGAAAGCGCGACACGGACCTGCTTCCAGCGCGACCGCGACCGCATTATCCACGCCGGCGCTTTCCGGCGGCTGGCCTACAAGACCCAGGTCTTCGTCAACCACGAGGGCGACTTCTTCCGCACCCGACTGACCCACAGCCTGGAGGTCTCGCAGATCACGCGCTCGGTGTGCCGGTCCCTGCGCCTGAACGAGGACCTGGCCGAGGCCCTGGCCCTGGCCCACGATCTCGGCCATCCGCCCTTCGGCCACGCCGGCGAGGACGCCCTGAAGGAGATGATGGAACCCTTCGGCGGCTTCGACCACAACGCCCAGTCCCTGCGCGTGATCACCCTGCTGGAGAAGCGCTACGTCGAATTCGACGGCCTCAATCTTACTTGGGAGACCCTGGAAGGGGTGGTCAAGCACAACGGCCCGCTCACCGGCGCCGGCGGCGACGAGGCCCTGCCCCGGGCCATCGCCGAATACGCCGGCACCCACGACCTGGAGCTCGGCACCTTCGCCGGCGCCGAGGCCCAGGTCGCGGCCATCGCCGACGACGTGGCCTACAACAACCACGACATCGACGACGGACTGCGCGCCGGCCTGTTCACCGTCGCCGACCTGGGCGACGTTCCCCTGGTCGGGCCGGTGTTCGCGGACGTGGCGCGCGCCTACCCGGACGTGGACGAGTCCCTGCTCATCCACGAGGCGGTGCGGCGCATGATCGGCGCCATGGTCACCGACATCCTGGCCGAAACGGCGCGGCGCATCGCGGAGATCGGACCGGCGACGGCGGACGACATCCGCCACTGCGGCCAGCCGGTGGCCGGGTTCTCCGACGGGATGGGTGAGAACGAGGCGGCGCTGAAGGCGTTCCTGTTCGAGAACATGTACGGCCACTACAAGCTGAACCGCATGACCAGCAAGGCGCGCCGGGTGGTCAAGGACCTTTTCCGCCTGCTCGTGGACGAACCGGAATGCCTGCCCACCGAGTGGCGGCGCCAGGCCGGGGCGCCGGGCAGCGCCGCCACCGCCCAGTTGGTGGCCGACTACATCGCCGGCATGACCGACCGCTCCGCGCTGGACGAACACCGCCGGATGTTCGACGTGCAGGCGCGCACCTCATGAACCTGTTCCGGCACTTCCGCGAGCGCGTCCTCGGCGTGGTCGGGGACATGGCCGCCGAAGGCCGTCTTCCGGGGGACTTAAGCACCGGGCGCATCACCGTCGAGCCGCCGCGCGAGGCGGCCCACGGGGACGTCACCACCAACGCCGCCATGGTCCTGGCCAAGCCGGCCGGGATGAAGCCGCGCGACCTGGCGGGGCTGCTCGCCGAGCGCCTGGGCGGGCTGGAGTCGGTCGCCGGCGCCGACATCGCCGGACCCGGTTTCATCAACATGCGCCTCGAGGACGCATTCTGGCACGCCCGGCTGGCCGAGATTCTGCGGGCCGGCCCGGCCTACGGCGATTCGGCGATGGGCGGCGGCGAGGCCGTCAACGTGGAGTTCGTCTCCGCCAACCCGACGGGGCCCCTGCACATCGGCCACGGGCGCGGCGCCGTGATCGGCGACGCCCTGGCGGCGCTGCTCGAGAAGGCGGGCTACAGGGTCACCCGCGAATACTACGTCAACGACGCCGGCGCCCAGGTGGACAAACTGGCGTTTGCGGCCCGTTGGCGGTACCTCCAGGCCCTCGGCGACCGGGTGCCCGACGAGGTGAGCGAGCATATCCGCCGGGATAGTTCCATAGAATACCAGGGCCAGTATCTTGTTTCGGTGGGCAAGGCATTGGCCGGGGAATATGGGACGCAATTTTGCAAGGCGGCGCCGGACGAGTGGCTGCCCCCGGTCCGCGAGTTCGCCGTCGGCGCCATGATGGACCTGATCAAGGGCGATCTGGAGGCGCTCGGCATCCGGTTCGACGTTTTCACCTCCGAGCGCGCCCTGGTGGCCGACGGCAAGGTCGACGACGCGCTGACCTTCCTGGAGGACCGGGACCTGGTCTACACCGGCGTCCTCGAGCCGCCGAAGGGCAAGGTCCCGGACGACTGGAAGCCCCGGCCCCAGGTGCTTTTCCGCGCCACCCGGTTCGGCGACGACGTCGACCGGCCGCTGAAGAAATCGGACGGCTCGTGGACCTACTTCGCCACCGACATCGCCTATCACCTGGACAAGTTCCGGCGCGGTTTCAAGACCATGATCGACATCTGGGGCGCCGACCACGGGGGCTACGTCAAGCGCGTGCAGGCGGCGGTCAAGGCGATGACCGAAGGCGCCGGCGACCTGGACGTCAAGGTCTGCCGTCTGGTCAACCTGCTGGATGACGGCCGGCCGGTGAAGATGTCGAAAAGGGCGGGTTCCTTCGTCACCCTGCGCGACGTGATCGACGCGGTGGGCAAGGACGTGGTGCGCTTCATCATGCTGACGCGGACCAACGACAAGCCGCTGGACTTCGATCTTGTCCGGGTGACGGAGCAGTCCCGGGACAATCCCGTTTTTTACGTGCAGTACGCCCACGCCCGGGTGTGCTCGGTCATGCGCCACGCGGCGGAGATATTCGATGCCGGCGCGTTGCGCGCCGAGACCCTGGCCGAGGCCCGGCTGCAGCGCTTGACCGACCCGTCGGAGCTTGGTTTGATCAAGCTCATGGCGGGGTGGCCGCGTCTCGTGGAAGGCGCCGCCGAAACCCACGAACCCCATCGCGTCGCCTTCTACCTCAACGATCTGGCGGCGCAGTTCCATGCGCTTTGGAACAAGGGCAACGACGATGCCAGCCTCCGGTTCATCGTGCCGGCGGATCGCGACCTCACGGCGGCGAGGCTTGCCCTTGTGCAGGGAGTGGCTTATGTGATTGCGTCGGGGTTGACCGTTTTTGGCGTTACCCCGCTCGAGGAGATGCGTTGATGGCGGGCTCCGAGGACTCGGACGCAATGGGCGCCCCGGAAGTTTTCCAAACGGCGGATCGCAAGCCGGCGGGGCGCGGCAGGTTGAAAATTCGTTCCGCGCTCAGATTTTTCCTGTATTTCGCCGTCGTGTTCGCGGCCGGCACCGGCGCCGGCTGGTACTACGTGGGCACCCAATTCCTGACCGGCGACGGCTCCGGGATACCGCTCATCAAGGCCGACAAGGGACCGGTGAAGGTGCGGCCCATAAGCCCCGGCGGCATGGAGGTGCCGGACCGCGACAAGCTCGTTTACGACCGCATGCAGGGCAACGGCGAGCGGCCGCGCGTCGAACGTCTGCTGCCGCCGCCGGAGACGCCGCTGCCGCCGCCGGGCCGGGAACCGCCGAGGCAGATGGAGGCGGCGGCGCCCGCTCCCAAGTCGGCCAAGGATCTGGCG
>JACZQZ010000061.1 GCA_022545455.1 Pseudomonadota bacterium
GTCCGCTTTGGGTCATTAGCAGACGTAATCGCCAGTGTTGAAAAAGGTCCGCTTTCGGGGGTAAAGCGGACATCGCCGCGCCTCTTTAGGCTCCCGACACCTGGGAAGGGCAGCGGTCCTTCGCGTCCACCCCCGTGTACTCCCCGGCCCACTACCAGTCCCTTGCGAGGGAGGCGGAAGGAGAACCGAGGTAGGGCGGAGGTGGCCGCCATCCATCGTTGGTGTATCCGACTTGATGTTTACACGGTCACGCCTGCCGTTACCGGCGTTACCAGTCGTTCCTCAGTTCGCGCAGCTTGAGGAACACGGTTTCCGGGTCCGGTTTGTCCGGCAGGTCGGGAAAGGCCTGGCGCAGCACCTTGATCACCGTCGGGCTGTGCAGCCTGAAGAACGTGTTGATCTCCTTCTCGAGGCCGAGCGTCGAGACCAGGGCCTGGTCGGTGTCCTGGTCGGCGACGTCTTCGAGCAGCGCCGCCGCGCGCCCGTTGTCGGGCTCGCGGTCGAGCGTGAAGCGCAGGTTGTTGGCGATGTAGTCGTGGCCCGGGTAGATGAGCGTCTCGTCCGGGAGCCCGGCAAGCTGGGTGGCAAAGGTGTCGTAGAGCGCGCTCGGGTGGCCGCCGCTGTGGCAGTTGCCGGCCCCGGCGTTGAACAGGGTGTCGCCGCAGAACAGGGCCGGCTGGTCGGTATGGGACACCAGGCAGACGTGGCTCATGGTGTGTCCCGGCGTGTCCAGGACCTCCAGTTCCACCGTCTTGCCGACGGTGATCGTGTCGCCGGCGCTTAAGCCCCGGTCGATGCCGGGGATCTTGTCTTTCGCGTTCTCGTGGGCCAGCAGCGAGGCGCCCGTGGCGGCGATCACCGCCCGGTTGCCGCCGATGTGGTCGCCGTGCTCGTGGGTGTTCAGCACCTGGGTGATGTCCCACCCGTGCCGCTTGGCGGCGGCCAGGCATTTCCCGTGATCGAGGGGATCGATGGCCAGCGCCTCGCCGGTTTCCGGGCAGGCGATCAGGTAGTTGAAGTTGCGGTAGGCGTTCCCGGTCCAGACTTGTTCGACGATCACGGCTCCCTCCCCTGCCCCTGGTCCAGGCGCGCACTCTATCAGGCCGTCAGGGGACTGTCATATGCCGCGATGGGGGCGTGAGCGGGCCGTGGGCCGGGCTCGGCTTAGGGCCGCTCACTCGGCGGCGGACCGGCGGTGGCGCAGCGCCCAGACCGGCGTTTGGCTGTCGGCGGCGGGCTGGTAGACGACGCTGATCTCCGACACCGCCTCGCGCCACTGGTCCACCGCCTTTTCGTCCCTCACCTCGAGGGCGTCGAACCCGCAGCGGAGCATGAACAGGAACTGATCGCGCAGCACTTCGCCGACGGCGCGCACCTCGCCCCGGTACCCGTACCGCTCCCTGAGCAGCCGCGCGTAACTGTACGCCCGCCCGTCCCTGAACACCGGGAACTCCAGCGCGACCACGGCGAAGCGGTCCAGGTCGTCGGCGATGAGGGCCGGCGGCTGGTCGCTTTTCAGCCGGATGCCGAGCGGCGCGTTGCGCCCGAGAAGCTCGTCCCGGTGCGCCTGCCAGCGCTCGAGGCTGACGATGGCCGGGCCGTCCATGGGCAACTGGGTCCCGTCGTCGACGGTCACCCACGGGTCGTCCACCAGGGCGCCGTCCCTAAGCAGCGGCATAGAGCCTCTCCTTGAACGGCTCCTTGCCGACGCGGCGGTAGGTGTCGACGAACCGCTCGCCGTTTTGGCGCAGCTCCACATACGTGTTGACCACCGTTTCCACCGCGTCGACCACGGCCTCGCTGGAAAACGCGGGGCCGACGATCTTGCCGATGGCGGCGTCCTGGTCGGCGCTGCCGCCGAGGGTGATCTGGTAGTACTCCTCGCCCTTGCGGTCGAGGCCGAGGATGCCGATGTGGCCCACGTGGTGGTGCCCGCAGGCGTTGATGCAGCCCGAGATCTTGATCTTCAGTTCGCCGATGTCGTGCTGGCGCTTGAGGTCCGCGAACCGGTTGCTGATGCGCTGGGCGACCGGGATCGACCGGGCATTGGCGAGGCCGCAGTAATCCAGCCCCGGACAGGCGATGATGTCGGAGATAAGCCCCAGGTTGGGCGTCGCCATCCCGATGTCCCGCAGCTTGCGCCACAGGGCATGGAGGTCGGTCCGCCTGACGTCGCCGAGCACCAGGTTCTGTTCGTGGGTGACGCGGATTTCACCGAAGCTGTAATGCTCGGCCAGGTCGGCGACGGCGTCCATCTGGTCGGCGGTGGCGTCGCCCGGGATGCCGCCCACGGGCTTCAGGGACAGGTTCACGATGGCATAGCCCGGCACCTTGTGAGCGGCGACGTTGGTGTCCGCCCAGGTAGCGAACGCCCCGTCGGCGCGCTTCTTCTCCTCGAACGCGGGCTGGGCCGCGGCCAGGGTTTCGTAAGGCGGCGGCGCGAAGTGGGCGCGGATGCGTTCGACCTCTTCCTTGGGCAGATCCAGCGCGCCGTCCTTGATGTGCCGCCACTCCTCCTCGACCATTTCGGTAATCTTCTCGGCGCCCACCTCGTGCACCAGGATCTTGATGCGCGCCTTGAACAGGTTGTCCCGCCGCCCGAGCTGGTTATAGACGCGCATGATCGCTTCCAGATAGGACAGCAGGTGTTTCTTGGGCAGGAACTCGCGGATCGTCGGGCCGACGAACGGGGTGCGCCCCTGGCCGCCGCCGACGATGACCTCGAAACCGGTCTCGCCCGCGTCCCCGCGGCGCATGATGAGGCCGATGTCGTGCAGGCGCACCGCCGCGCGGTCGTTGGGCGCGCCGGTGACCGCGATCTTGAACTTGCGCGGCAGGAACGAGAATTCGGGGTGCAGCGTCGACCACTGGCGGATGATCTCGCAGTAGACGCGCGGGTCCTCGATCTCGTCGGCGGCGACGCCGGCGTACTGGTCGGTGGTGGTGTTGCGGAAGCTGTTGCCGCTGGTCTGGATGGCGTGCATCTCGACGCTCGCCAGCTCGGCCAGGATGTCGGGCGTGTCCTCCAGCTTGGGCCAGTTGTACTGGATGTTCTGGCGCGTGGTGAAATGGCCGTAGCCCCTGTCGTAGCGCCGGGCGATATGGGCGAGCTTGCGCATCTGCACCGCAGACAGCAGGCCGTACGGGATCGCCACCCGCAGCATGTAGGCATGGAGCTGCAGATAGAGCCCGTTCATGAGACGGAGCGGCTTGAACTCGTCCTCCGTCAACTCCCCGGCAAGCCGGCGCGCGACCTGGCCGCGGAACTGCCGGACCCGCTCGTCGACCAGGGTTTGGTCGTATTCGTCGTAGCGGTACATGGCCCGAGCTATCCCTCTTCCGCCTGTTGGCCGAACGCGGGATGGACCGGCGGCCCCTGGGCCCGGATCGCCTCGCGGTAGCGCACCGGCCGGATGACCCCGGCCTCCTCGACGACGTCGATGAGGTATGGCTCGACCACCTCCGGTATCTCCGCCGTCGCCTGGGCGACGGCCATGAGGGTGTCTCTTTCCTCGTCGCTCCGGCTCACTTCGCCGTCGGTGATCCGCTCGGACCAGCCGCCGACCCGGGTCAGGTAAACGACCGTACCGTCGCCGATCCTGTTCGCGGTCACCACCTGCAGCGCCACCGTCTTCTCCATCCTCAAACGGCGGCCGCGCGCGCCAGCGCCGGCAGCGCCTCTTCGCCCGCCAGGCGCACCACGTCGCCGACGATGATCACGGCGGGGCCGACGATCCGGTTGGCGGCCACCATGCGCTCCAGCTCCGCCACCGTGCCGACGACCACGACTTCGTCCGCCCGCGTGCCGTTCTCGACGATGGCGGCGGGCGTGGCCGGGTCCATGCCGTGTTCGATCAGGCGGCGCGCCACCGTGCCGGCGGTGGACACGCCCATGTACACGACCAGGGTGTGCCGGCCAGTGGCCAGCGCCGCCCAGTCGAGATCGGGCTCGCCCGACGTGGCGTGCCCGGTGACGAAGGTGACGGCGGAAACATAATCGCGGTGGGTCAGGGGAATGCCGGCGGAGGCGCCGCAACCGGCGGCCGCGGTGATGCCGGGCACGACCTCCACGGGAACGCCGGCGCGGCGCAAGTAGACCATCTCCTCGCCGCCGCGGCCGAAGATGTACGGATCCCCGCCCTTGAGCCGGACCACCCGCTGGCCGGCCTTCGCCCGCGCCGTCAACAGGGCGTTGATCTCGGCCTGGGAGCGGGTGTGGCGGCCCTTGCTTTTACCCACAAAGATGCGCTCCGCGTCGCGCCGTGCGTAGTCCAGGATGTCCGGCCCGACGAGGCGGTCGTAGACGACCACGTCCGCCTCCTGCAACAAGCGCAACGCGCGCAGGGTGAGCAGGTCCGCATTACCTGGACCGGCGCCGACGATGGAGACGGCGCCGTCGGGCCGGCGGGCCGCCTCGGGTCCGTTGATCAGCGCCACCATCCGCTCGCGCGCCTTGTGCACGTCGCCGCGCAGCACCGCCCGCGCCACGGGCCCGTCGAAGAAGCGCTCCCAAAAGCGGCGCCGCGCCGGGGCGTCCCCGATGGTGGCCTTGACCGCGCCCCGGAAGCTGTCGGCGAAACCGGCGAGCCGCCCCAGGCCGTCGGGCAAAATGCTCTCGATCCGCGCCCGCACCTGGCGCGCCAGGACCGGCGCCGTGCCGGCGCTGGAGATGCCGATGACCACGGGGCTGCGGTCGACGATGGCCGGCATGATGAAGCTCGACAGGTCGGGCCGGTCGACCACGTTGACCGGCACGCCGGCGGCGCGGGCCGCCGCCGCGACACGCCGGTCGACGGCGTCAACGCCGGTGGCGCTGTACACCACGGCCCGGCCCTTCACGTCGCCGGGCAGAAAGTCCCGCCGGATCAACGTGATTTCGCCGCGGCCGGCGAACGCGGCAATTTCGCCGTCCGCCCGGGGCGCGACGACGGTGACGTCGGCCTCGGCCTTGCGCACCAGGCGTACCTTGCTCGCGGCCGGCGACGTTCCGCCGACCACAAGCACGCTCCGCGATTTCACCGTCAGCCAGATGGGCAGGTGGTGCATACCCGATACCCTTCCCGAGGGCGGCGCCCGTGCCGACAAGGCATCGACACACAGGAGCCTATCTCCAACGATAATCATGTAGTAAATTTTTAATAGGTCAAGATATTTTGTATAATAATATATACAACAAAATTATTGTGTTTTTTATGCGCCGTCCAACGTCGTGACCTGCCCGTTGGACGGCTGTCGCGCCTCGCCGTCTGGCCGCGATGCCGGAGGGCGGTCTTTCGGGCGTGCCGGAAAAGGGCGTATACTTCCGTCCCGGCCCCAACCGCCGGCGCCGGCAGGAGGACAACGGATGTCGGACACCCCGGAATTCGCCGATCCCATGGTGCGGCCGCGCTATACGGGCATATCCACGTTCATGCGCACGCCGTACACCGAGGATCTTTCCGGCCTCGACATCGGCCTGATCGGCGTTCCCTTCGACGCCGGTACGACGAACCGGCCCGGAGCCCGCCACGGCCCGCGCGAAATCCGCAACCAGTCGACCCTGTTGCGCAAGGTCCACCAGGCCACCGGAATCGCGCCGTTCGACATCTGCCGCGTCGCCGACATCGGCGATGCCTGGGTGCAGCGGCCGTTTGATCTGGAGGGCGGGCTGGAGGAGATCGCGGTCTTCTTCAAGCGGGTTCACGACGCCGGCGTGGTGCCGGTTTCGGCGGGCGGGGACCATTCCATCACCCTGCCCGTTTTCCGCGGCATCGCGCGGGACCGCCCGGTGGGCATGGTCCACTTCGACGCCCACTGCGACACCGGCGACGATTACCTGGGGTCCAGGTTCCACCACGGGGCCCCCTTCCGCCGCGCCGTCGAGGAGGGCCTGCTCGACCCCAAGCGCACCATCCAGATCGGCATCCGCGGCGCCGTCAACGACCCGGACGTGTGGAAGTTCAGCCACGATTCGGGCATGCGGGTGGTCACCATGGAGGAATTCCACGAGATCGGGGTCAAGGGGGTGATCGAGGAGGCCCGCCGCGTCGCCGGAGACGGCCCCACCTACATCACCTTCGACGTGGACGGCCTCGATCCCGCCTTCGCCCCGGGCACCGGCACGCCCGAGATCGGCGGCCTGACCACCTTCGAGGCGCAGATGATGATCCGCGGCCTGAGGGGACTGAACCTGGTCGGCGGCGACGTGGTCGAGGTATCGCCGCCCTTCGACCCCAGCGGCAATACCGCCCTGGTCGGGGCCAGCCTGATGTTCGAGATCCTGTGCATGGTCGCCGACGCGGTGGCGGCGCGCAAGCGGTCCTGAGGCCCGCCCGGCGCACGGGGCCGGCGCATTGGCCGGGGAGGGACGGAATATGGAAGCGGACGGTCGGGGGCCCGAAGGTGCGGTCTCGGTCGTACACACCCATCTGCTGACCCCGGACAGCGGCTGGAGCATCGGCACCTTCGGCGCCCTGGCCGAATTCTCCCGCGGCGCCGACGAGCCCGCCGAGATTGCCCGGACGGACGCCGGCGGCCGGGTCGCGACCGCCCGCGGCGCCTTGCGCATCGGCCTGAAAAACGGCGTCCGTGTCGTCGCCTGCGAGTCCCCGGGCGGGCACGGCGACGGCCCGACCCGGAGCGTGGCTTTCTGCCTTCCCGAAGGCGCGGGGTGCGTGCACGGGCGGGCCGCGCTCACCGAGATCGGCCCCGACAGGGACGCCATACGGCCGGAACACCGGGAATTCACCCTCTTCGACATCGGGCTCGGCGTGCCCCACGTGGATTTCTGCCTGCGCACCGACGACGCGGCCCTGATCGCCGAGATCCGCCGGTCCGCGGGCCAGCGCATCGTCGAACCCGGAAACCGGGTGCTGGAGGCGATCAAGGAGGCCAGCCCCCACCGGGTCTGTATCTCGGCCCTGGGGCGCATCGAGGTCTACCAGCACATCCCGGCGGCCGGGCGCCACGTGCGCACGCCCGAGGGCCCGCACACCCACCTCCTGCTCGGGCTCTTGAAGGCCGGGCCCGGCGACGCCGCCGACGCGGCCATCCCGCCCGGCTTCGTTGCGTGCCTGACCCTCTATCCGGCGCCCGGACTCGCGGCGCCGGCGGCGGCGGCGCCCAACACGCGGGCGGCGAAGTCCGGGTAAACGTCGGCGACCTCGGCCCCGATGGTGGATCTGAGCAGGGCGAGCCGGTCGGGCTCCGCATCCGGCGTCGTCGGCACGTCTTCGCGGACGTCGACGTCGAACCCGGTGTTGTCCAGCACCTCTTCGACCGTATGCCCGGGGTGCACGGATTCCAGGCGGAACCGCGCGCGGCCCTCATCGAAGGAAAAGACGGCCAGCCCGGTGACCAGGGCCTTCGGCCCGCCGGGCCGGTAGACGCCGGGCGGGCTCACCCCCGGCGCGCTGATGAAATCCACCTTGGGCACGAACACCCGCCGGGTGTGCTCGTGGCGGAACAGGATCACTTTGGGCACGACGAAATACATGTAGGCGGAGCCGAAGGACCCGGGGAAACGGGTGTCCACCGCCGGGTAGTCGCCGGTGCCGACAAGGTTGATGTTGGCCTCGCCGTCGATCTGCGCGCCGCCCAGGAAGAACACGTCGATGCGGCCCTGGCCGGCGCAGTCGAACACTTCGCGCCCGCCGTCGGTGAACGGGTTGTTGGCGCGGCCGTGGATCATGGAGACCAGCAACCGGCCATGGGTGAGTTCACGCATCAGCAGGGCGGCGGCGCCCGGAATCGGCGACGCGGCGCCCACCGCCACGTGCCCGGCGCCGTCCAGCATGCGGGCGATCACGCAGATCAGGAACTCGTCCGCCGATCGGGTCATGACGCGGCCTGGACGGCGGGGGCGAACACGTGCCGGTCCAGGTAGCCGCGAAAGCCTTCGGGCGTCTTCGCCTGGCGCGCATAGGCGCGGATGTGTTCGGCGTCGGCGTCGTAATGGCCGGCCAGGGCGAGCGGCCACGCGCCTTCCCGCGCCTCGGCGATGGCCGTCACGTACAGCGCCGGCAGGGTCCCCGCCGCCGTCGCCTCGTCGGCCAGCAGGTCCGTCTCCTGCACCGTCTCCACGGTGACCAGGGCCGTCTTCGCGGCGTGCACCATGGTCACCAGCTCGCGGCGCCGGCCGACCCAGACGTTGCCGCCGGTGTCGGCGCGGGGGCTGTGGAACACCGCCACGTCGGGGCGGATCGCCGGCAGCAGCACGATCGGTCCGCCGCCTTCGCCCAGGGGGTCGTCCACCACCGTCCAGTCGTCCCGGTGCTTGAGCACGTCCGAGCCGATGAGACCGCGCAAGGGCATGAACGGCACGCCTTTCTCCGCCGCCTGCAGGGCCGAGTGCACGGCGGGACAGGTGGAGTCCCGCATGACCACGGCGCCGGTGGTTACGGCTTCCGTGAAACGGGGCGCCGGGCCGGCTTCGCCGAGGCTGACGGCGGCGGCCTCCATGGTCTTCACGCACCCGGCGCCGATCAGCATGTCCGCCGCCAGGCCGCCGGTGGGAACGGCCAGCAGGTGCAGGTCCCGCACGGCGCGCCGGATCAGCGCCCGGACCATGGCCATGGGAACGAAGCTGTATTCCGGCGGGATGGCGAGCAGGGCGCCGTCGGGCACTCGCGCCGCCAGCCCTTCCACAGTCTCGTGGCTGGTCATCGTACCTAATCCCGCACCCCGGTTGCACAGCGTGCAATAGCATAGGCCCGTTGCCAGCCGTTGCCTACACGGGAACGATCGCCATCGTTCACCCGCAGATTGAATGCCCGCAATAGGGATATGACAATGCGCCGTTTCATGGTATTGACGGGTCCTCGGAGTTTCACTTTGCGAGAAATTCGTCATGCCGGTTGGTACGGTTAAATGGTTCAATCCCGCCAAGGGGTACGGTTTCATCGAGCCCGAAGACGGTTCCAAAGATGCGTTCGTCCATATCTCGGCCGTTGAACGGGCGGGACTGACGACCCTGCGCGAGGGTCAAAAAGTCGAGTACGAGCTTGTCCCAGGCGACAAGGGCAGAAGCGCCGCGGACAACCTGGTCGTCCTCGACTGACGCAGGGATTATCGTCGCGCGGGACCGCCAGCGGCAACCGCGCCGCCGAAGCGGCGGCCCCCTGGGGCGCGGAGATCGCAGCCAAACGGTGTGAACCCACCGCGGCCCGGTGCGTTTTTCGCACCGGCAACTTTCGCGGCTGTCCCAGCAATCCATCGATTCCGGCCGGAGCCGCGCGGCCCCGGTTTGCGCGGCCCGCGCCCTGGCAATTCGGGGGCGGATGCCGTACCCTCGGCCGATCACCCCGAACACCAACCGCAGCCCCGCACAGGCCCCAGCGATGGACAATCAGGCAATCAGCTATCGCGACCTTCTCCATCCGCTGACGCCCGAGGATTTCTTCGACCAGTACTACGGGACGAAGCCGGTGCACATCCCGGGCGATGCCGAAAAACTGGCGCACATCTTCTCGTGGGACGAACTCAACCGGCTGTTAAACATGTCGAGGCTGTGGACCGGAAAGAGCCTGAAAATGGCGCTGGACGGCCGCAACCTGCAGCCCGAGGAGTTCTGTTACCCGGGTGTCACCGCGGACGGCCACCGCGCCATGCGGCCGGACCCCCAGCGCGTCACCGAGCTCCTGCGCCGGGGCGCGACCTTGGTCCTGGATTCGCTGCAGACCCTGGCTCCGGGCATAGCCGGGGTGGCGGGCACCCTCGCCGTGGTCGCGGGCGGCGCGCCCACGTGCAATGCGTATTGCTCGTGGAACGAGCATAAGGGATTCGTCGCCCACTACGACGTCGACGACGTGTGGGCCCTGCATATCGAGGGGCGGAAGACGTGGCGCGTCTACGAAGGGCGCTTCGAGCACCCGATGGAGATTCCCGGCTTCCAGTGCGAGAGCCTGACGCCCGAGCAGCGCGAACAGGCCAAGGGCAAGGTGCTGATGGAAGTGGACATGACGCCGGGCGACGTGCTGTACATCCCCAAGGGCCAATACCACGATGCCCTTGCCTCGAGCGAGGCCACCCTTCACCTGTCCTTCAGCGTCACCCAGGTAACCGGCCACGATTTCATGCGCCAGCTGCTGCAGGACCTGCCGGAGGAGCCGCTGTTCCGGCAGGATCTGCCCCGCTTCGACGACATCGAGGCGCTCGAGGCCCATCTTGGCAGGCTCGCGGACCGGCTGCGCGAGATCATCACCCTGCCCGAGACCGCCGTCCGGTTGAGCCAGTATCAGCGCCAGAGCGCCCTGCAGAACCACCCGGCCAACTTCCAGCTGCCGGCGCGTGAACAGGCGGCGCTCTACCGGGTACGCTCCCAGGGGGCGAAGCTGGTGCGCCGTGGCGGCGGCTGGCTGCTGACCACCGGCGCGGGCCGGGAAACCCTTTCCGCCGACGAGGCGGAGGTCGCCCGCTGGGTGCTGGGCCGCGACTGTTTCAACGCCGCCACCTTGGCGCAGACCTTCGATGACCACGACGCGGCCGCGCTGGCGCCGATGGTCGAAAAGCTGATCGGCGCCGGGCTGGTCCAACCGTTGTAAGGACCGAACGCCCGCTGTCGGGCGCATGCCGGCATTCATCCAGGAGGTTTCCCATGCGGCGTATTCTCCTCGCTTTGACGGTGACCACGGCCCTGGCCGTGTCCGCAACCGCTTTCGGCCACCCGGTCCACGACAAGGGCGTGGCCAAGGACCCCGAGGCGTTCCTCGAAGACGTGACCCAGGAAGTTTTCCGGGTGCTGGAGCTGATATTGCAGTCCATCCCCCAGTACGCGGCGCCGGAGGTCCTGGAGAACGGCGACATCATCATCCGCCGTATCCATCCGAAGCCCGAAACACCGGCCCCCGCGCCCGGGAACGGCGCCCCGACGGGGAAGCCCATATAGCTTCGCCCGCACGTCCCCGGGCGATCCGGGCCGCGGCGCAACCAAAGCTCACCTACCGGGATGCGTCCGCACGTGCGCCCGCCTTTCGGCGGACCGCCGGTTGCCGGCGCAGGCCATCGCGGGATCGTCAAAGGGTTCGGGGAATAATCCCGTGGAATCTGCGTGGCTATCCGCTAGTATGGCGCGCCGCGGAGGCCGGCTGGTTGGGGAGACGCATGTCCAAGGAAACCGAAACTTCAAACGTCGGCGTTGCACGAGTTTCGGTCACACCGTCATCTTTCCACGGTTAGCGCCGTGTTTCCGGATTAAGAGTTAAGGGGGATTTCAAACCAGAAACGGCGCCTCGGCTGCGCACGCGAATTCATGAACCAACACGATAATTGGACACAGGGAGGTACCATCATGAAACGACGTACATTCTTGAGGGCCGGCGTTGCCGGTGCGGCTGTCGGCGCCATCGCCGCGCCCAACATCGCCCGCGCGGAAAAGACCTTCAAGTGGAAGATGACCACATCGTTCCCGCCGGGCCTGCCGTTCTACCAGAGCGGTCCGGGCAGCGCCGAGTGGATCGTCAAGGCCATCGAGGAAGCGTCTAACGGCCGGCTCAAGATCAAGCTGTTCGCGGCCGGCGAACTGGTCAAGTGGAACGGCGGTTTCGACGCCGTCACCGGCGGCACCGTCGAGATGAACTCGGCCGTGGCCTATTACTGGTCGGGCAAGGTGGCGGCGCTCCAGTATTTCGGCACCGTCCCCTTCGGCATGACCTTCCAGGGCCAGAACGCCTGGTATTACCACGGCGGCGGGCTCGAGTTGTGGAACGAAATCTACAACGATTTCGGCGTCATCGGCATGCCGTGCGGCAACTCCGGCGTCCAGATGACCGGCTGGTTCAAGAAGCCGGTGAACTCGCTCGCCGATTTCAAGGGCCTGAAGATGCGCATCCCCGGCCTCGGCGGCAAGATCTACAAGGCGATCGGCGTCAACGTGAAGAGCCTGGGCGGCGGCGAGATCTTCCCGGCGCTGGAGCGCGGCGTCATCGACGCGGCCGAATGGGTCGGTCCCCTGCAGGACCGCCGCCTGGGTCTGCACAAGGCGGCCAAGAACTACTACAGCACCGGCTGGCACGAGCCGTCGACGACGACGGAGCTTCTGATCAACAAGAAGGCCTACAACGCGTTGCCGAAGGACATCCAGGCCATTATCCAGCACGTGGCGCGCTCGGCCAATATCATCGCCCACACGTCTGCCGAGGCGTTGAACGGTGGCGCGCTCGAGGACCTCGTCAAGAACCACGGGGTCAAGGTCGCGCAGCTTCCGACGGACGTCATCGAGGAGCTTCGAAAGAAGGCCAAGGAGGTGCTCGAGGCCGGGGCCGCGGCCGATCCCGTGACCCGCAAGGTCCACGACTCCTTCATGAGCTTCAAGAAAAAGCACGACAAGTGGGCCAATTCGAGCGAACGTCAGTTCGCCATCCGGGTCCGCGGTGGCTGACACCGGCGCGGCCCCGCGTCCCTCCGGGGGCGCGGGGCCGGCACCCTACCGTTCCCAATGAAAATCAGCGCACCGGGGGCCTCGATGCCGTGACGGTCGAGGGCGGGCGCCGAGGGGCGGAATGAACATTCACCAGATCTATTTCCTGTATCTCTATCCGCAAGGGCGGATCGGCCGGTTGACTTTCGTGTTCGGCCTGGTGCCGCTGATCGTGGCCGGGATCGCGGTTCATCTGTTCGTTCCCATGGCCGGGCCGGCCTGGTTCTTTCTCGATTCCTTCCTGTTCATGTTCGCCATGGTGCTGGCGGTGAAACGGTGCCTGGACCGCGGCCGTCCCGACTGGTTCTTGTTCCTGGGGCTCGCTCCCGTCGCCTGGCTGCTCATCGCCCTGGAGGTGAAGATCGAGTTCGACCATCGGGACGCATGGGTGGCGCTGGCCATGTATATGGGCTGGCTCACCCTGTGGCTGGCGGCCGAGCTGTTCGTCCTGCCCGGGCGGCCGTCCGCGGCGCCGGAACCCGAGGACGTGAGCCTGGCGGGCGGCATCGGCGCCTTCGTCGACGTCGTCGGCCGGGTGGTCGCCTGGGTGTGCATCGCCCAGGTGGCGCTGGTCGGTACCAACGTGCTCCTGCGGTACCTGCTCCGCATCGGTCCCATGGAGCTGCAGGAACTGGAGTGGCACATGATATCGCCGATCGCGCTCATCGGCATGTGCTACGCGCTGCGCCACAACGATCATGTGAAGGTGGACATCTTCTACGACAAGTTCCGCGTCCACACCCGCGCCCTTGTCGATCTTGCCGCCGCCGTTTCCATCCTCTTCATCTCGCTCATCATCATCGACCTCGCCACCGGCTTCGTCGGCCAGGCCTACCGCATCGACGAGGGTTCGCCCGATCCGGGCGGTCTGCCGCACCGCTGGCTCCTGCGCTCGTTCATCCCGATCGGCTTCGCCATCCTGGCCATGCAGGCGCTGGCCGATCTGCTGAGCGCCATCGAAGGCTTACGCCAACCGCGGCACGCGGGCTGACGGAGAACGGCGGCCGTGCAGGAAATCATCGGCGGCCTGATCTTGGCGTTGGGCGACCTTGTCGGGCTTGGGGAATTGATCTTCCCCATTTTCATGGGACTGACGCTTTTCGGGTTGCTGTTTATCGGAATCCCGGTGGCCATCGCGCTGGCCATGTCCGGATTCCTGTTCGCCTATCTCGGCGGCGAGTTCGCGCTGTTCAACCTGCTGCCGATCCGCATCTTCGGGGTCGTGGATAACCAGATCCTGATGGCAATCCCGCTGTTCGTGTTCATGGGCGTGATGCTGGAACGCTCGCGCCTGGCCGAGGAACTGCTCGACGTGATCGGCCACGCCGCGGGCGGCCTGCGCGGCGGCATGGGGCTTTCGATCATCCTGGTCGGCGTGCTCATGGGCGCGTCCACGGGCATCGTCGGCGCCACGGTGGTCACCTTGGGCCTGCTCACCCTGCCCGTGTTCCTGCGCCGGGGGTATTCGAAGTCGCTGGCCTGCGGCACCATCTGCGCGTCGGGGACCCTGGGCCAGATCATCCCGCCCAGCCTGGTGCTGATCCTGCTCTCGGACATCCTGGGCACCGGTCTCGGCACCCTGTTCGCCGCCGCCATGATCCCCGGCCTGATGCTGGCCGGCCTTTACGCCGCCTACATGTTGCTCGTCGGCTGGCTCAGGCCCGATATGGCGCCGGCGATTCCGGCGGAAGAGCGGGCCCAGATGTCCGGCCGGGTGCTGATCAAGAAACTGTTTGTCGTGGTCCTGCCGCCGATCTTCCTCATTTTCGCGGTGCTGGGCTCCATCATCGGCGGCATCGCGGCGCCGACCGAGGCCGCGTCCATGGGCGGCCTGGGCAGCATCCTCATCGCCTTTCTCGGCAAACGGCTGACCAAGAAGGTGATCATCGAAACGGTCCAGGGAACCCTTCGCATCAGCGCCATGGTGTTCTTCATCCTGATCAGCGCCCAGGCGTTCTCGCTGGCGTTTCGCGGCCTCAACGGCGACGAGCTGATCGAGATGATGTTCCAGTTCGTGCCCGGCGGGGTGAATGCGCAGATTATCTTCGTTCTTTTCATGCTGTTCCTGCTCGGCTTCTTCCTCGAGTGGATCGAGATCTGCTACATCGTGCTGCCGCTGTTCTGGCCGATCCTGGACAGGGCGGGGGTGGATCCGGTGTGGTTCGCCATCCTGGCCGGGGTCAACCTGCAGACCTCGTTCCTGACGCCGCCCGTGGGCTGGTCGTTGTTCTTCCTCAAGGGCGTGGCGCCGCCCGAGGTGTCGAGCAGGGACATCTACGTCGGCGTCATGCCGTTCGTCGGCATGCAACTGATCGGGCTGGTTTTGCTGTTCCTGTATCCGTCGCTCGCCACCTGGCTGCCCGACGCCATCGGCTGGTGACGCGGGGCTCCGCCTAAAACGCCGCCACCGCCCCGTCGCCGCGGGGGTCGGCGGCGCCTTCGATGAGGCCCGAGGGATGGCCGGCCAGGGCGCCGGCGTGTCCCATGACCGGATCGAAGGCACCCACCACCTCGACGTCGTGGCCGGCCGCCTTCAGGGCGTCGATGACGTCCGGCGCGAACCGGTTCTCCACCCTGAGATTGGTCGTTTCCACGCCCCAGGTGCGGCCCAGGAGCCACCGGGGCGCGGTGACCGCCGCCTGAAGGTCCTGACCGAACAGCACGTGGCGGGTGAACAGGGCGGCCTGGGTCTGGGGCTGGCCCTCGCCGCCCATGGTGCCGTAGGCCATGACCCGGCCGTCGCCGAGCACGGCCATCGCCGGCTGGATGGTGTGGAACGGCCGGCGCCCCGGCTCGAGGCAGTTATGGGCGCCGCCGATGAGAGTGAAGCTGGTGCCACGGTTCTGCCAGGTGATCCCGGTCTCCGGCAGCACCAGGCCCGAGCCGAACTCCCAGTAGATGCTCTGGATGAAACTGACGGCCCGGCCCTCGCCGTCGATGGCCCCCAGCCACACGGTGTCGCCACCGGGCGCGGCGTCGGGCCAGGGCGCCGCCCGGGCCGGGTCCACCGACGCCGCCATGCCGTCGAGCGCCGCGCCGCTCAGAAACCCCGCCGGGTCCACGTCCATGTAGGCGGGGTCCGTCACGTGGGCGTCGCGTACGCGAAAGGCGCACTTGGCGGCCTCGACGAGGCCGTGGACGAAGGCGAAGCCTTCCGCCTCGCCGACGCCCAGGCGCTCGAAAACCCCGAGCAGGATCAACGACGCCAGACCCTGGGTCGGGGGCGGCAGGTTGTAGGCCGTCCCCCGGGCCAGGGTCAGTTCCAAGGGCCGCACCGTGAGCGGCCGGTAGCGCGCCAGATCGGCCGCCGAGACGGGGCTGCCGGCCTTCGCCAACCCGGCGGCGATGTCCCGCGCCAGGGCGCCCCGGTAGAAATCGTCAAGCCCGTCGCGGCCGAGGCGCGCGAGAGTCCCGGCGAGCGCCGGGTTGCGGAAAAGCGCGCCCGGTTGCGGCGCCTTGCCGTCGTTCAGATAGGTTGCGGCGAACCCGGGCACGCCGCGCAATTCGTCGAGCTTGTCGCGGGTGTTGTGGTGCTGGCTGGTGGTCACCGGAACGCCTTCGCGGGCATAGTATTCGGCGTCCTCGAGGAGGCGGGAGAGCGTCAGCGAGCCGCCCCAACGGGCGCTCACGCCCAGCGCCGCCTGCCAGCCCGAGACCGCCCCCGCCACCGTCAACGCGGCCAGCGGGCCGCGCGCGGGAATGGTCCCGGCGCCGCGGTCCTTGTAGAAGGCGATGTCCGCCTTGGCCGCCGCCGGCCCGCAGGCGTCGATGCCGAGGGGCGCCCCGCGGCCGTCCCCGATGAGCCAGAAGTTGTCGCCGCCAAGGCCGTTCATGTGCGGATAGACAACGGCGATGGCCGCCGCCGCCGCGACCGTCGCCTCGATGGCGTTGCCGCCGTCGGCGAGCACGCGCAGCCCCGCCTGGGCCGCCAGGTGGTGCGGCGCGACGACCGCGCCGCGGGTCGCTCTCGGCGTGTGCAGCATGTCTAGTGGCCTGTATCAGCTAAATTGTACCCATACGACGGCGTTGCGAGGTTTCCGGCTAGGAGCGCGTCGCGCCTTGGTGTGCACGCACCACAAGCGGCGCGCGACGACGTCCGGAAGCCTCGCAACGCCGCCCTTCGGGTCGCTTTTCCCGTCCCCTCGGGGCGTCGGGAAGGCTTTCCGATGGGCCGCCATCGCCTGCGCCTCCCCTCCT
>JACZQZ010000062.1 GCA_022545455.1 Pseudomonadota bacterium
CGGCGGCGTCAAGCTGCGCAGCCTCAACATCGTGCTGTCATTCGTCGCCGCCGGCATCGACAAAGCCCGCGAATACGACGTCGCCAAGGATCCCCGCACCGGGGAGGTGGCGCGCAACCCGCGCCGGACGCTCGCCGTCGAGGTCACGGACGATGCGCCGGCGGCGGGAGTCTCGCATGCCGTGTACAATGGCCGCTACTATGCGGTCGGGCCGACCGCCTGGGACCGCGAGGCATTCACGGTACTATACCAGCTGTTCCAGATGACGGTCACCGACGTCTCGGTGACCGGCGTGCCCATCACCATCAGCAAGTAGGCGGGCAGGACCGTTTAATAGCCTACACACAAGTCTTTTGGAGGTGGCAGTGCCACGTGACCTGTTCAGAATAATCCTGCGGCTGATCGATGATCTGCGACCAAGATCACCAGCGCGATGCTGAACGGGAGCCAGCAATCATGCCGGTTGATGGGAGAGTTGTGCCCAGATGAGGCAAAAACAGCCATAAACGGCCCGACGGAAGCGACGTGGCTCGACGAAGCGCGGCCAGAAGCCGGAAACTCATCCGATCTTCCGTGGAAGTGCCGTTTTGGCTATCATCGCATCAGACTTCGGGGACACTTGGGAAATGTCGGCTAAAGTGTGAGCGTCCAAGGGACGCGAAAGGAACAGGTTTTCAATGGCGTGGAATCCACAGGGCGGAGGCCAGGGTCCCTGGGGCGGCGGCGGTTCGGGACCCCAGGGGCCGGACATCGAGGAAATCCTTCGCCGCGGCCAGGACAGGTTCAGGCGCCTCATTCCCGGTGGCGTGGGCACGGTGCGCGGCGGCCTCGTGGTGCTGCTGCTGGTGGCGGCGGTCTGGCTGGCGTCGGGCTTTTACAAGGTCCAGCCCGACGAACTGGGCGTCGAGCTCATCTTCGGCCGGATGGTGGGCACCGAAACCCCGGGGCTGAATTACAACTGGCCGGCGCCCATCGGCTCGGTGCTGACGCCCAAGGTTACGGCGATTAACCGCACCGAAGTGGGCTTCCGCTCCGGCGGCGACGGGCCCGGACCCGGCTGGCGCGCGACGTGCCCGAGGAAAGCCTGATGCTGACCGGCGACGAAAACATCATCGATACCCAGGTCGTCGTCTTCTGGAAGATCGATACGCGCATTCCCAAAGGCGGGAATCAGGACAATCTTACCGGGGTGCGCAATTTCCTCTTCAACATCCGCAACCCCGAGCTGACGGTGAAGAACGCGTCGGAGGCCGCGCTGCGCGAGATCATCGGCAAGAACCGGTTCGAGTTCGCCCGTACCGGCGGCCGGGCCAAGATCGCCGGCGAGGCCCAGATTCTGATCCAGGACATCCTCGACCGCTACGGTGCCGGCGTAGAGGTCACCCGCGTGCAGTTGCAGAAGGTGGATCCGCCGGGCAGCGTCCTCGACGCCTTCCGCGACGTCCAGGTGGCGCGCGCCGACATGGAACGCAAGATCAACGAGGCCGAAGCCTACAGGAACGAGGTGGTCCAGAGATCGAAAGGCGTGGCGGCGCAGATCGTGCTGCGCGCCGAAGGATACAAGCGCGAGAAGACCGAGATCGCGACCGGTGAATCCCAGCGTTTCCTGGCCGTTTATGAACAGTTCAAACAGAATAAGGCCGTGACCAAGCGCCGCCTGTATCTGGACGCCATGCGGGACGTGCTGAAGGGCATGGACAAGATTCTCATCGACAACCGCGCAGGCGGCGTCGGCGTCGTGCCCTATCTGCCCCTTGACACGTTGATGCGCGGGCGCGGCGCGGGTGCGCAGACGAAGCCGGCGGGGGAGAATCAATAATGAGCGGCCTTCGATTGGGTCTCGGGGTCGTCGTCGTCCTGTTGGGCGTTCTCGGCTTCTCCGCCGTGTTCACGGTGTATCAGACCGAACAGGCCCTGGTCCTCCGGTTCGGCGAACCGCGCAGGGTGATCAACGAGCCGGGGCTGTTTTTCAAGATGCCGCTGTTCGTCGAGAGCGTGGTGAAATTCGACCTCCGGGTGCTCGATTACGACGTCCGGGCGGAGGAAATTCCGACCAGCGACCAGAAGCAGATCGTGGTCGACGCGTTCACCCGCTACCGCATCGTCGATCCGCTCAGGTTTTTCCAGACCGTCAATAACGAGCGCGGCATGGAATCCCGCCTTGACAGCATCATTACCTCGAACCTGCGCGCCGTCTTCGGCAAGGTCGATTTGGCGGCCGTGATGACCAAGCAACGGGCTGTGCTGATGGACACCATTTTCGAACAGGTCAAGGTCGAAGCCGTTTCCTTCGGCATCGACGTGATCGACGTGCGCATGAAGCGGGTCGATCTGCCGGAGGCGAACAGCCAGGCCATTTTCCGCCGCATGCAGACCCAGCGCGAGCAGTTGGCGCGCGGGTTTCGCGCCAATGGCGACAGGCAGGCGCGCACCATCCGCGCCGACGCCGACAGGCAGGTGACCGTCATCCAGGCGGAGGCGCAAAAGAAGGCGGAGATCCTCATGGGCGACGGCGACGCCGAGGCACAGCGGACCTACAACGAAGCCTACGGCCAGAACTGGGAATTCTTCAATTTCTGGGTGTCGTTGAACAAACTGCGCGAGGGTCTCAGCGGCGAGACGACCAGCTACGTCGGGGCGCCCGGCGGAGGGTTTATCCGCTTTTTCGACGACCTCATCCGTGACGCCGAGAAAAAAAAATAACCCATCCGCCGGCGACCGGCCGCCCCGGCGTGCCCCCGCTGGCCGCCGCAAGGACTGACCGCGGGGACCATGGCCGATCTCCTGACCGCTCTCGCCCTCGCCGTGGCCATCGAAGGGGCGCTCTACGCCTTGTTTCCCGAGGCCATGAAAAAGATGATGCGGCACGCCCTGGCGCAGCCGCCAGGAAATCTCAGGACCGCCGGCGTCGCGGCGGCGGTGGTCGGCGTCGGCGTCGTGTGGCTGGTGCGCGGCTGAAACCGCGCCGGCGGGTGGGTCCGCCCCGGTTCCGCCACAATCGTGCCCTATGGCAAGACGCACGGACCGTGTCCAAGGCTTGGCGCTTGCAAGGACTAAATCCCAGGCAACCCGGACAAAGTGGTACTATTTGATGAGAAATCCTCTTAAGCCCAAGGAGGGCGGTATCGTGACTCATGTATGCACCGACGGGGCCCGCGGGCGCCCGGTGAAAGCGGAGGCGGGCGCGCCGGCGCGGCGGACGGTCCCGTGGCCGCTGGCCGGCCTGGTCGCCCTGGCGGTGATGGCAGCCCCGGCGGCGGCGCAGGCCAAGACGGCGCCGGAAAGCTTCGCCGATCTGGCCAGTAGACTCCTGCCCTCGGTGGTCAATATCTCCACCACCCAGACCCTTGAAGGCCGGGGCGGCGTCGAAATGCCCCAGCTTCCGCCCGGTTCGCCGTTCGAGGACTTTTTCCGCGAGTTCTTCGAGCGCAACCGCCCGCAGCAGCGCCAGCGCAAGGTCACCTCCCTGGGATCGGGGTTCATCGTCGATGCCAGCGGCTACATCGTGACCAACAACCACGTCATCAAGGACGCCGACGAGATCACGGTCGCCCTCCATGACGGTACCCGGCTCGAGGCGGAGGTCGTGGGGCGCGATCCCAAGACCGACATCGCCGTACTCAAGGTGAAGCCGACGCGCAAGCTGACGGCCGTGCGCTTCGGGGATTCGGACAAGGCGCGGGTCGGGGACTGGGTGGTCGCCATCGGCAACCCCTTCGGCCTGGGCGGCAGCGTGACCGCCGGCATCATCTCGGCCCGCAACCGCGATATCAACTCCGGCCCCTACGACGACTACATCCAGACCGACGCATCGATCAACCGCGGCAATTCGGGCGGTCCCATGTTCAACCTCGACGGCGAGGTCATCGGCATCAACACGGCCATCTTCTCACCGTCGGGGGGCAGCGTCGGCATCGGCTTCGCCGTCCCCAGCGCGACGGCTTCCCCGGTCATCGCGCAGCTTATCAAGAACGGTCAGGTGCGCCGGGGCTGGCTCGGCGTCCACATCCAGGCGGTCACCGAAGAAATCGCCGAAACCCTGGGACTGAAAGATGCGAAGGGCGCCCTGGTGGCCAGCGTCATCAAGGACGGGCCGGCCGAAAAGGGCGACATCAAGGCCGGCGACGTGATCCTCAGGTTCGACGGCAAGGAAGTGCCCGAGATGCGCAAGCTGCCGCGCATCGTCGCCGCGACCGACATCAACAAGACCGTCGACGTGGTGGTCTGGCGCAACAGCGAGAAGATGACCCTCTCCGTCAGCGTCGGCGAGCTGGAGGAACGCGAGGCCAAGGTGGCGTCCCGGTCGCGCGGCGGGGAAAAGGCGGGAAAGGCCGCCGAGAAGATTGAAGCACTCGGGCTCACCGTTGCCGAGGTCACCACCGATCTGCGCGAACGCTACAGCCTGGACAAGGATGCCAAGGGGGTGGTCGTCACCGCCGTCGACGAAGGCGGCGCGGCCGCCGAAAAGGGAATCCGGCCCGGCGATGTCATTGCCGAAATAAGCCAGGAGGAGGTCGTCACCCCGGCCGACATCGTGGCCAGGATCAAGGACGCGCGCAAGTCCGGGCGCAAGTCGGTGTTGCTGCTGGTCGAAGGACAAGGGGGACTGCGCTTCATCGCCGTTCGCATCGCGGCGGGCTGATCCCGGTTTTCCCTTCGATCCTTCCGGCCGCGGCCTGTCCGGCAGGCGTGGCTTGCGGAATCCGTCCCCGTGCGGCCTTCAGGGCTTTGCCGCCGATGCCAGGACCGCGGGCATCGGTATTTCCGTAACCCCGTCGCGCTCGAAGGCTTTGGCGTCATCGCAGATGGCCCCGCGGATGGCCTCCAGCGCATCCGCGGTCTGCGCGCGAAGAATTGCCCGGGTGCGCACGCCGGCTTCGTAGACGGCGTCGAACAGGGCTTCGGGCGCCGGCAACGTCCATACCTGCGGCACCTGCGTGATCTCCGGCGCGACGAAGCCCGCCCCGGCCAACACGCGACGGCACTCTTCTCCATCGCTGAACCGGAAAAAGGGCGGACCCGGGGGCAGGGGCACGTCCAGGTCACCCAGTGTTTCGACGGCGCCGAGGACAATGCCGAACCCCTTTGCGTCTTCGGGCTTCGCCCACACCGTGAAGGCGACGCGTCCGCCCTGGCGCAACACGCGGTGCGCCTCGGCCAGCATGCGTTCCGGGCGCGCGAAGTGCAGCATGCCGAAGTTGCTGACCACCGCATCGAAGCTCTCGTCGGGGAACGGCAGCGCCTCGGCGTCCCCTTGGTGAAACTCCAGAGTCGGATACTGGGCCCGCGCCAGGGCCACCTGGGCGGCGGCAAAGTCGACGCCGACGGCGTCGGCGCCGCGCAGCGAAGCGGCCGCCGCGGCATAGCCCGGACCCGTCGCCACGTCGAGCACGCGCATCCCGTCACCCACGCCCACGGCCTCCAGCAACGGTCCCGTGGTCTGGGCCGTGAGCCTGGCGAAATGGTGGTGATACCGGTGGGCGACGGCCTCCCATCCGGCGTGTTCGAATTCCCTGAACGCCTCGGGATCCACGGGATCCGACGGTGTCATGATCAACGCTCCTTGGTATTAGCCGAGGCGGGCGGTGTACGATACACCGCAAGGTACGCATGGGCGCAGCGCGCCGCCGGGCCGTTGAGCACGCCCTCGATCCCGGCGACAATGCCATCGTTCAGGACGGCCGTCATGAAAAGGTCCGAAGCCGAACCCATTGTCATCATCGCCGGGCCGACGGCCAGCGGCAAGTCGGCGCTGGCCCTGGACGCGGCCGAGGAATTCACCGGCACGGTGATCAACGCCGACAGCATGCAGGTCTACCGCGAACTGCGCGTGCTGACGGCGCGGCCCACGGACGGCGACGAAGCACGGGTGCCGCACCGCCTCTTCGGCGCTCTCCCGGTGACCGAGGCCTGTTCGGCGGGGCGCTGGCTGGGGATGGCGCGGGCCGAGATCGAGGCGGCGCGCGGCGCCGGAAGGCTGCCCATCCTTGTCGGCGGCACCGGCCTCTACCTCAAGGCGCTGACCGACGGCCTGGCGCCCGTCCCCGGCATTCCCCAAGGCATCCGTTCCGAGGCGCGCCGGCTCCATGCGCGGCTCGGGGGCGAAGCCTTCCGTGCCGAACTTGCCAAGGTGGACGCGGAGGCGGCGAGGCGGCTTGAAGCCGGGGACAGCCAGCGCCTGATCCGCGCCTTCGAGGTGGTGCGGGCGACGGGACGTCCGCTGGCGGACTGGCAACGCCAGGGGGCCGGCGGAGCGGCCACGGACGCACGCTTCGCCACCATCGTGCTGGCGCCGCCCCGGGACGCCCTTTACGCCGCCATCGACGCCCGCCTGGACACCATGATCGAAGAAGGGGCGCTGGACGAGGTGGCGGAGCTCGACCGGCTGGGCCTGGATGCGGGCCTGCCGGCGGCAAAGGCCGTCGGCGTGCCCGAGCTGCGGCGCCACCTGAGGGGCGAAATCACCCTGGACGAGGCCCTGGAGAGCGCCAAACGCGCCAGCCGCAACTACGCCAAGCGGCAACTCACCTGGCTGCGCCACCAAATGCCCGGCGCCCACGTGGTGCCCGCGCAATATTCGGAAAGTTTCCGGCCCGAAATCTTTTCATTTATTTGTCAGTTTTTGTTGACCGGGCGACCCTGAGCGACTAATACCCTCTCTCGCCGCCAAGCTGGAGCGGCGTCAGCCGGGGGTGCCGTGCGCGTCCCGGGACGGTTTCCGTCCGCGGGCGGGCGGATGGAGGAAAAGGGAAGAGGGCGATGGCGGACGATCAGATGAACGGGTCCCAGATACTGCTTAAGGCCCTGGAGGAACAGGGCGTGGACGTGATCTTCGGGTATCCGGGGGGCGCCGTCCTGCCGATTTACGACGAGATCTTCAAGCAGGACGCCATCCGCCACATCCTCGTCCGGCACGAGCAGGGCGCCATGCACGCGGCGGAAGGATATGCCCGATCCACCGGCAAGGTGGGCGTCGTCCTGGTGACCTCGGGGCCGGGCGCCACCAACACCGTGACCGGGCTCACCGACGCCCTCATGGACAGCATCCCCGTCGTCTGCCTCACCGGCCAGGTGCCCACCCACCTGATCGGCAACGACGCCTTCCAGGAGGCCGACATCACCGGCATCACCCGTCCCTGCACCAAGCACAACTACCTGGTCAAGGACGTGAACGCGTTGGCGCGCATGGTGCACGAGGCATTCTACGTGGCCCGCAGCGGCCGGCCGGGGCCGGTCGTCGTGGATCTGCCAAAGGACGTCATGACGGCCATGGGCGACTACACGCCTGTCTCCAGGGTCACCCACAGGACGTATAAGCCGCGGATGAAGGGCGACATCAACCTCATCCGCCGCGCCGTCGACATCATGGCGGCGGCCAAGCGGCCCATCCTGTATTGCGGCGGCGGGATCATCAACTCCGGACCGGCGGCCTCGCAGCTGCTCACCGAGTTCGTGCGCCTGACCGGCTTTCCGTGCACGTTGACGGTGATGGGGCTGGGTGCGTTTCCGGCCTCGGACCCCCTGTACCTCGGCATGTTGGGTATGCACGGCACCTATGAAGCCAACCTGGCCATGCACGGGTGCGACGTCATGGTCGCCATCGGCGCCCGGTTCGATGACCGCATCACCGGGCGGCTCGCCGATTTCTCGCCCAACTCCAGGAAGATCCACATCGACATCGATCCGTCCTCCATCAACAAGAACGTGCCGGTGGAGGTCGGCATCGTCGGCGATGTGGGGCACGTGCTCGAGGACATGATCAAGGTGTGGAAGGCCGAACAGGCGTCGCCCGACCAGAAGGCCCTGGCCGAATGGTGGAAGAGCATCGACCAGTGGCGGGCGCGGGACTGCCTGCGGTATGAGAAAAGCACCAAGGTCATCAAGCCGCAGTACGCCCTCCAGCGGCTCTATGAGCTGACCAAGGACCTCGACGACGTCTACATCACCACCGAGGTGGGCCAGCACCAGATGTGGGCGGCGCAGCACTACAGGTTCGATAAGCCCAACCACTGGATGACCTCGGGCGGGCTGGGCACCATGGGCTACGGCCTGCCGGCGGCCATGGGCGTGCAGGTCGCCCACCCGAAGGCGCTGGTCATCGACATCGCCGGCGAGGCGTCGGTGATCATGAACATCCAGGAGATGTCCACCATCGCCCAGTACCGCCTGCCGGTTAAGGTGTTCATCCTCAACAACGAGTACATGGGAATGGTGCGCCAGTGGCAGGAGCTGCTCTATGGCGGCCGCTACGCGGAAACCTACATGCATTGCCTTCCCGATTTCGTTAAACTGGCCGAGGCGTTCCAGGCCGTCGGCCTGAGAGCCACCAAACCGGGTGAGGTGGACGACGTGATCCGCGAAATGATCGAAACCGACCGGGCGGTGATCGCCGACATCCGCGTCGACCAGATGGAGAACTGCTTCCCCATGATACCGTCCGGCGCCGCCCACAACGAGATGCTGCTCGGCCCCGGGGACGAGGCCGAGACGCCGGTGGCCGAGGAAGGCATGGTCCTGGTCTGAGAAGGCCGTTTCGCCGGCGCTTCTTGGTATTATACCAATGGTTTCGCCCGTGGTCCGGCGCCCGGCGCCGGAGAGGAGAGCGCCAACCGTGACAACGCAAACGGAAACGGAAATACAAACGACCATCGCCGTGCTCGTGGACAACGAGCCGGGCGTTCTGGCGCGCGTCATCGGGCTGTTCTCGGGGCGTGGCTACAACATCGAAAGCCTGACCGTGGCCGAGGTGAACACGCAGGAAGGCCTTTCGCGCATCACCATCGTCACCTCGGGCACGCCCATGGTCATCGAACAGATCAAGGCCCAGCTCGAGCGTCTGGTTCCGGTCCACAAGGTGTGCGACCTGACCATGGACGGGGCGTACGTGGACCGCGAGCTGGCGCTGGTGAAAGTGAAGAGCACCGGCGAGGCGAGGGTCGAATCCCTGCGCGTCGCCGAAATCTTCCGGGCCCGGGTGGTGGACAGCACGAGCGAGTCCTTCGTCTTCGAAATCGTCGGCGACACCGGCAAGCTGAACGCCTTCATCAACCTGATGGAGCCTCTGGGCCTGGTGGACGTGTCGCGCACGGGCGTCGCCGCCATCGCCCGCGGCTCGCGCCCGCTTTAGGCCCGTTAGGTCCGTTAGGCCCGTTCGCCGCCCGCATCAAAGGAAGGATAGGACAATGCGCGTTTATTATGACCGAGACGCCGACGTCAACATGATCAAGGCCAAGAACGTGGCCGTGGTCGGCTACGGCAGCCAGGGCCACGCGCACGCGCTGAACCTGCGCGACAGCGGCGTCAAGAACGTGGTCGTCGCCCTGCGCGAGGGCTCGGGCGGTGTCGCCAAGGCGGAAGCCGAGCAACTGAAGGTCGTATCCCCGGCCGAGGCGGCCAAGTGGGCCGACGTGGTCATGGTCCTGACGCCGGACGAGGGGCAGGCCAAGCTCTATAACGACCATTTGCGCGGAAACATGAAAGACGGCGCGGCCCTGGCCTTCGCCCACGGCCTCAACATCCACTTCCGGCTGATCGAGCCGCGCCCGGATCTGGACGTGTTCATGGTCGCGCCCAAGGGGCCGGGCCACACGGTGCGGGCCGAGTACCAGCGCGGCGCCGGGGTGCCCATGCTGCTGGCCGTGGAGCAGGACGCCAGCGGCAACGCCCACGATCTGGGGCTGGCCTATGCGTGCGCCATCGGCGGCGGCCGCGCCGGCGTCATCGGCACCTCCTTCCGCGAGGAATGCGAGACCGACCTGTTCGGCGAGCAGGCGGTGCTGTGCGGCGGCCTCACGTCGCTCATACTGGCCGCGTACGAAACCCTGGTCGAGGCCGGCTATTCGTCCGAGATGGCCTATTTCGAGTGCGTGCACGAGGTCAAGCTGATCGTCGACCTGATCTACGAGGGCGGCATCGCCAACATGCGCTATTCGATCTCCAACACCGCCGAATACGGCGATTACGTCAGCGGGCCGCGCATCATCGACGACAGCGTCCGCGCCCGCATGCGCGACGTGCTGGACGACATCCAGTCGGGGCGCTTCACCAAGGAGTGGATGCTGGAGAACGCGGCCGGCCAGCCCAGTTTCAAGGCCATGCGCCGCCGCGCCGCCGAGAACGACATCGAGAAGGTGGGCGAGAGACTGCGCGCCATGATGCCCTGGATCGCCGAGAACGCCCTGGTCGACAAGTCACGGAACTGAGCGACGCCGGCCGGTAGGCGCCGGCGAGTCACGGACCCATGCCATCGCACCCTAAGATTGCGCGCCGGGCGCCGGGTCGGGCCCGGCGACCGGCAGCTCCGCCATGTCGTCGAACGCGTCGACGCGCCACAAGGTTTCGAGGAGGCGCGCAGCAGCCGCCTCGCCGATCACCGGGGCGGTGAGTTCGCGGAACTTGTCCTCGAGCTCCCCGTCGCTCAAGGGGTTGTCCGGGTCGCCCTTGCGGGTCGGCGCGTGGTGGGTGAAACGCCGTCCGTCCACGGTCCCGATCTCGACGGTCGCGGCGCGGCGGCCGGGAAACGCCGCCTCCATGTCCGGCTCCACGCGCAGCTCGACCTTGTCCATGAGGTCCTTGAGCCGCCCATCGGCGAGGCGCTCTTTCGAAAAGGCGTCCAGGCGCACGCGCCCGGTCAGCAGCGCCACGGCCACGCAATAGGGCAGGCTGAATTTCGCCTCGAAGGCGGTCCGGGGCGCCTTGTTTCCCGTGATCTCCAGGGCCTTGGCGTAGGTCCCGACGCGGATCGTGGCGACGGACTCCGGCGCCAGCGCGTGTTCGCGCCTGAGCGCCAGGATACCGTCGATGGCGGCGTGGGCGTGGCCGCAGGCGGCGTGGGCCTTCATGGTCGTGCGGATGATGGTGTAGGACCGCCCCAGGTCGTCGGCCGCCGCCTGCCAGTCCGGGTTCCCGGCCATGGCGGCGCCGAAGCCCCGCTCGCCGTCCAGGAGATCGGGCGCGCCGGTGACGCCCTTCTCCGCCGCCAGCGCCACCATGACGCCGGTCTCGGCCGCCTGTCCCGCGTGCAGGGGCTTGGCCATGGCGTCGGCGCGGAAGGCCTGCTGCAACCCCGCCGCCAGGGTCCCGGCGTTGGCCAGGGCGTGCACGGTGCGCCCGGCGTCCAGCCCCAGCACCGAGGACGCCGCGGCGGCGGCGCCGAAGGCGCCGATGGTTCCCGTGGTGTGCCAGTAGGTGTAATGGGCCGGGTTCACCGCCACGCCGAGGCGGTTGGAGACCTCGTAGCCGGCGATCACGCCCCGCAGGAACGCATCGCCCCCGACCCCGCGCACCTGGGCCACGGGGAGCGCCGCCGAAATGACCGGGGCGCCGGGGTGGTAGATGGCGTCCCGGTAGATGTCGTCGAACTCGATGGTGTGGGCGGCGGCCCCGTTGATCAGCGCCGCGCTGCGCGCCGCGGCACGCAGGCCCGACGGATAGAGGACCGCGCGCCCGTGTCCCAGGTCGTCTGCGAAGGCCTCGCGCAACAGGGTCGCGGGCGGCTGGGCGCCGCCCGGGATCACCGAGGCGAACCAGTCGATGACGCAGCGCTTGGCGGCGTGCACCGCCTCGGGGGGCACGGCCTCCTCGCGCACCCCGGCGGCATAGTCGGCGAACCGCTGCAGGACCATGCGCCTCCCCCTAAAACTGCACCGTGTACTGGGCGGGATCGATGCGCGCCTCGACGAGCAGCGGCCGGTTGAGCTTGGTCGCCCGCCCCAGCACGTCGGCGAGGCGTGCGGGCGTGTCGGCACTTTCCCCGTCGCAGCCCAGGGATTCGGCCAGCCCCACCAGATCGCCGGCGTGAAAGCGCGTGCCCACGGCCGGGTAGCCTTTCTGGACCTGCTTGATCTCGATGCGGTTCAGGCTGTCGTCGCGGAACACGATGACGACGAGGCCGAGCCCGAGCGACGACGCGACCTGCAACTCGCCATGCACCATGGCCAGCCCGCCGTCGCCGGTGAAACAGACCACCGGACGGTCCCGGTGCAGCATCTTCGCCGCGATCGCCCCGGGAAGCGCGAAGCCCATGGCCGACAGGCCGTTGGACACGAGCACGCCGCGCGGCTCGTAGGCCGTCCAGCCCTGGCCGACGAGAAGTTTATGGGAGCCCACGTCCATGGTGATGATGGTGTCCTTGGGGAATGCCCCGCGCGCCGCGTCGACCACGTCGCTGGGGTTCAGCCTGCCCGCGGCGCGGCCCGAGCGATACAGCCCGAACAGGGCGTCGCGATGGCCGCGGACCTCACTCTCGGACCACTTCTCCTGGCCTTTGTAGGAATCGGCGAGGCTTTCCAGTATGGCCGGGATGGAGCCCACCAGTTCCGTCTCGGCCGCGTACACCTGGTCGGTGTTCTCGCAGGAATCGATGTGCAGCACCGGCGCCCGCGGCCGCCACGGGCTGATGAGTTCGACCGCATCGAAGCCGACGGCGAGGATGAGGTCGGCGGACGCCAGGAAATCCCACACCACCTTGGCGCACGCCATGTCCAGGGTGCCGGCGAAATAGGCGTGGTCCTCGGGCAAAATTCCCTTGGCCTTCGGCGACACCACGACCGGACAGCCCAAGCGCTCGGCGAAGCCCTTCAGCGCCGGGCCGGCGCCGGCGCGCACGGCCGAATTACCCACCAGCGCCACCGGCCGGCGCGCCCCGGCCAGGCGCCTGGCGGGATCGGTGCCGTCGCCGGCCACGTGGTACGATTGCGTCCAGCGCGCGGCGGGGCCGAGGGGAGGGAGCGCGATCTCCGCGTCGCCGGCGTCGGCCGCCGCCAGGTTGGCGTTCAGGGTGATGTGCACGGGCCCCGGACGTTCCGCCACGGCCAGCCTGAGGGCCCGGCGCATGACCGAGGCCGCCGCTTCGGGGACGATCCTGGCCGTCCATTTGGTGATCGGCGCGAACAGGCGGTTGTGGTCGATGTTCTGGTGGGTAAACGTGCTCTCCAGCCGGGTGCCCATCTGCCCCGACACCGCGATCATCGGCGAGCGGTCCAGGTAGGCGTTGGCGACGCCGTTGACCAGGTTCGTGGAACCGGGGCCGAGGGTCGACATGCACACCCCGGGCACGCCGGTGAGCTGCCCCGCCGCGTCCGCCATCAGGGCCGCGGTCCCCTCGCGGCAGGCGAGAACGAATTCAAGGCCTTTGCGCCGCGCCGCCTCCATGAATTCGATGTTCTGCCCGCCGGGCAGCCCGAAGATGAACTTGACGCCGGCGCCCGCCAGGTAGGCGGCCATCACGTCCGCCGTGGTCAGAGATTCGGACATCCCCCGCTTTCCCCGGCCCCCTCAGCGTCCGACGAAGTTGGGTTTGCGTTTCTCCATGAACGCCCGCCGGCCCTCGGTGTAATCGGCGCTGTCGAAACATGCGTCCGTCAGCGCCTGGCACAGGGCCAGATCCCGCGCGTCCGGGTCCTTGAGCACCTCGCCGATGGTCTTCTTCACCGCCAGCAGCGTCAGCGGCGCGTTGGCGGCGATGGTCGCCGCGTAGTCCTCCACGTACCCGGCCAGCGTCGCGCCGGGCAGCACCCGGTTGACAAGCCCCATCTGGCGCGCCTCGTCGGCGTCGAACTGGCGGGCGGTGAACAGGATCTCCTTGGCGTAGGTGGGCCCGATGAGGTCGACCAGCGGGCGGACGCTGTCGAACTTGTAGCCCAGCCCCAGCCTGGCGGCGGGAATCCCGAACCGCGAATCATCGGACACGATGCGCAGGTCGCAGCACAGCGCCACCAACAGCCCGCCGCCGATGCAATAGCCTTCGATCATCGCGATGGTCGGTTTCTCCACGGTGGAAAGGGCGGTGCAGGCCTTGGTCACGGCGGCGCCGTATGCGGCGATCGCGTCCTTGGACGAGCGCTGCTTTTCGAACTGGGAGATATCGGCGCCCGAGGCGAAGGCCTTGCCGCCGGCGCCGTTGACGACGATCACCCGGATCGCGTCGTCGGCCGCCATGTCGTCGAGGATGACCGGCATGGCCTGCCACATCTCCAGCGAGATCGCATTGCGGCGCTGCGGATTGTTGAAGGTCATGCGCCCGATGGCGCCGTCCTTTTTGGCGATGATCTTGTCGGTGTGCATGGAGCCTCCCCTCAGCGTATCGGCGGTCGGACCGGATCGGCGCCCTTCCCGGGGGCCGCGGGGGCGTCCCCCGCATAACGTTGCCGGGGGGACACCCCCCGTGTCCCCCCGGGGGCCTTCACGGGTATTTGGCCGCTCAAATGATGTGCCGCTCCCGCAGACCGGCGATCTCGGCGGCGTCCATGCCGAGCTCGCGCAGCACTTCGTCGGTGTGCTGGCCGCGTTCGGGCGTCGGCAGGCGCGCTTCGAACCGGGCCCGGCTCATGGTCACCGCCTGGCCCACCACCTTGATGGCGCCGAGTCTCGGGTGCTCGACCGGCGCTTCCATTCCCAGGTGCCGGACCTGGGGGTCGGCGAACACCTGATCGATGGTGTAGATGGGCCCACAGGGCACGCCTGCCGCGTTCAGGACGTCGATCCATTCGGCGCTCGTGCGCGTCGAAACGAATTCCTGCAAGCGGGCGTTCAGGGCATCCCTGTTCTCGCGCCGCGCCTTGCCCGTGGCGTACTCGGGCGCCTGCACAAGCTCCTCGGCGCCGAGCGCCGTGCACAGCCGCCGCCAGATCGCGTCGCCCGAGGCGGCGATGTTGATATGGCCATCGGCGGTCTCGAAGACCCCGGTCGGGATGGAGGTCGGGTGATTGTTGCCGGCCTGGGGCGGCACCTCGCCGTCGATCAGCCAGCGCGCCGCCTGGAAATCCAGCATGGCGATCTGCGCCTGCAAAAGCGACGTCTGCACCCACTGGCCCTCGCCCGACACCTCGCGCTCGAGGAGCGCCACCAGGATCCCGATGGCGGCGTACAGCCCGGCGGACAGGTCGGCGATCGGGATGCCGGCGCGGACCGGCCCCTGCCCCGGCAATCCGGTGATCGACATCAGGCCGCCCATGCCCTGCGCGATCTGGTCGAAGCCGGGCCGGTCGCTGTAGGGGCCGTCCTGACCGAAGCCGGAAATGCTGGCATAGACGATGCGCGGGTTGACGCGCCTGAGCGCTTGGTAATCGATGCCCAGTCTCCCCTTCACGCCGGGGCGGAAGTTTTCCACCACCACGTCGGCCTTCGCCACCAGGCGCATGAACAGGGCCAGGCCTTCGGGTTCCTTCAGGTTCAGCGTCGCGCCCCGCTTGTTGCGGTGGATGTTCTGGAAGTCGGGACCGTCGCGGGGACCGCCCGGGCCTTGCGCGCGGTCGATGGACTCCGGCGGCTCGATCTTGATCACGTCGGCGCCCCAGTCGGCCAGTTGGCGCACCGCCGTCGGGCCGGCGCGCACCCGGCTCAGGTCGAGGACGGTGAATCGGGACAACGGCAGTGAATTTTCGCTCATGGATCCGTCTTCTGCGCCAATCACTTTACCGGGAATGGGGCGGACCGCGGCCTCGGGAGGTCCGCCCGGCGGACCGCATTGTTGCCCCTTAACCATTTCCAGGCAAACAGATTGTTGGGGCCTCGGGCGGTGGCCGCGGGGGCCGCGGGGGCGCCCCCCGCATTTCCGATGACCGGGGGGACACCCCCCGGTGCCCCCCGGGGGCCGCGGGGGCGCCCCCCGCATTTCCGATGACCGGGGGGACACCCCCCGGGGGCGTTCGGGGATCCGTGCCGGCAATCCTTGGACGCCGGGGCGCGGCGATCAGGTTCCGCCGCCCACCGCCCGCGTGCCGGCCGAGGTGCCGGCGATGCGCCCGAACACGGCGCCGGCGGTGAGGCCGCTGCCGCCGGGATAGTTGAAATAGAAGATGCCCCCGACCAGCTCCCCGGCCGCATACAGGCCCGGAATCACGTTTCCGTCGTTGTGCAGGACCTCGCTGTTGCGGGTGATCCGCAATCCGCCGAAGGTAAAGGTGATGCCACAGGTCACCGAATAGGCTTCGAAGGGCGGCTCGTCGATGGTGTTGGCCCAGTTGGACTTGGGGATGGCGAGACCGCGGGTGCCGCGCCCGTCCTTGACGTTGGGGTTGAAGGGAACGTCGGTCATGACGGCGGCGTTGTATTCCCTCACCGTTTGCACGAAGCGGTCCCGGTCCACGTCGTCGATGCGCCGCACCAGGTCCTCGAGCGAATCCGCGGTGACCTTGGTCACCTGGCGGATGCGGTATTCGTCGCGCAACAGGGGAGAGGCCTTGGCGTCGAAGAGCTGCCAGGCGAACTGTCCGGGCTGTTCTAAGATCACGCGGCCGTATTTGGCGTAGGTGTAATTGCGGAAGTCGGCGCCTTCGTCGAGGAAGCGCTCGCCCCGGGCGTTGAGCATGATGCCCAGGGGATAGCTGTGTTTCTGGAAGGCGTCGCCGACGGCCAGGTCGCCGAACTCGGGCGCGTTGCGCTCCCAGCCGACCGCGTGACAGCCCGACCAGTTGCCGCAGGGGGACGCCCCCACCGCGAGGGCCATCCTGATGCCGTCGCCGGTGTTGAACCGGGAGCCCCGCACCTTGGCCAGGTCCCATCCCGGGCCCAAATACCGGGTCCGCCATTCCGCGTTCGCCTCGAACCCGC
>JACZQZ010000063.1 GCA_022545455.1 Pseudomonadota bacterium
GGTTCCCCGGCAACCATTGGGTATGGCCAATGATAATTACCCGTTGGGGGGTGAAGGAAGTATCCGCACGTATGGTGTTTTATACGGACGTATAGATTTTGGCGGTTGTTTCGCTGTTCAACCGTTAGACCCGTCGGTCCTTGCGGCGTTGACCAAAGCCCCTGCCCGGGGCATCCGGCGACGAATCTCGATCCTTTGGCGGCGCCGCTTTGGCAAACACCTCCCTCCTTCCGAATGCTGGGCGGCAGGAGACCGGACCTCACTCTCGTAGGAGAATTTCTGCGCACCGCACCGCCGTCTCACAAAGGGAAGGCGTCAACGCCGACCGTGCAATCGGGAATACCCAGTCAATGTGCCACAAATTTCAACAAACCGCGTGAACGTAAAGAGAATTGCCGCTAGGTCAAATGCGCACACTGCAATGCAGCACTGCAGAAACTGCATGGCTCAATGGCGCTTGACCGCCACGGCCAGATGCTCATGGGCACGAAGGTTGTTGAATTTGGCTACCATACGTCTCGAATTCTACGCGGGGTATTGCGTCGGGGAGACGCCTCGACGTTTCTCACTTGGAGAGAGACGAATTGAGGTGACCGACGGGTTATCGACCGCCGGCTGGCACCCGACCACCGCACCTTCGAGGTCCGGGGCGATGACGCCTGAATCCATCGCCAGCCACACCGACCTGCTCCGATCCATGAGAGGGGTACGCCAAACCCTTCATTTCCGTTCTTTAAATCGCGGGTTGGATGTCAAGCCCTCCGGTTTGTGTCCCTGCCGGGTCCAAGGTACGTTCCGTGGTCGGGCAATCCCGCCACATGATGGTGTCAGGGGCGCGGCGCCTCCAATGTACACCGCGCAGTCATCCAAATTCGGTGCTGCAACGGAAAAGGCGAGATCGTCAACACCGTCGTCCCGGCAGGGACATTCGACCCGCTCGGAAGCGGAACCCGATCATCGCGTTAAGCTCTTATGCCACCGCCTCCTCTTTGGTCCACCACGACTCGGTGCCGTCGGTCCAGATACAGTGAAGGCTGACAGCCAATTTACGGGCCACGGCGCCCTTCGCCCCGGCGCGGACCGGTCCCCGTGACGGTGTCGGTGCCGGTGGCTGGAAGCGCAAGCGCCCCGGATTGACAGAGGGCCATCGGCGCTCTATCTCTTGCCCGAACCGGGGGCGCGCACGTGACTCTCCGAGTTCTTGCGGTTTTCTCGAGGATTTCCCATGATCGGCGCCATCGCCCGGCGATTGTTTGGCACCGCCAACGAGCGCTACCTCAAAGGCCTGCAGGATGACGTCGACGCCATCAACGCCCTGGAACCCGCACTAGAGGCCTTGAGCGGCGATGCGCTGCGGGCCCGCACACCCTGGCTACGACAGCGCCTGAACGACGGCGAGGAGCTGGATTCGCTCCTGGCTGACGCCTTCGCCACCGTGCGCGAGGCCGCCAAGCGCACCCTCGGACAACGCCATTTCGACGTCCAGCTCATGGGCGGCATCGTGCTCCACCGGGGCATGATCGCCGAGATGAAGACCGGCGAGGGCAAAACCCTGGTCGCCACCCTGGCCGTGTATTTGAATGCGTTGGCGGAAAAGGGCGTACACGTGGTCACGGTGAACGACTACCTGGCCCAGCGCGACGCCGAGTGGATGGGCCAGATTTACGAATACCTGGGCCTCGAGGTCGGCTGCATCGTCCACGGCCTGAACGACGAGGAACGGCAACGGGCCTATGCCGCCGACGTGACCTATGGGACCAACAACGAGTTGGGGTTCGATTACCTGCGCGACAACATGAAGTTCCAGCTGGACGAGCTGGTCCAGCGGCCGTTCAACTACGCCATCGTGGACGAGGTGGACTGCATCCTTGTCGACGAGGCGCGCACGCCCCTCATCATTTCCGGTCCGACCGAGGATTCCTCTGCGCTCTACGCCGCCATCGACAAGCTCATCCCCAAGCTTGCCGATGAGGACTACGAGAAGGACGAGAAGGTGCGCGCGGCGACGTTCACCGAGGCCGGCACGGAAAAGATCGAGCAACTCCTGCGCGACGCCGACCTGCTCACCGACGGCAACCTCTACGACATCAACAACGTCTCGCTGGTCCACCACGCCAACCAGGCGCTGCGGGCGCATAAGCTGTTCGCCCGGGACACCGACTACATCGTCAAGGACGACAAGGTGATCATCATCGACGAATTCACCGGACGCATGATGGAGGGGCGGCGGTACTCCGAGGGCCTGCACCAGGCCCTGGAGGCCAAGGAGCACGTGCACATCGAGCACGAGAACCAGACCCTGGCCTCGATCACGTTTCAGAATTACTTCCGGCTGTACCCCAAGCTGGCCGGCATGACCGGCACCGCCATGACCGAAGCCGGCGAGTTCTCGGAAATCTACGGGCTCGAGGTGGTGGAGGTTTCCACCAACCTGCCCTGCATCCGCGACGACATGGACGACGAGGTCTACCGCACGGCGGCCGAGAAGGACGACGCCATCATCAGCCTGATCGAGGACTGCCGGACGCGCCAGCAGCCGGTTCTGGTCGGCACCGTCAGCATCGAGAAATCGGAGCACCTGGCGGCTCTTCTGAAGAAGAAAAAGGTCCCGCACAACGTGCTCAACGCCCGCTATCACGAACAGGAGGCCCACATCATCGCCCAGGCCGGGGTGCCGGGGGGGGTGACCATCGCCACCAACATGGCCGGGCGCGGCACCGATATCCAGCTCGGCGGCAACCTCGACATGCGCATCCTCCAGGAGTTGGGCGAGATCACCGACGAGGACGCGCACGAAAAGGGCATCGCCCGCATCCGCGCCGAGGTGGAGGAAAAGAAGAAACTCGTGATCGACGCCGGCGGCTGCGTCATCATCGGCACCGAACGCCATGAAAGCCGCCGCATCGACAATCAGCTGCGCGGCCGTTCCGGCCGCCAGGGCGACCCCGGGGCGTCCAAGTTCTTCCTCTCGCTCGAGGACGACCTCATGCGCATATTCGGCTCCGAGCGCATCGACGGCATGTTGCAGAAGCTGGGCCTGGAGGAAGGCGAGGCGATCGTCCACCCGTGGGTCAACAAGGCCCTGGAAAAGGCCCAGCAGAAGGTGGAGGCGCGCAACTTCGAGATTCGCAAGAACCTCCTGAAGTACGACGACGTCATGAACGACCAGCGCAAGGTGATCTATGAGCAGCGCCGGGAGCTGATGGCCGCCGAGGACGTCTCCGCCGATATCGCGGACATGCGCCATCAGGTCATCGACGACATGGTCGCCCGCTGTATCCCGGAGAAGGCCTACCCCGAACAATGGAACACCAGCGCCCTGCACGAGGAGACCTTGCGGGTCCTCGGCATGGACCTGCCCGTCGCCGAGTGGGCCAAGGAGGAAGGCATCGCCGACGCGGAAATCCGCGAACGCCTGACCGACGGCGCCGACCGCATGATGGCGGAAAAGGCGGCCAACTACGGCCCCGAGATCATGCGCAGCGTGGAAAAAAGCCTGTTGCTGCAGATCCTGGACCAGGTGTGGAAGGAGCACCTTTTGACCCTGGATCACCTGCGCCAGGGCATCGGGCTCAGGGCCTATGCCCAACGGGATCCCCTGAACGAATACAAGCGCGAGGCCTTTTCCCTGTTCAAGGCCATGCTCGAACACCTGCGCGAGCGGGTGACCCTGGTGCTGTGCCACATCGAGCTGCGGCTGGCCCCCATCGAAGAGATGATGTTCCAGCAGCCCGAGCAGAAAATGACCGAAACCCGGGAGGACCCGGCCCTCCGGCTCTCTGCCCGGGAGGCCGCCGTCGCCGAGGCCGCGCCGGCCGAGGCGCCCGCCTCCGGACCCGCGCTGCCGCCGGCCTTCCCCATCCGCCGGCGCCAGGCCGCCGCGACCCTGGACCCGGACGACCCCGCCACCTGGGGCCGGGTTCCGCGCAACGCGCCGTGCCCGTGCGGCTCGGGCAAGAAGTACAAGCACTGCCACGGGCGGGTGGTTTAGCAGGGTGCTGAAAAACCATCCATGCGCCGTCCTATCCTTCGAGACGCCGCCTTTCGGGCGGCTCCTCAGGATAAGGATTCGCATATAATAAAACACTTACCCCTCATGCTGAGGAGGCGCGGAGCGCCGCCTCGAAGCATAAGGCATCAGCAACACCCTTTTTCAGCAGCCTGCTAGAACCTATCCTGATAACCGGACCGGGCACCCGGAACGCCGCCCGGCTGGCCGCCCGCCAGCGCTTCCGCGCCATCCTTCTGACCTCGCTGACCACCGTGGCCGGGCTCCTGCCCCTGCTGACCGAGACCAGCCTGCAGGCCCAGGTGCTGGTTCCCCTGGTCACCAGCCTCCTCTTCGGCCTGTTCTCGGCGACGCTGCTGGTCCTGGTCATGGTGCCGACCCTCTATGTCATCCTGGACGATCACGGCCTGACCAGGGCGGTGGAGGAAGGGGGGACTGCGGCCGGGCGACCCTCGGCGGCCTACCCCAGGCCCTGTTTGCCCATCGCCAGGTATTTTTCGCGGCGGCGGGCGCGTAATACTCCGCGGTCGCTGCCGGCCAGGTCCTTGAGCGCCCCTTCGATGGCGTCGCCGACCGCGGCGATGCTGGCCTCGCGCTTGCGGTGCGCCCCGCCCAGGGGCTCGGGGATCACCTCGTCGATGATGCCCAGCTTCTCCAGGTCCTGGGCGGTCAGCTTGAGGGCCTCGGCGGCATCGCGCGCCTGATCGCCGTCGCGCCACAGGATGGAGGCGCAGCCCTCCGGCGAGATCACCGAATAGATGGCATGTTCCAGCATGAACAGCGTGTTGGCCGCGGCCAGCGCCATGGCGCCGCCGGAGCCGCCCTCGCCGATGATGACGCTGACCAGCGGCACGCTAAGCCCCAGGCACGTTTCGATGCTGCGGGCGATGGCGGCGGCCTGGCCGCGCGCTTCCGCGTCGATGCCCGGATAGGCCCCGGGCGTGTCCACCAGGGTGATCACCGGCAGGGCGAAATGGTCGGCCAGCGCCATCAGGCGCTGCGCCTTGCGGTAGCCCTCGGGCCGCGCCATGCCGAAGTTGTGGGCGATGCGCGACTCCGTGTCCGCCCCCTTTTCGGTGCCGATGACGACCACCGAACGGCCGCGGAACCGTCCCAGGCCGCCGATGACCGCCCGGTCCTCGGCGAACGACCGGTCGCCGGCGAGGAGCGTGAAGTCCTCGAACAAGGAGTCGATGTAATCGAGGGTATGGGGCCGGTCGGGGTGGCGGGCCACCTGGGTCTTCTGCCACGGCGTGAGCTTGGAATAGGCCTGCTGGAGCAGCTTGTCGACCTTGGCCTGCAGCTTGCTCACTTCCTCGGCGATGTTGACCTCGCCGGTACCGCCCAGGTGGCGCAATCCCTCGATCTTGCCCTCCAGTTCGGCGATGGGCTTCTCGAAGTCCAGGAAGCTGTGCATGGGGCTTTCCTAACACAGAGGCGCGAAGCAGGCGAAGGCTAATCTGCCGCCCGCGCCGGGCGCCACGGCGGCGTTAGGCGCAAGGTGACACACGGCAACGCGCCCGGCCCGGCGCCGGTTCGGTGCCAAGTTCCTGCACGTTGATCGGGGGGATCAGGCCGCGTCGTTGGCCGCGATGGCCTCCGCCTTGCTCACCATCACCTCGGCCTGCTTGATCGACGCGATGTCGATGAGCCGCCCGTCCAGGGCCACCGCCCCCTTGCCTTCCTTCTGCGCCTGCTCCATGGCGGCGATGATGCGCCTGGCCTTGGTCACGTCGTCCTCGCTGGGGGTGAATATTTCATTGGCCAGTGCCACCTGGCTCGGGTGGATGGCCCACTTGCCCTCGCAGCCCAGCACCGCGGCGCGGTTGGCCTGGGCGCGGAAGCCTTCCGGATCGGAGAAGTCGCCGAACGGCCCGTCGACGGGACGCAGGCCGTTGGCCCGCGCCGCCACCACCATGCGGGCGATGGCGTAATGCCACATGTCGCCCCAGTGGACGTCGCGGTTGCCGTCCGCGTCGGGGTCGGTGAGCACGTGATAGTCGGGATTGGGGCCGCCGATGTTGGTCGTCCGCGCCTTGGTGGAGGCGGCGTAATCGGCGACGCCGAAGTGCAGGCATTCGTTGCGCGGGCTCGCCGCCGCGATCTCGTCCACGTTCTGCATGCCCAGCGCGGTCTCGATGATCATCTCGAAACCGATGCGTTTCTTGTACCCCTTGGCGGCCTCGATCTGGGTCACCAGCATGTCCACCGCGTAGATGTCGGCGGCCGTGCCCGCCTTGGGAATCATGATCAGGTCCAGCTTGTCGACGGCCTGCTCCAGGATGTCCACCACATCGCGGTACATATAATGGGTGTCCAGGCCGTTGATGCGGATGGAGAGGGTGCGTCCACCCCAATCCAGGTCGTTCAGGGCCTCGATGATGTTCTTGCGGGCCTTTTCCTTGTCGTCCGGCGCGACGGCGTCCTCCAGGTCCAGGAAAATGACGTCGGCCGGGCTCTTGGCGGCCTTCTCGAGAAAGGTGGTGTTGGAGCCTGGGACCGCCAGTTCCGATCGGTTCAGGCGCGCCCTACATTGCTCAATGATGGTGAAACTCATGGATATCTCCCCGGCCCCCCCAATAAACGGCCTTTTTTATAGCCAATGGGCGCGTTCCCCTCCAAGGAGTTTTTTTTGCAGGTGCGAAACGGCGGTGCCCGGTGTGGGCCTATGGGGTCTTGTCCGCCGCCAGCGGATGGGAGCGCGCGACTAGCGCCTTGAGGCGTTCATCCAGGACGTGGGTGTATATCTGCGTCGTCGCGATGTCGGCGTGTCCCAGCATTTGTTGCAGGGCGCGCAGGTCGGCGCCGTGGGCGAGCAGGTGGCTGGCGAACGAGTGGCGCAGCACGTGGGGCGAAATCCGCGCCGCATCGAGGCCCGCTTCCAGCGCCACCGCCTTCAACATCTGGGCGAAGCGGGCGCGGGTCAGGTGCCCGTCCCGGGAACGCGAGGGAAACAGCCACGGCGACTCCCGGTGCGCCGACCGGCCCTTGGGCGCGAAGCCCCCGCGCACCGCCTCGTAGGCCGCCAGCGCGTCCGTCGCCGCGTCGCCCAGGGGAATCATGCGCTCCTTGCCGCCCTTGCCGCGCACGATCAGCATCTGGCCGTCGCGGGACAACGCAGACCGCGGCAACCCCACCAATTCCGAAACCCTGAGGCCGGTGGCATACAGCACCTCGAGAAGCGCCACCAGCCGTGTGCCGCCGGCGCCGCCGCGCAAGCGCGCCGCCGCCAACAATTGCTCCACTTCGTCTTCGCTCAGGTGCCTGGGCAGGGACCGTCCCTGGCGCGGACTGTCGATGGTGGCGCACGGGTCGTCGTCGCGCAGCCCATCCGCATACAGGAAGCGGAAGAACTGGCGCAGGGCGGAAAGCCGGCGGGCGCTGGTGCTGGGCGCCATGCCGGCGCCGGACAGGTGCGCCAGATAGTCCCGCACGGCGGTCCCGTCCGCGTCCTCGGGCAGCCACCCCCGCGCCGCCACGAAGGCGGAGAAATCGGCCAGGTCGCGGCGGTACGCTTGCAGGGTATTGCGCGCCGCGCCGCGCTCCGCCGCCAGCATCTCGAGGAACGTGTCCACGCGCCGCGAAAGCGGCGCCCTCGCCGGCCCCCGGGGGGAAACCGGGGGTGTCCCCCCGGATACATTTTGCGGGGGACGCCGGTGCGGCCCCCGGGGGGAAACCGGGGGTGTCCCCCCGGATACTTTTCGCGGGGGCCGCCGGCGCGGCCCCTGGCGTTTTTCGCTCATAGGCCGGCCGCCACCGCCGCTTCCACGGCCAGGGCCCGCGCCTCGTCTTCCAGTCCGCTGCGGCGCAGGCTGGCCAGGACCCGGCGAAGGATGACCGGATCGGCCTGGCCCGGACCGCCCTCGCCCAGGGCCAACAGGGCAAGCAGCACGGTTTCGCCCACCCGCGCGTTGTCGGCCGCCGACGCCAGGCGGTACCAGAGCGCCGGGCTGGGCATGGCGACCGTGATGCGCTGGGGACCATCGAGCAGGACCTCCCACGACGCGGCGGGAACGGTCTCGTCGAAGGCGCCGAACAGGCTGTAGAGCAGTGCCGCGCGCTCGCGGGCCCCTTCCTTGTCTTTTTCGCCCTCCCACCAGCCGGTCAGCCCGTCGGGGCTCCAGTCCTGGGCCTCGCCGGACCCGGCCAGGCGCACCACGGGCGAGAGCGCGGTCAGCGCGGCCCTGGCCTCCGTGTTGAACAGGCCGCTGGCGCGCAACAGACCGAGCCACACCAGGGCCGTTTCCTGGTCGCCGTTGATCAGCAGGGCACGGACCGCCTCGGGCGCGAACCACAACAACTCGGCCGACGGGGGGATCCGCTTGATCACCGGCATGAACACCCTGACCGTGGATGCATACCGTCCCCCTTCCCGGGCCAGCGAAAGCGCCCGCGCCACGGCCTCGGCCTGCGCCGCGGGCACCGTCTGCACCAGGGACGTCCGGTACAGCAGCGCCCGGCTCAGGGGGCCGCTTTCGGCCTCCGCCTTGGACAGCGGGTTGGCCAGCTCCTCATCGGAAAACGAGACGCTGGTATAGAGCTGCCGCAACGCGTCCACGGCCAGCGCCCCCGCGGCCTCGGCCCGTTCCGCCGCTTCCAGGCGTAATTCCACGGGCGCGTTGGGGCTGACGGCGACGGTGCGCAGCACCGCGGGACGGTTCGACGATATCACGTCCGGCGGCAGCTGCGCCTTGGCCACCCGCGCCATGGCCAGATGGAGCGGCGACGGATCGGGCAGGCTTTCGATGGTTGGCACCTTGCCGCTGGCCAGGGCCTCGATCAGGTCGAAAAATACCGCATCTTCCTCGCCCAGCTCGCGCAACAGGGCCACACCGAGCGCCGCCTTGTCGTTCTCGCCCGCCAGCGCCTGGCAGAAGATGAACGCCTTCTGCCAGTACGGGCTGTCCTGTTCGCGGATTTTGCCGGCGGCCAGGGCACAGGCCCGGGCATTGTCGTTGGCCAGGAAGCGGGCATCGGCCTCGATGCGCATCAACCGCTCGTTTTCGTTGCGCCCCGGTGTCGCCTTGAGCAGCGCGTTCACGCCGCTGGTGTCGCCCATGGCGGCAAGCAGCCGCAACCTCAGGGCGACCAGGCCGCCGCTTTCCGATTCGCCTTGCGGCACCTGGGCGGTGGAGAGCAGCAGGCGGCGCATGAGGTCGCGCATGGTCGACGAGGTGGCGTTCACCGGCAGGCGCGGCAGCAGGGTGTCGACCAGCGCCCGTCCGGTGCCCGCCCACATCGCGATCCCGAATCCCCCTTCGTCTTCGGACAGCACGCCGGCCGTATCCGGGTCGATCGTGCTCAGGGTGTCCACCTGGATGGGGCCCGGCGACATCGTGGCGGGCGCCGGGCCGGGCCGACTCGCCGCCTTCGGTACGGCCGTCAACGGCACCGGCGTCGCCGGCAGCGTGTCGGCGGCCTCACCAGCCGGTGTCAGCCCTTGCGGCGGCCCCAGGCGCAGGGGCTTGCCCGCCGGCGGCCACTCCTGTTGCGCCCAAACCGCGCCCGGCGCGGCCAGCACCACGGCGGCAAGGACAACCGTGCACAAGGATTTACGGAATGGGCTAACGCGGGAAGCGCTCATCCGGAATGACTTTCTCTATGGTCGTGACCGGCGCCGGAATGTCCCACGTGGCCAGGAAGGCCGCGGTCCCGATAACCAGCGCGATGACAAGGAATAGCACGAGCCTGGATATTTTTCTCATGGGCGATTGCGTTTCATCAAATACATTCACTCCAACTTGTTCCCCGGGTCGACGCCCCCGGCGTTCGATACCCGGGTCGCGGAAGCGAGGGCGCGCCACGCCCCACCCTGGGGACACTCTGCTCTCTTTATGCTAGCTTTATGCTAAGTTCGGACTATGGCAAATTTTCGGCAGTGTATCGGCTCCGGGTGCCGCTTTCAACGCCCCGCGGGCGGCTTGGCCGAAGGCTGTTAATGGCATGACGGCGGCCCACGATACGCGAAAGTCCATCGTCCTGATCGGCCTCATGGGGGCGGGCAAGTCCAGCCTCGGGCGCCGGCTCGCCAAGCGGGTCGATCTGCCGTTCACCGACACCGACGACGAGGTGGTCAAGGCGGCGGGATGTTCCATCGAGGACATCTTCGAACTTTACGGCGAGGCGGCGTTCCGCGACACCGAGCACCGGGTCATTACGCGGCTGCTCAAGGAGGGGCCGAAGGTATTGGCAACCGGCGGCGGGGCGTTCATGGATTCGCGCACCCGCGCCAAGATCGGCAAATGGGGTATCTCGGTCTGGCTGCGCGCCGATCTGGACGTCCTTGTCCGGCGCACGCGCCGGCGCGGCGGCCGTCCCCTGTTGAAAAACCGCGATCCCCGCGCCACCCTGGAGAGACTGATGAACGAGCGCTACCCCGTGTACGCCGAGGCCGACATCGTCGTCGATACCGGCGATGAAAAACCCGACGCCATGGTGGAGCGCGTCGTCGGCGCCCTCGCCGCCCTGCAGGAGCCCGGCCGGCGCACCGGGGCGTTACGGCCATGACCGCCCGCGGCCAACGGACTGCACCCCCGGGCCAGCCCGCCGCCAGCCTGAAGGTGGAGTTGGGCCGGCGCAGCTACCACATCTTGGTCGGCGAGGGCCTGGTCGCGGCGGCCGGGCGGCACATGCTTCCCGTCCTGGCCCAGCCGCGCACGGTGATCGTCACCGACAGCAACGTCGCGCCCCTGTACCTGGCGGTCCTGGAGGCGGCCCTGGACGAGGTCGACGTGGAACACACCGCCATCGTGCTTCCCGCCGGCGAGCAGACCAAGGACTTCGGACATCTGCGTCAACTGACGGACAATTTGCTGGATGCCCGCGTCGAGCGGAGCACCACCGTCGTCGCGCTAGGCGGCGGCGTGGTCGGCGACATCGCCGGCTTCGCCGCCGCCATCACGTTGCGCGGACTGGCCTGCGTGCAGGTGCCGACGACCCTGCTCGCCCAGGTGGACAGCGCCGTGGGCGGGAAGACCGGCATCAACACGGCCCACGGCAAGAACCTGATCGGCGCTTTTCACCAGCCGTGCCTGGTGCTCGCCGACATCGCGACGCTGGACACCCTGGCGCCGAGGGAGCTTCGGGCCGGCTACGCCGAGGTGGTCAAGTACGGCGTTCTGGGTGACCCGGCCTTCTTCGCCTGGCTGGAGGCCAACGGCCGGAGCCTGCTGGACGGCGACACGGAGGCCCGCCGCCATGCCGTGCTCACGAGCTGCGCCGCCAAGGCCGCCATCGTCGCCGACGACGAGAGGGAAACGGGGCGGCGGGCCCTGCTTAACCTGGGCCACACGTTCGGCCACGCGCTGGAGGTCGAGACCGGCTACGGCGATTCCCTCATGCACGGCGAAGCCGTGGCCATCGGCATGGTCCTGGCGTTCGATCTGTCGGTGCGCCTGGGCCTGTGCCCGCCAGAGGACCGCGAAAGGGTACGCCGCCATCTGGCGGCCGCCGGCCTCCCGGTCGGGCTCGGGGGCCTCGCCGGGTCATCGGTTTCCGCGGGCGCCCTGCTCGCCCACATGGGCATGGACAAGAAGGTGCGCGCGGGCAAACTCACGTTCGTCCTGGTGCGGGGTATCGGCAAGGCCTTCATCGCCCACGACGTGGACCCCGGCGACGTGGGCGCCGTGCTGGAAGAGGCCGTCGCCGCCTGACCGGGCGTCGACGGGGCGGGCACGGAGTGCCACCGTCACCCGTCACCCACCGACAACGGTTGAGAGGCAGCCATGTTGATTTCCCTGAGTGCCATCGCCGTCCTGCTGATTCTTTCCGCCTTTTTCTCGGGTTCCGAGACGGCGTTGACGGCCGCGTCCCGCCCGCTCATGCACCAGTTGGAGCGAAACGGCGACCGCCGCGCGCGCATGATCAACCGCCTGTACGAGAAGAAGGAACGGCTTATCGGCGCCATTTTGCTGGGCAACAACCTGGTCAATATCATGGCCTCGGCGTTGGCCACCGGATTTCTCATCGGATTATTCGGCGAGGCCGGCATCGCCTATGCCACCATCGTCATGACGCTCCTGATCCTGATCTTCTCGGAAATCCTGCCCAAGACCTATGCGCTCCGCGACGCCAACCGGGTGGCGCTGGCCAGCGCGCCGATCGTGAACGCGCTTGTGTTCGCGCTGGCGCCGGCAACCGGCGCCGTGCACCTCGTGGTGCGCGGGGTGTTCAAGCTGTTCGGAGTCGCCTTCGACGCCACCGACGCGCTCGGTTCGTCGGCCGCGGAACTGCGCGGCGCCATCGATCTCCACGCCGGAAAGGGAGGCGCGGTCAAGCAGGAACGCGCCATGCTGCGCAGCATCCTGGACCTGGCCGACGTGGAGGTGGGCGAGATCATGGTCCACCGCAAGACCGTGGTCATGATCGAAGCCGACCAGCCGGCGGCGGCCGTGGTCGGCGAGGCGCTGGCCAGCCCCTTCACCCGCGTTCCCCTGTGGCGGGGACAGCCGGAGAACATCGTCGGCGTCCTTCATTCCAAGGCGCTGCTGAGGGCGCTGCATGCGGCGGGCGGCAATCTGGACGGGCTCGACATCCTCGCCCTGGCGGTGAAGCCCTGGTTCATCCCGGAATCCACATCGCTTCTGGATCAGCTTCAGGCCTTCCGCAAGCGCCATGAACATTTTGCCTTGGTCGTGGACGAATACGGCAGCCTCATGGGCATCGTCACCCTGGAAGACATCCTGGAAGAGATCGTCGGCGACATCGCGGATGAACACGATGTCGTCGTCGCCGGCGTGCGCCCGCAGGGCGACGGAAGCTACGTCGTCGAGGGCAGCGTCACCATCCGGGACCTCAACCGGCAGTTCGAATGGGACCTGCCCGACGAGGAGGCGGCCACCGCGGCCGGGTTGATCCTGCACGAATCCCGCCGCATACCCGAGGTCGGGCAGGCATTCATGTTTCATGATTTCCGCTTTGAAATCCTGCGCCGCCTGCGCCATCAGATCACGTCGGTGCGCATCACCCCGCCCCCAAGAACGGCGTCGATCGGCGAGCCCAAGGAATGACCGGCGCCGGTTTTGAATTTCCCTCGCCCCTTCCCAAGTAGTACAAAAACAAAGTGCCAGCGGCTGTCAGGGAGGCAACCATGCGGCTACGCATTATTCCCGATATCGTGAACGACCAAAAACTCTGCGTCCTGTCGAAACAGAATACGGCCCGCGAAGCGGCCAAACAGATGGCCGAAAACGACATCGCCGCCATCGTCGTCACCGGCGACGGCGGCAAGCTGCTGGGCATCGTCACCGAGCGCGACCTGACCCGCCGCGTCATCGCCGGGAACCGGGACGCGGACAAGGTCACCGTGGGGGAGATCATGACCGGGGACCCCGATACCCTGGCGCCCGGGGACTCGGCGCTGGACGCCCTCGAACTCATGGGGACACGGAAATACCGGCACCTGCCCGTGGTCGATGATGGCCGCATCGTCGGCATGGTGTCGATCCGTGACCTCTACGCGGCGGTGAAGACGGCCCTGGAGAAAGACATCCGCGAGACCGAGGCCTTCGTCTTCGGCGACCGCTACGGTGCCTGAAGGCCCTGAATTCCCCCGCGCCAACGCCGTTGAGAGGCCGCCATGCCATTATCGAGACCCGCCCCGCGCAAGCACATCCACACCCGCGAGATCCGCTGCCGCGGCTATCACAGGAAAGACGGCTTGTGGGACATCGAAGCGTTTCTTGTCGACACCAAGACCTACGGGTTCGACAACGTGGACCGCGGCCGCATCGACGCCGGCGAGCCCATCCACGGCATGTGGATCCGCCTCACCGTGGATGAGGACCTGGTGGTCCACGCCGCCGAGGCCGCCACCGACCACGGGCCGTTCACCGTGTGCGGCGACGTCACCGCCGGCTTCGGCGCGCTGAAGGGTTTGCGTATCGCCCCGGGCTGGCGCAAGGCCGTGCACACGCTGTTTCGCGGGACCAAGGGCTGCACCCACCTGACCGACATGCTGCTGGGACCGCTGGCGGCGACGGCGTACCAGACGGTGGTTCCGGCCCGCGCGAAAAGCCGGCCTGCGGAGTCCGCGGACGGCAAGCCGGCCCTGCTGAATACCTGTCACGCGCTGGCCAGCGACGGTCCCGTGGCGAAAAGACGCTGGCCCGAGTTTTACACCGGATCGTGACATTCCGGCTGATCGGCCTCGCGGAACCGCCGCCCCTGTACCCAAAATCCGCCACCAAGCGGCGCCGAAGCCGCCCCGTCACGGCCCCTCACGCTGCACGAAATGGACGAGCACCCCGCCAAGCGCGCTGGGGTGGATAAAGCCGATCAGGGCACGGCGCGATCCCGGCCGGCCGGCCGCGTCGATGACGCGATGGCCGGCGGCCTGCAGGGCGTTGAGCACCCCGTCGATGTCGCCCGTTTTTAAGGCGATATGATGCAACCCGGGACCGCGTCGGGCGATAAACCGGGCAATGGCGTTTTGGTCCTGTTTGGTGCTCCCGGGGCGGCCATTCTCGGTCTGTCCTCCGTGGGCCGGGTCAAAATTCTGCAGGAATTCGAGGTCGCAATCGCCCGTGGTGACAAAGGCAACCCGCAACCCGCCGACGATCTCGGAAGGCCTGTTGTGATAGACGACGCCATATTTGTCCGAGGTGAAGCTTTCGATGGTTGTCCGCACCTCCAAGTCCGTCTGCCTGCTCTCGACCGGGCAGCCAAGTCGCCGCGAAAACGCCTCGATCGCGCTGTCGTTGTCGGCGCTGGCAACGCCGATATGGTCGATCCGCTCAACCGTTCCGGGCTCGGAGGTTTCGATCGAGAGAGGCTCGGAGAAGCGGGTCCGCACGCCGGAGGTCGCCGCCGGATCAAGTTCCACCTGCAAGGCGCCTTCCAGCCCCTCACGCGGGCCATCGTCGACAACAGCGATGTCGTGGCTTCGCGCCGCCGCCTCCGGATCCTCGGCGGCCAGGGCGATGTGATGGACGCCCGGCTTGGCAGGGCCGCCCAGAAACGGATCCCCGGGTTCAAAAAGAGCCATCGCCGACGCGCCGACGCCGAAAACGGGCACTCGCCGATCGTGGCCGACGGAGCAATCGACCCGCCGCAATCCAAGATCCCGGGCGAAGATCGTTGCCACGGCGTCAACGTTATCGACGGCGAGCGCCACGTAGGCCAGGCTGTACCCGCTCATTTTGCTTTTTCTCCTGCGACGCCGACGACCCCAGAATCGATCATAGCGGCGATTTCGTCATCCGGATAACCGAATCCTCTCAGGATTTCCTCGCTGTGCTCGCCTAACAGCGGCGGTGGGATGCGCACCGTGTGGCCTCCAAAGGCGTCCATTCGAAGGGGATTGGCAAGCTGCCGGATGGTCCCCAATACGGGGTGCTCGACCTCCTCGACCATCTTGGAATGGACCACCTGCGGATCGGCGAACACCTGGTCGATGGCGTAGATTGGACCGGCCGGTATGCCGGCGGCGATGAGCGTGCGCGTCCAGTCCATGGCCGGGCGGGTGGCGAACCGTGCGTTGAGATGGTCGCGGAGGGCGTCGCGATGGGCAGAGCGCCCGCTGTTATCGGCGAAATCCGGATGATCCTTCAGTGACTCCAAATCGAGGACTCGACACAGTGCCGCCCACATGTCCTGGGTTCCGACCGCCACGTTGATCAGGCCGTCCTTGGCGGTGAAGGCGCCGTAAGGGTAAATCACAGGATGGTCGTTGCCCATGCGGTTCGGCACCTCGTCAAGGCTGAGGTGGCGTTGGCCCTGGACACAGAGCATGCCGACCATCGCGGCCAAAAGCGAGGTTTCGACCCGTTGTCCCTTTCCCGTCGTATGACGTTGCGCGACAGCCGCGGTAACGCCCAGCGCCGCCCACATACCGGCGAGGAGGTCTGAGATCGGGATTCCGACGCGGGTCGGCTCGCCCTCGGGAAAACCGGTCAGGCTCATTAATCCCGACATCCCCTGGGCGATCTGATCAAAGCCGGACCAGGTCCCGTAAGGGCCGTCGCGGCCGAAGCCCGTGATGCTTGCATAGATCATCCGCGGGTTGGCCGGCAGCAGCGCGTCGTAGGTCATCTCCATGGCCTCGACCGTCCCCGGTTTGAAGTTCTCGACGACAACGTCGACTTCGGCCGCCAACCGCCGCAACAGCCGAAGACCCTCGGGATTGCGAAAGTCGAGCGCGAGGCTGCGCTTGTTGCGATTGACGCTCAGATAATAAACGCCGATGCCGCGGTCGAAGGGTCCCCAGGCGCGGATCATTTCGCCATCCGGCGTCGGCTCGACCTTGATCACTTCGGCGCCGAGATCACCAAGGATCATGGTGCAGAACGGTCCCGCGAGCGCGCGGGTCAAATCCAGGACGCGGATGGATTCCAGGGGCAGCAGGGTCGGTGATCTCCGATCTCGAACGCGGTGCGGTCAACGCAAGGCCAGTTCAGGCGTCAAGCAACTGTACCAGCCGCCAATGGACCATGTATAGGCGGCGCGGCTGCCCATCCGGCGACGAC
>JACZQZ010000160.1 GCA_022545455.1 Pseudomonadota bacterium
ATACGCTCGCTTTTCCCGTTTCCTCGGTAGGAGGGGAGGCGCAGGCGATGGCGGGGCCATCGTCAAGCCTTCCCGACGCCCCGAGGGGACGGGAAAAGCGACCCGAAGGGCGGCGTTGCGAGGCTTCCGGACGTCGTCGTATGAGTGCAATTTAGCTGATACAGGCCACTAGGTTGCACCGGGTGCATGGCGACCGCATACTGCCGCGATTGCCGAACCATCCGGTGGCAAGGGAGGGGCGCCGTGCAGTTCGTGGTCATCGCTTACGACGGTACCGACGCCGGGGCCCAGGACCGGCGCCTGGCGGCGCGGGGGGCGCACCTGGAGAACGCCCGGCGGATGAGGGAAGAGGGCACGCTTCTGACCGGCGGCGCCATCCTGGATGACCGAGGCGCGATGATCGGCTCGGTCCTGGTGGTCGACTTTCCGTCGCGCACCGGGCTCGACGCCTGGCTGGCCTCCGACCCTTATGTCACCGGGGACGTGTGGCGGAAGGTCGAGGCCCGGCCCTTCCGCGTCGCCGTCTGATTTTCCGGCCCATGACGGGAAGGCCCGCATCCATGGACGACACCCGGCCGCTCTGGCAGCCGTCCGAGGACCGTATCCGCCAGACCAACATGGTCCGCTTCATGGAGGACGTGGAGGAGGACTGGAACGTCGATATCCGCGATTACGCCGAGCTGTACCGTTTCTCCATCGAGGAGAAGGAAAAGTTCTGGACGTCGCTCAAGGATTACGCCGGCATCATCGCCGAGACCTGGGGCGCCGACGTGCTGGTCGACGGCGACAAGATGCCCGGCGCCCGGTGGTTCCCCGATGCCCGCCTGAATTTCGCCGAAAACCTCCTGCGCCGCCGCGACGACGCCGACGCCCTGGTGTTCTGGGGCGAGGACCGCGTGCGGCGCCGCATAACCCATGCCGGCCTCCATGACCAGGTGTCCCGCCTGGCCCAGGCCCTGGCGGCGGCGGGCGTCGAGGCCGGCGACCGGGTCGCCGCCTATCTCCCGAATATGCCGGAGACCGTGGCCGCCATGCTCGCCGCCAGTTCCCTCGGCGCCGTCTGGTCCTCGTGCTCGCCGGACTTCGGCGTCCAGGGGGTCGTCGACCGCTTCGGCCAGATCGAACCCAAGGTCCTGTTCGCCGCCGACGGCTATTACTACAACGGCAAAAGCCACGACTGCCTGGGCAAGCTGGCCGAAATCCTGAACCGGATGCCGCCGGTGGCGCGGACGGTGATCGTGCCCTATATGCGCGCCGCGCCGCCGCTCGACGGCCTGCCGGGCGCCGTGATGCTCGACGATTTCATCGCCGGCTTCGACGCCGGCGAGATCGCCTTTCGACGGCTGCCGTTCAACCACCCCCTCTACATCCTGTACTCGTCCGGCACCACCGGCGCGCCCAAGTGCATGGTCCACGGGGCGGGCGGGACCCTGTTGCAGCACGCCAAGGAGCACCTTCTCCACTGCGACATCAAGCCCGGCGACCGGGTGTTTTATTTCACCACCTGCGGCTGGATGATGTGGAACTGGCTGGCCTCGGTGCTGGCCTGCCAGGCGACGCTGCTGCTCTACGACGGCTCGCCGTTCCATCCCGACGGCAACGTGGTCTTCGACCTCGCCGACGCCGAGGCCATGACCCTGCTCGGCACCTCGGCCAAGTTCATCGACGCGGTCAGGAAGGCGGGACTGGAGCCGATCAAGACCCACGCGCTCAGGCATTTGCGGATGATCGCGTCGACCGGCTCGCCCCTGGCGCCCGAGGCCTTCGACTTCGTCTACGCGAGCATCAAGGCCGACGTGCACCTGGCGTCCATCGCCGGCGGCACCGACATCGTCAGCTGCTTCATGGGCGGCAACCCCACGGCGCCGGTGTGGCGGGGCGAGATCCAGACCCGGGCCCTGGCCATGGCGGTGGACGTGTTCGACGACGACGGCAAGCCGGTGCGCGGCGAAAAGGGGGAGCTGGTGTGCACGGCGCCGTTCCCGTCCATGCCGGTACGCTTCTGGAACGACCCCGGCGACGAAAAATACCGCGCCGCCTACTTCGAGAGGTTCCCCGGCGTGTGGTGCCACGGCGACTACGTGGAGCTGACCGAACACGACGGCCTCATCGTCTACGGCCGCTCGGACGCGACGCTCAACCCGGGCGGCGTGCGTATCGGCACGGCCGAGATCTACCGCCAGGTGGAGGACCTGGACTGGGTGGTGGAAAGCATCGTCATCGGCCAGGAATGGGAGGGCGACGTGCGCGTCGTGCTGTTCGTGGTCCTGCGCCAGGGGCTGACCCTGGACGACGGCCGCATCGACGCCATAAAGGCGCGCATCCGCACCAACTGCACGCCCCGCCACGTGCCGGCGCGGATCGTCCAGGTGGCCGACATCCCGCGCACGAAAAACGACAAGATCACCGAGCTGGCGGTGCGCGACGTGGTCCACGGGCGGGCGGTGAAGAACACCGACGCCCTGGCCAACCCCGACGCGCTGGAGCTTTACCGGGACTTGCCGGAGCTCAGGACGTAGAATTCGATCGTCTAGTGGCCTGCATCGACGGACACCGGCGCCACCGGGCGGCAGGCATAGGCTTGGGCGGGGCCGGCATGGGGGGAAGGATTGGACCATGGTCATAGTCCTGTTCGAGGTGACGATGAAGCCGGGCAAGGAGGCGGGGTACTTCGACCTCGCCGGCCAGCTGCGCCCGGAGCTGGAGAAGGTGGACGGGTTCGTCTCCGTGGAGCGGTTCGAGAGCCTGGCCCAGAAAGGCAAATACCTGTCGATGTCGGTCTGGCGCGACGCGGACGCCGTGCGCGCCTGGCGCGACAACACCGATCACCAGGCGGCCCAGCGGCGGGGCAAGGACGAGGTGTTCGCCGATTACCGCATCCGGGTGACCGAGGTGGTGCGCGAGTACGGCGCCGAGCACGGCCTCCTCGACGTTCCCGCGGTCCCGCCCGGCGCGCAGGCGGCGGGCGAATAGCCAACCCGGGGGTCCCCATGCGCGGCTACTTCGGCATCGGCGTCGAGCGGATCACCAAGACCATGAACGTGGGCAACCTGTTCCGCTCCGCCCACGCGTTCGGCGCCGGTTTCGTGTTCACCATCTCCGCCGCCTATTCGCGCGCCGAGGGCGGCAAGGCCGACACCTCGGACACCCTGGGCGCGGTGCCGTTCTACAGTTTTCCCGATGTCGGCTCGCTGGTCCTGCCCGAGGGGTGCACCCTGGTCGGCGTCGAGCTGGCCGAGGACGCCATCGAGCTCCCCAGCTTCCACCATCCCCACCGCGCCGCCTACGTGCTGGGCCCGGAACGGGGTTCGCTGTCACCGGCGCTGGTGGAGCGCTGCGGCTTCGTGGTCCGCATCCCCACCCGGTTCAGCGTCAACGTGGGCATCGCCGGCGCCATTCTCATGTACGACCGCATGCTCAGCCTGGGCCGCTTCGCGCGCCGCCCGGAGCGCCCCGGCGGGCCCACGGAGGCGCTGCCCGAGCACGTCTTCGGCGACCCGGTGATCCGCCGCCCGATGGAGAAATTCCGCGCCGCCCCGCCGATTGGCGAAGCGGTGGAACAGGACTGATCCCGAAAGTCAAAACGACCGGGTCGTTTTGACGTGAGAAGCCCGCGACTGCGGGCCGCCGCTCCTGCGGCGAGCCAAGGGCGCGGATGCGCCCGCCCGGCGCCTGAGGGAGTCCAGAGAAGTCACAATGTTTGTGACTTCTCGTATAACCGCTGATCTACTCAAGCCAGTCTACCCAAGCCAGCCCTTCGCCACGCCCACGGAGCCGACGCGCACGCCGGCGCGGTCCGGCACGGGCCGGTCCAGGTAGGGTTTGAGCGCCGCCTGCGCCTTTGCGTCGAGCGCGCCCAGGTGGCGCAGCAGCACGGCCATGACCGTCTCCGCGGCGCGCCGGGCCCCGTCGTCGATCTTCAGCGCCACGCCCAGGCCCGACGAGGCCACGGCGGCCACGTAGACGCCTTCGGCGCCGCTCTTGACCACGAAGGCGCCGCGCCCGGCCTCGATCGCCACCGTGTCGAAGCGCTCCCGGCCCGCCACCAGATCGGGGTGGCCGGTCATGGCGGCGACGATGCGCCGGGCGGCGGCGGCGCGCGCCGGCGCCAGGCCGCGGGGATCGGCGAGGCGCGCCATGGCGCGGGCGATGGCGGTCAAGGGCATGGCGATGACGGGAATGCCGCAGCCGTCGGTGCCCCGGGCCGCGCCCTCCAGGGCGACGCCGCCGAGGTCCGCGAGAACCCTCTCGATGCGCTTCTGCACGGGATGATCGGGCCGCACGTAGCCCGCCGTCGCCTCGCCCAGGTGAACGGCGGTGGTCAGGAAGCCCGCGTGCTTGCCCGAGCAGTTGTTGTGCAGCGGCGAGGGGTCCTCGCCGGCGCGCACCAGGGCCCCGGCCGCCGCCTGGTCCGTGGGCGGGTGGGTTCCGCACTCGAGATCCCCGGGCGCCAGCCCGATGCGCTCCAGCCAGGCGGCGACCGGGCGCACGTGTTCGGGCGCGCCGCCGTGGGAGCCA
>JACZQZ010000008.1 GCA_022545455.1 Pseudomonadota bacterium
TTGCCGACGCCCCGAGGGAGCGGGAAAGGCGACCCGAAGGGCGGCGTTGCGAGGCTTCCGGACGTCGTCGCGCGCCGCTTGTGGTGCATGCACACCAAGGCGCGACGCGCTCCTAGCCGGAAACCTCGCAACGCCGTCGTATGGGTACACTTTAGCTGATACAGGCCACTAGAACGGACGGTTGCCGGCCCTCGCCAGGGCCGAGGGGATCGGAATACCTATGTTCAATAATATCGGTATGATGTAGGCGCTCCGTGGCGGGCCCCGGCGAACGATCCATGACCAATTTCATCACCGTGGCGGTGGTCGTCTACGTGGTTTTCGTGGCCGCCCTCTATGTGTTCCAGCGCAACATCATGTATTTTCCCGACACCTCGGTGCCGTCGCCCGTGCACAGCGGCGTGCCCGAAATGCAGCCCGTAACGCTCGAGACCGAAGACGGACTGAACCTCCTGGCCTGGTACCGGGCGGTGGAGGGGCAGCCGGTGGTGGTCTACTTCCACGGCAATGCCGGGAACATCGGGGCCCGGGGTTTCAAGGTCAGACCGTATCTGGACGCCGGTTTCGGCGTGCTGCTGGTGAGCTATCGCGGGTACGGCGGCAACCGGGGCAGCCCCACCGAAGAGGGCCTGTACGCGGACGGCCGCGCCGCCCTGGATTTCCTTGAAGCCCAGGGCGTGGCGCCGGAGCGGACGGTGATTTACGGCGAATCCATCGGCACCGGTGTCGCCGTGCAAATGGCCAGCGAACTGGGGCCCGAAAATCCGGTCGCGGCCCTGGTCCTGGAAGCGCCATTGACGTCGATGGACGACGTGGCCGCCCATCACTACCCTTATGTGCCGACCCGCTGGCTGATCAAGGACCACTTCGATTCGGCGGCCAAGATAGCCGGCGTCAACACGCCGGTCCTCATTATCCACGGCGACAGGGACCGCACGATCCCCATCAAATTCGGCCGCATGCTGTTCGAGGCCGCCGCGGAGCCCAAGGAAAGCCGATGGCTGGAGGGCGGCGATCACAACGACCTTTACGATTTCGGCGCCGCCGAAGTGGTGATCGAGTTCGTGCGGCGGCTCGGCGTCGGCGGGTGACGGATCGGGTGTGGAACAAAACGTGAATATTGGCCGCCATTGCAGACGAATTGCCCAATAAATGCATGATTTATGACGAATTTTATTATATACTTCTTCGACTTGGGGGTGGAGACGGCGCCGGTGATCACCGGGCGCCGTCTATTCGTTTATGGACGGGAAGGATATGACCCAGGTCGGAAAAACAGTTTCGGCGGCACCGGCGGTAAGTGTGCCCGGTGGCCGCATGGTCCCCGGGGCGCGCGGCGTGACTTCCACGGATCGCCCGGAGGTGGAGGGGATCAGCCCGCGGGCCGGCGTCTCCTTCGATGACGCCGCGTTCGGTGACGACGACCACGCCCCGCCCGGCGAAGAAGACAAGGCCGGCGGCCCGGACGCACCCCTGGTCTTCACCACCACGATTCAGGCCTTTGCCGCCATGTTCGATGTCTCCGCCCCGGCCAAGAACCCGGGCCGGCCGGCCAAGGGCGCCCAATCCCACGCGTCCGCCGGATTGCGCTCCCGGGCCATCGAGACCTACGAGTCCAACACAAAGGTCGTCAGCGGCGCCGGACCCGCCCGCGGCTGGTCCTTCAAGATGACCCTCTGAGTGACCCTTTGACTGGGATTGCGCCTTCCTCCCCGGCCGATGCCACGGGAACGGCCGCACGCCGGGATGGACGGCCGCCTCAGGCGCCGAAAACCACCAGCAAAACGACTGCGATAAGGATCAGGCCCGTGGCCCAGACCGCCGGGCTCAACCCCGTGGCCCGGTCGCCGGCTTGCGCGGGCGGGTGATCGGCGCGGGGTGCCCCTGATTGGTTCCGTTTCGCCGAGAATTCGTCGGCCATGGCTGGCGCCGCATCGCACCGCGGGAAATGGAGATCCGGACCCCGTCCATTGTCTCCATGGCCGCCGGTCCGGTGTGTTAACCCTTTGTTTGCCTTGTTACCCTATATTCGGCGGCGCTTACAGGCAAGGCCGCCTATGCGGGTGATGCGAACCCGCGGGCTGCGAGGACTTGGGGGGAAACATGCCGGCTGCAGTGGAATCCGCCTTCGACGTGGCCTTCTGGTTCGCCGACATGGCGCTGAACGAAAACGAATACCTGCAACCCCAGAAGCTCCATCGCCTGATGTTTTTGGCCCAGGCCTACTATGCGGTGGCCTATTCCGGGTGCCGCCTGATGCCGGCCGTCTTCGTCGCCGAGGAATTCGGTCCCATCGAGCCCACCATTTACAAGGCCTTCACCAAGGGGCGCCCCGACGTGGACGTGGACCTGATCGTGCCCGAGGACGTGGAGTCGTTCCTGCGAAGTATCTGGCACCGCTTTGGCCACCATTCGACCGAGCGCCTGACACGGATAACCAATGAGACCGCGGCCTACCGGCAGGCATTGAGGAGAGGCCTGCGGGCCGAAATCGGCCACGACTCCATGCGGCGTTCGTTCGCCGGGGCGCAGGATGCGCCGGCGCTGGACCAGGTTTTGAAACCGAAGGTCCTGCGCTCCCAGACGGGCAGGCCGGTAGCCGTGCGGGCCTGGGTGCCCGGGAACAGGCCCCGTGGCGGCATATAACGGTTCTTAAAGCCACTAGCCCGCAAAGGCCCTGCCTGCCATCGATCGAGGCGATCCCGAGGCCCGGATCACGAAGCGGTGCTTCCCGCTTTGATGGTTTGATGTTGCGGTTTGCCCATACTCCGATACAATTGCGCCAACGTATCGCCAGCGGCCGGGTGCACGGCAATTCGGTATGCTCGGGCGCTGGGGCCTGCGTTGAACGGATAAAATAGTTTGGGAGGAGAACCTTATGTCAAAACACCTTAAGTTCCTGACCGCGTTGGCGTTCGGGGTGGCCGCGGCGGGTCTTGTCGCCGCCGGTCCGGCGAGCGCCAAGGTCGAGGGCGACACCATCATCATCGGTTCCGCCATCTCGTTCACCGGCAAGTATTCGACCAACGGCATCCATGCCTCCAACGGCTACAACCTCGGCGTCAAGCGCGTCAACGAGATGGGCGGCGTCATGGTCGGCGGCAAGGCGTACAAGCTGAAGATCAAGTACTACGACGACGAGTCGACCCCGTTGCGCACCGCCCAGCTGGCCGAACGGCTGATCAAGCAGGACGGCATCAAATTCATCCTTGGCCCGTACAGTTCGGCGACCACCAAGGCCATGGCGCCGATCACCGAGAAGTACAAGATTCCCATGGTCGAATCCGAGGGCGCGTCGCGGTCCCTGTTCACCCAGGGCTACAAGTACCTGTTCGCGGTGCTGTCCACGTCGGAGCAGTATCTGGCCAGCTCCATCGCCCTGGCCGCCGAAATCGCCAAGAAGAACGGCAGGAAGCCGTCGGATGTGCGGGTGGCAATGGCGTTCGAGAACGATCCGTTCTCGCTCGACGTCAGGGCCGGCGTCATCGACGACATCAACAAGTTCGGCATGAAGATCGTCGTCGACGACAAGCTGCCGCGGGACCTCGCCGACATGTCGGCGACCCTGACCAAGGTCAAGGCGCTGAAACCCGACCTCCTGGTGGTTTCGGGGCACTCCAAGGGCGCGGCGACGGCGGCGCGTCAGATCAAGGAGCTGAAGATCGACGTGCCGATGATCGCCATGACCCACTGCGAGGCGGCGAAGATCGTCAAATTGTTCGGCGCCGCGACGAACGACTTCCTGTGCCCGACCCAATGGGCGGAAACGCTGAGCTACAAGGGCAAGTATTTCGGCACCGCGGCCGAGTACGACAAGCTCTTCAAGGCAACCTACGACGGTTACAAGAACGTGCCCTATCAGGCGGCCCAGGCTTCGGCGGCCGTGCTGGTGTGGAAGGATGCCTTCGAGCGGGCGAACTCGTTCGACACCGAAAAGCTTCGCCAAGCCCTCTCCGAGACCAATATGAAGACCTTCTACGGCAACATCAAATTCTCGAAAGCGGGCAACAATATTGCCAAGCCGATGGTTCTGCGCCAGATCCAGAACGGCAAGTTTAATGTGGTGGCGCCGTCCAAATGGGCGTCGCACAAGGTGAACTGGCCGCGCAAGGTGCCAGGCATGTAAGGGACTTAACCCGGTAACACTTGGTCCGTCCGCCCCCGCCCCCGGGCGGGGGCGGCGGCGTATCGGCCAGGCACGAAGGATATCCGAGGAATGTTGGATAACATCACCCTGCTCGCCATCGCGCCACTGCTGAACGTGCAGCTCTTGCTGGACGGGCTTTTCATCGGCGCCATCTTCGCCCTGGCGGCCTACGGACTGGCGTTGGTGTGGGGGGTGATGAACGTCAAGAACCTGGCCCAGGGCGATTTCGTCATGATGGGCGGTTACATCGCGTTCGTCATGACCAAGCTGGGTATTCACCCGATTTTCGGCCTGCCCGTGGCCATCGTCTTCATGTTCGGGTTCGGCTGGATGGTTTACCGGGTGATCATCTACCGGGTCATCGGCAAGGATCTGTTTACGTCGCTGCTTGCCACGTTTGGCATGGCCATTGTCATACAGCAGTTGTTGAACCTGATATTCAGCCCCGACGTGATGGTGGCCGAATCGGGGTTCGCGATTCGCTCGTACCTGGGCGGCATGGTCACGGTGGCGGATATCAAGTTGATTTCCTTCCTCCTGGCCGCCGTTCTGGCCGCCCTTGTGATTACCTTCATGAAGTACAGCCGCATGGGCCAGGCGATCCGGGCGACGGCCCAGGATCCCCGGGCGGCGCGGGTCATGGGCATCGATACCGAGCGCGTCTATGCGTTCACGTTTGCCCTCAACGCCGCCATCTGCGGCGCCGCCGGCGTGCTGATTTCCATGATCTGGGTGCTGCAGCCTTTCTTCGGGATGACGTACTCGATCCGGGCCTTCGTCATCGTCACGGCGGCCGGCCTGGGCAACCTGCCGGGCGTCATCATCGCCGGGCTCGGGCTTGGCGCCGCCGAGCAGTTCGCGGGCTTCATCCTGGGCGCGGAATTACAGCAGTTCACCGTGGTCGGGCTGCTGGTCGCCATCCTGGTGTGGCGCCAGGTCCAACAGAGCCGGCACCGGCAGGTGGTGCGATGAACACCCGCCTGCGGCGGACCCTTCCTTACGCCGGTTTACTCATCGCCGGCATCGCGGCGCCGTTCCTGTTTCCGGATTATACGTTCCAGTTCACCGTGCTTTGGGTGATGATCCTGTTCGCCCTCACCTGGGACATCCTGGGCGGGCAGATGGGCTACAACTCGTTGGGTAACATCGCTTTCTTCGGCGTCGGCATGTACATCTGCGCCGTGGTCCAGATCGGGCTTTACTACGACGTCGCCCAGTACACCGCCTCCTACGGCGCGGTGAAGGTTGAGTTCACGGCGGAGCAGTATTTCACCGGCCTGGCGGTGGGGCTGATCGCGGCGGGGCTGGGGGCGATGGTTTTCTCGGTTATTCTGGGCTGGGTCGTCTTCGGGCTGCGCGGCCCCTACTTCGCCATCGGCACCTTGGGCGTCGCCCTGTCGGCCGGCGAGTTGACAGGCGCCTGGGACTACGTCGGCGGCGGCGGCGGCATCGCGCTGCCCATCTATCCCGGCGAACCGGACGATCGCTCGCTGTTCTTCTACGCCCTGTGTTTCGTGCTGGCGATGATCCTCTTTTTCCTCCTCCGATGGATCTATTTGGGCCGGTTCGGGCTGGCTGCCAACGCCATCCGGGACGACGAGGAGAAGGCCGAGGGAATGGGCATCCACACCATGCGTTACAAGACCGTCGGCTGGGCCATCGCGGCGTTCTTTCTCGGCATCTCGGGGGCCCTGTTCGGCAACATGATCGGCTTCATCGAGCCCCTCGAGGTGGCCTTCCCGACGGTGACCTTCGGTCTCTTCATGGTGGTGATGTGCCTCCTGGGCGGCAGGGGCACCCTGTGGGGGCCGGTCATCGGGGCGACGCTGTTCCACACCTTCAAGGAAGTGACCTGGACCTACCTGCTCGGCTGGCAGTGGGTGGCCCTGGGGGCGTTGATCGTCGTCAGCGTGGTCTTCTTCCAGCAGGGGATCGTCGGCTGGGTGAAGGAGAAATGGCCGGAAAAATTCGGCATTGCGGTCGATGACCGTGCCCTGGCGGAAACGGAGCCGGACCTGGACGAGGCCCCGTCACAGCGGCTCCGGCGGCAAACGGAGGCCGCCCAATGAGCGCCATGATCGAATGCGAGGGGGTGACCAAGGCCTTCGGCGGCATCGTCGCCAACAACGAAATCACGCTCGAGGTGCCCGAGGGGCGCATCACCGGGCTGATCGGCCCCAACGGATCGGGCAAGACCACGTTGTTCAACTCCATCGTCGGCTATCATCCCGTCGACGCGGGATCCATCAAGTTCGAGGGCCGCGAGATTTCCGATTTGCGGGTGCAGCAGATCGCCCGCCTGGGCCTGCTGCGCACCTTCCAGCAGACGCGCATCTATTCGAAGATGAACTGCGTCGACAACATGCTGATCTCGGTCCCGCACCGGACCCAGACATACCGGACCATGTTCTCCAAGTACCCGCCGGAGGTGACCGAGCGGGCGGAGGACCTGCTCGAATTCGTCGGCCTCTACGAGAAGCGGTTTCTCATCTCCGGCGATCTCTCGTTCGGTCAGCAGAAGCTCCTGGAATTCGCCATGGCGCTGATGAACGAGCCCAGGTTGCTGCTGCTCGACGAGCCCACCGCGGGGATCAACCCCACCCTGATCAACGGCCTGATCGACCGTCTGCGACGGGCCACGAGCGAACTCGGCGTCACCTTGTTCGTCATCGAGCACAACATGCCCGTGATCATGGGACTGGCCGACAACATTTACTGTCTTGCCAACGGCCGGCTGCTCGCCCATGGCCCGCCGGAGAAGATCCAGAACGACCAGCGCGTGATCAACGCCTATCTGGGCGCGCACTATTACCTGGACTCCGACTGATGGCGGAGACCGGCGGCGGCACGAACCATGCCAAAAAAGCCCGCGGGCACCTGGCCGGGAAGGCCGAGGCCGTCATCTCGGTCGACGAGGTTACCCGTCAGGCCCAACGGATGGCCGAAGGCGTCACCCCGGAACAGGTGGCCAAGCTGGCCCGGAATGCGCCCTATGTGAAGATCGAGAACCTGCGCGCCGGGTACGGCAAGATGGAAATCCTGCACGACTTCAACCTGCAGGTATCGAAGAAACAGTCCCTGTGCCTGATCGGGCCCAACGGCGCCGGCAAGTCGACGGTGCTGCACTCGATCTTCGGTTTCACCAACATCTTCAGCGGCAGCATCGTGGTCGGCGACGGCGACGACATGCGCGACATCACCGCCATGTCCGCCAGCGAGAAACTGAAGAACGTGGGTATCGCGTATATCCTTCAGGACAAGTCCATCTTTCCGGCCATGACCGTGGAGGAGAACCTTTGGATGGGCGGCTACCTGATGGAAGAGCCGGACCAGGCCAAGGAGGCGGCGGAAAAGATTTTCGAGAAATATCCCCGCCTGGCCGAGCGCCGCACGCACACCGCCGGCGTGCTCTCGGGCGGCGAGCGCCGCCTGCTGGAAATCTCCCGCGCCCTGATAATGGAACCGGAAATCCTCCTCGTCGACGAGCCGTCCATCGGCCTCGAGCCCCGGTTCATCGACATGGTGTTCGACATCCTCGACGAACTGCAGAACGTCGAAGGCAAGACCATCATCATGGTCGAGCAGAACGCCAAGAAGGGTCTGGAATTCGCCGACATCGGCTACGTTCTGGTTTCCGGCGAGATCGCCATCGCCGGGCCGGGCGACGAGCTCCTGGAAAACCCGGAAGTGGGCCGCCTTTTCCTCGGCGGCTAGGCGCGCGTTTCTCCGTTTCCGCCGTCCGATCTCTTTCGATCCCGATGGACCGGCGGACGCCTTCGCATGCGCCCCCTGTGCCTCATGTGCCGCGGGGAACCGTCGATTTTGCAGCGGCCACCGGCTATGGTGGCCTTCCCGACGGCGGGAAAGGAAAACGCCCATGTCCAAGGCGGCGCGGCTTCGGGCGAAAATCCGGGAAAAGCCGCTTACCCACATCATCGGCGCCCACAATCCGCTCAGCGCCCGGCTTGCCGAGGAGGCCGGGTTCGACGGCATCTGGGCCAGCGGCTTCGAGCTCTCGGCCGCCTACGGCGTTCCCGATGCCAGCCTGATCTCCATGACCGAGCACCTGGAGATGGCCCGCGCCATGAACGACGCCGTGGGCATCCCCGTCATCGCCGACGTGGACACCGGCTACGGAAACGCCATCAACGTCATGCATACGGTGCGCAAATACGAAGACGCGGGCATGGCGGCGATGGTGATCGAGGACAAGGTCTTTCCCAAGGATACCAGCCTGCTGGCCGGCGGGCGTCAGGAGCTGGTGGCGATCGAGGAGTTCGAAGGCAAGTTAGCCGCCGCCGTCGCCACCCGCCGGGACCCCGACTTCATGATCATCGCCCGCACCGAGGCGCTGATCGCGGGGTTGGGCCAGGCGGAAGCCAAAGGGCGTGCAGAGCGGTACGCCGACGCCGGCGCCGATGCGGTGCTCATCCATTCGAAGTCGGAGACCCCGGACGAGATCGTGGAGTTCATCGGCGCGTGGGCGCGCGGGATCCCGATCGTCATCGTGCCCACGGCGTACCCGCAGCTTACCGAGGCCGACATCATCGCCCTCGAAAAGGTGAAGATGGTCATCTACGGCAATCACGCCATCCGTGCCGTGGTCACGGCCCTGGAAAAGGTGTTCGGCCAGATCCGCAAGGACGGCGGCATCCACAACGTGCACGGAACCATCGTTCCGGTGACCCGGGTCTTCGAGCTTCAGGGCGTGCCCGGGATGAAGGCGAACGAAAAGAAGTATCTGCGTTAGTGTTAACGTCCGCCCTCCGCCTCCTCGATGGCCCGTATCACGTCGTGATAGCTGTCCGGCGCCTTGTCCTTGAAACGGGATTTCAGGCCCAGCTTGGCGCACCCGCCCAGGCGGCGCGCCGCCGCGCCGGCCATGATCGGTTCGATGCCCATGGTCCTCAGGGTTTCGGCGACCTCTTCCATCTCGTGGGCGCGGCGTTCGCCGTGGATCGCGGTCCGCCCGAGCAGGTAATGGGCGAGCTGGTTCCAGTCGATCCCGGGATAGCCGACGCGCATGGACTCGAGCACCCGCTCGGTCACCCCGTAGCGCGACGAGGCGAGCGCGCATTCCAGGAACAGCGCCTCCAGGCCCTTGACGACGATGCTGCGGAACATCTTGGCCGCCGCGGCGCGGCCGATCTCGGGCCCGAAGTCCTCCACGCACATTCCGTAGGCCGACAGCCGGGCCACCAGCTCCGGCGCCGCCTCGCCGCACAGCAACATGGGGACCTTGTGGCCCAGCGGCGGCACCCCGGCCATCACCGCGGCCTCGACGAAACGGGCGCCGGTGGCGGCGACGATCTCCGCCACGTCCTGTTTGACCGCGGGCGAGGTGGAATTCAGGTCCATGTAGATGTGCCGCGGGCGCAGGTACGGGGCCGCCTCCCTGGCGACGGCGACGGCGACCGACGAGACGACCGCCGAGATGATCACCTCGCTGCGGCGGACCAGCTCCTCGACGGACCGGGTGAGGGTCACGCCTGCCTCGGCGGCCCGTTTTTCCATCTCGGCGCGCCGTTCGGATTCCAGGGCCACGTCGTAGGCGGCGACGGCGGGCGCGCCCGCCTCGCGGATACCCTTGGCGATGGCCGAGCCGGCCTCGCCGAATCCGATGAAACCGATGGCTGCGTCGGGCTTGTCGTTCACGGCTTCCCTCCCGTTTGCCGTTGCCTCTCGCGAAGCCGGCCGCGCCCCATCACAGGTCGATGTCGACCCACAGCGGCTGGTGGTCCGAGCCCTGGGCCTCGCTGTCGACGTGCACGCCCCGGACACGGTTGGCCAGCATCGCGCCGACGAACACGTAATCGACCCGGAGGTGGCCGTCGGCGCGTGGCCAGGTGAGCCCGCCGTCGGGGTCGTTGCCGGCGGCGAGCCAGGCGTCGGCAAAGCCGTCGATGGGGGTGACGCGGCCGTATCTTTCCGTCACCGGACCGGCCATCATCTCGTATTCCGGCGAGTCCGGCTCCATGTTGAAGTCGCCGAGCGCGATCGCCTCGCCGGGCATGGGCGGGGGCGGCCCTTCCCCGGCCCAGTCGCGGGGATCGCCGCCGCCCGACCAGGCGCCGCCTTCGCCCGCGGCGCTGCCGAGGATCTCCCGCAGCCGGGCCACCTGGCGCCGGCGCTCCAGGCTGGAGACATGGGCAAGGTGCACCGAATAGAAGCGCACGGGTCCGCCCGTACACTCGATGACTCCTTCCAGGGCGGCGCGCTGCATGCTCAGCTGTTCGAGCAGCCCGATCTTGGGCAGCAGGTGGTTGCGGGCCGAAAGGATGGGTGTGCGCGCCAGTAAAAGGTTGCCGAACTGCTTGCGGCGGTGGGGCGCGTCCGGCCCGACGCCGCCGTCCAGGTCGAGCCCCGGACCATAGACCCAGTGATAGCCGGGCAGCAGGCGCGTCAGTTCGGCGACCTGATCGACCATCCCCGAGCGCTTCCAGAAGCGCTCCACCTCCTGCATGGCGATGACGTCGGCGCCTTCCACCGCCTTGGCGATGCGCGCCAGGTCGAAGCGGTCGTCCTTGCCCCGGCCGAACTGGATGTTATAGGTGACAAGCCTCACGCCGGTTCCGCTCCCGTGCGTCATGTGTGCCGCGGCCCGCCACGATGGGCAACGGCGCAGCCTTTGTCACGTTTTTCGTCCTCCACCCGCCGGAAAAACGGCATTGACGCGCGCCGTGGGCCGCATGATCGTAAACGTGACGGCGTCGGCCAGGGCGCAAACGGGGATGGAAACGGGGATGGGCGCGGGCGGGCCGATACAAAAGGGAGGCGGGTCATGACCGTGCGGTCGCTGGACCATTACACCATCCGCACCGCGGATCTGGAGGCCTCGGTGGCGTTCTACGTGGATGCCCTGGGGTTGCGCCACGGGGAACGGCCGGCGTTCACGTTCCCCGGTGCCTGGCTTTACTGTGGCGACTCGCCCACGGTGCACCTGATCGGCGGCAACGGCCCAAAGGACGCCGGGAGCGGCGCCATCGACCATGTCGCCTTCCGCGCCGGCGGTCTCGCCGAGTTCACCGGCCGCCTGCGCCGGCTGGGCATCCCCTTCGACGAGCGCACCCCGCCCGGCACGCGGACGCGCCAGGTGTTCGTGAAAGACCCCGACGGCCTCACCGTCGAGGTCAACTTCCCGGGCGAAGCGCCGGCCTGAACCGCCCCGGTTTGCCTGTCCGGGCCGGGGGCGGGTAGGCTGCCTGGCCGGCGGAGCCCGGCGCGGCCAGATTATTGATGGAGACAGCGGATGCCCCTTGCCGATTTCCCCAGGGTCCGGCTCGCCCACACGCCGACGCCGTTCGAGCCGATGGACGGGCTGACGAAACTGCTCGGCGGGCCCCGCCTCTACGTCAAGCGGGACGACTGCACGGGCCTTGCCATGGGCGGCAACAAGGCGCGGCAACTGGAATTCTATCTCGGCGAGGCCAAGGCCGGGGATGCGGACACCATCCTGATCACCGGCGCCGTGCAGTCCAACTATCTGCGCATGGCGGCGGCGGCGGCGGCGAAACTGGGCATGGCCTGCGAGATCCAGCACGAAGAAAGGGTCCCCGGCATGGGCGCCGATTACCACAGTTCGGGCAACGTGCTCCTGGACCGGGTGTTGGGCGCCACCATCCACACCTGCCCCGGCGACGCGGACGAGAAGGCCGCCGACGCGGCCCTGGAGGCGATCGCCGGGGACGTGCGGGCCAGGGGCGGCAGGCCGTACGTCATTCACCTGGGCGAGGACCATCCGCCCCTCGGCGCGCTGGGCTACATCGACGCCGCCCGCGAGGTGCTGGACCAGGCGTCCCAGGCGGGACTCGCCATGGACCTGATCGTGGTGCCGAGCGGCAGCGCGCTGACCCATGTCGGCATGCTGATCGGGCTCAGGCTGGCGGGGTCCAAGGTGCCGGTGCTGGGTATCTGCGTCCGCCGCGGCGGCGACGAGCAGGCGGACCGGGTCCTGAGAAGGGCGTCGGAAGTGGCCGACATGATCGGAAAGCCCGGGCTCATCGGCGCGGAAGACGTGTGGGTGGATGACCGGGTCCTGGCGCCCGGTTACGGCATCGCCAACGACGAAACCCTGGAAGCCATCTCCCTTGCCGCCCGCCACGAGGGATTACTGCTCGATCCCGTGTATTCCGGGAAGGCGCTCGCCGGTCTGATCGGCCTCGTCCGCGAGGGCGTCATCGCCCCGGACCAGACCGTCGTCTTCCTGCATACGGGCGGCACCCCGGCCCTCTTCGGGTACCAAAGCCTGTTCGGGTGAGGAGGCCATGGACAAACACGGGTGAATCGGAACCCGCGGTTCGGCGCGGCGCTACACCAGGTACAGAACCAAATAGGCGCCGAGCAGCACGATCATCCAGAACACCATGCTGCCGGCCTGTACGGAACGGGCCAGGGCGCCTTCGGGTCCGTGGTGGCGGAAGACGAAACCGATGAGGACGCCGATCCAGGTCCGCGCCTCCGTCTCCGCGCGCCTCAGGGCCTTGCCGGTCAGGGTCGCGGCCCGGTCGAGCACCCACTTGCCGAGGGTCCTGTAGAACCAGTCGAAGTCCAGGGTGATGGTCAGCGTCCGCCGCATCAGGGGCAGCATGGTGAAGAACGCGAGGCCCGAGAACAGCAGCAGCTGAAGCATGTTGACCACGTGGGGAACGGTGTAGGGCGCGTACTCCACCGGGTAGGGCAGCAGGGCGTACAGGGGCTGCGGCCACACGCCCAGGCCGATGCACAAAATGGAGAACAGGACCATGGCCAGGCGCATGTTCAGGGGCGGGTCCGGGGGCCGCAGTCCGGAGTCCTTCTGGAAGAAGACGAACCACGGGAACTTGATGCCGGCGTGCAGGAACACGCCCGCCGTTCCGGCGGCGAGCAGGAACCAGGCGACGGCCAGTTGCTCGTCCACCGCCCCCTGCGAGATCATCGACTTGCTGATAAAGCCCGAGGTCAGGGGGAACGAGGAAATGGAAAGGGCGCCGATGATGCCGCACGCGGTGGTGAGGGGCATGCTCTGGAACAGGCCGCCGAGATCGCTGCATTTGCGCTTGCCGGTCATGTACAGAACCGACCCCGCCGACATCAGCAGCAGCGCCTTGTAGATGATGTGGGTGAAAGCGTGGGCGGCGGCGCCGTTCAGCGCCATCTCGGTGCCGATGCCGATTCCGGTGACCATGAAGCCCACCTGGTTGACGATGCTGTAGGCGAGGATCCGCCGCATGTCGTTTTCCAGGAGCGCGTAGACGATGCCATAAAGCATCATGTACAGGCCCACGTAGATCAGAATTTCGGCGCCGGGAAAGCCCCGCAGCAGCACATACACCGCCGCCTTGGTGGTGAACGCGGAAAGAAACACGGTTCCACTGTATGAGGCCTCCGGATAGGCGTCCGGCAGCCACGCCGACAGGGGCGGCGCCCCGGCGTTGATGAGGAAGCCGGCGAGCATAAGCCAGGTCCCCGGCGTGCTCGGCGTCATCGCCGTGAAGGCTATCGTGCCGGTGTCCGTCACCTGGGCGACGATCCCGGCCATCAACAGGACGCCGCCGAACAGGTGAACCTGCAGGTATCGCATGGAGGCGCGATAGGAATTCTCGCTTCCCCTGGACCACACGACCAGGGTGGAGGTAATGGCCATGATCTCCCAGAACACGAAGAGCGTGATCAGATCACCGGCCAGGGCGACGCCGACGGCGCTGCCGGCGTAGACGGAAGCCGCGGCCAGCTCCGCCACCCGCGGCTGATTCAGCGCGAACAGACCGCCGGCGAAGGCCATGATGGCGAAGATGGTGGCGAACAGGCGGCCGAGGGCGTCGGCCTTGACCACCTCGAGCCTGTACTCCAGGAAGCGCGCCGACAGCGAGACGCCGTCCGGCAGTTGCCACACCAGCCACACCGTCAGCAGGGGCAGGGCGAGGATGGCGATGCTGCGCGCGTACCCCCTGAGCAGCGGCAGGAGGAGGCCGCCGAGGATGAGCACCAAGGCCGGCGGGAAGGCGCTACTCGCCGTCATAGTAGGTATCCTTGCGCTTCAGAAGGACGCCCATCGCCTTGGCCAACAGGATCATCACGACGCAGGTCAGGAGGCCGTACCAGGCATAGAAGGCGAAGGTGCCGTCGAGCCCGAAGTAGGGATGGCCGTAAACGACCACATCGCCCACGGCGAGGACGGCGAGGACGGCGACGAAGACGATCCACAGCACGCGGATCGAGCGCCGCCTGACCAGCCAGTGCTTGCCCTCGCTCATCCCGCGCCTCCCGCCAGTTGACGGGCGAGCGCCAACGGAAGGTCGGGAAAGAAGAACAGGAACAGGATTCCCGCGGCGGAGACGGTGAGCGCCAGGACGACGGTCAGCGGTGCCTCTCCATGCCCTTCCCGGCGGTGCCCGTGGTGGCGGGGATTCCCGCCGTCCCCGGCTTCGGCGCCCCGTGCGCGGCCGCCGGCGGCCACCGGCTCCGCCGTCTCGGCGCGAAAGAAGGCGGCGTACACGATGGGCAGGAAATAGGCGGCGTTGAGCAGGGTGCTGAGCACGATCACCGCCACCGCGAACGTTTGTTCGGCCTCCATGGCGGCCCGCAGAATATACCATTTGCTGACGAAGCCCACGGTCGGCGGAATGCCGATCATGGAGAGCGCGCCGATGGCGAAGGCGGCCATGGTCCACGGCATCCTCCGCCCGATCCCGTCGAGCTCGCTGACCAGAGTCTTGTGGCTGGCGACGAGGATGGAGCCGGCGCAGAAGAACAGGGTGATCTTGCCGAAAGCGTGGGCGGCGATGTGGAACGCCGCCCCCATGGCCGACAGCGGCGTCAGGATCGCCGCCGCCATGATCACGTAGGAGAGCTGACTCACCGTCGAGTAGGCGAGGCGGCGCTTCAGGTTGTCCGAACGCAGCGCCACCACCGACGCGGCGACGATGGTGAACCCGGCCACATAGAGAAGCCAGCCGCCGCTGGCCGCCTGGGCCAGGAAATCGATGCCGAAGATGTAGACGATCACCTTGAGCACGGTGAAGACGCCGACCTTGACCACGGCCACCGCGTGCAGGAGCGCGCTCACCGGCGTCGGCGCCACCATGGCCGCCGGCAGCCAGCGGTGCAACGGCATGACCGCCGCCTTGCCGATGCCGAACACATACAGCGCCAACAGGATGCCGACGGTGGGACCGGCGGCCTTGCCGGCGAGGATGCCGCCGGCCGTGAAATCGAGCGTCCCGGCAATGGTCCACGTCCAGACGATGGCGAAAAGCTGAAGCCCGATGGAGGTTCCCAGCAGGATGCCCAGATAGACACGCCCGGCCCGTTTGGCCTCCTCGGTCCCGTGGTGGGTGACGAGGGGGAAGGTGCAGAGCGTCAATACCTCGTAGAAGGCGAAAAGCGTCAGCATGTTGCCGGCGAAGGCGACGCCCATGGTGCTCGACAGCGCGATGGCGAAATAGGCGTAGAACCGGGTCTGGTTCTTCTCGTGGTGGGCGCGCATGTAGCCGATGGAATAAATGGACGTGACCAGCCAAAGAAAACTCGCGACGCCGGCGAACAGCATGCCCAGGGGCTCGACCTCGAAGGCGATGGCCAGGCCGGGCAGCATCTCGCCGAGGACGACGGCGGGCCGCCCGCCGGCGAACACGGCGGGGAACAGCGAGGCGACGAGCCCGAACAGGATGACCGCCGCCGCCAGGGTCACGCCTTCGCGCAGGTTGGGCCGCGACCCGGTGAGCACGATCAGCACGGCGGCGACAAGGGGCACCGCCACGGCCAGCAGAATCGTCGCCTCGGCGCTCATGGGGTTCCCTTCAGCAGGAAGGCCGCGGCGCCGCCCGCCACCTCCAGGGTGCGCGTGGCGTCGATGCCGAAATAAACACTGGCGCCGGTGAGCAGCCACATGGGCACGAGCATGGAAAGCGGCGCCTCGGCGGGCGCCGGCCCGCCCTCGGGCGCGGGCCGGAAGTAGGCCACCTCGACGACGCGCCAGATGTAGATCACCGCCAGCAGCGAGCTGAACAGCACGAGCACGGCGATGGGCCACCAGCCTTTCTCCAGCGCCGCCTGGATCAGGTACCACTTGGAGACGAAGCCGACCGTCAGCGGCACCCCGATCAGGCTCAGGCCGGAGACCACGAACGACGCCATGGTCACCGGCATGCGCCGGCCCAGGCCCGCCATGTCCCCGATATTCACCGAGCCTATGCGCAGGAAGACGCAGCCCAGGGCCATGAACAGGGCGCACTTGATCAGGGCATGGTTGAACAGGTGGACGATGCCGCCGGTGAGGCCGGTAACCGTGGCGAAGCTTACGCCTAAGACCATGTACCCGATCTGGGCGACGCTGGAATAGGCGAGCATGCGCTTGACGTTGTTCTGGTAAATGGCCACCGCCGAGCCCGAGACCATGGCCAGGATGGCCAGGCCCATCAGCACGTCGCCGATGAGGTTGATCCGGAAGACCTCGACGCCGCCGAAGATGGTGAAAAAGATGCGGATGAGGACGTAGACGGCCACCTTCGTCCCCGTCGCGGCGAGAAACGCCGTCACCACGGACGGGGCGTACGTGTATGCGTTGGGCAGCCACAGGTGCAGCGGAAACAGGGCGAGTTTCAGGCTGATGCCGACGGTCAGGAAGGCCAGCGCAACTAAGATGGTGCGGGTATCGGCGACGGCGGGCATGAGGGTGGCCAGGTCCGCCATGTTGAGCGTCCCCGTCATCATGTACATCATCGCCACCCCGATCAGGTAGAAGGTGGCGCCGAGGGTGCCCATGATCAGGTAGCGGTACGCCGCCGTCAGCGCCCGCCGCTCCTTCCCCAGGCCGATCAGCACGTACGACGACAGCGACGAGATCTCCAGGAACACGAACAGGTTGAAGGCGTCCCCGGTGATGGCGATGCCAAGCAGGCCGGTCAGGCACAACAGGTACATCGCGTAGAACAGGTAGATGCGGTCCCGGGGTATCTCGTGCTCGACGCTGCGGCGCGCGAACGGCGTCACCACGGCCCCGATGGCGGCGACGATGACCAGGACAAAGGCCCCCACCATGTCGACCCGGTACTCGATGCCCCACGGCGCCGCCCAGTTGCCGAGAGGGTACGTTACCGGGCCGGTCTCGAGAACCTGGAGGAGCAGCAGGACGGCGATCGCCAGCACCACCCAGCTCACCGCCAGGGTCAGGGCCCACGCCAGGGCCGGGCGCCTGAGCAGGACGCACAGCGGCGCCGCCATCAGGGGGACCACCACCTGGAGGGCGGGCAGATGGGCGGCGATCACGCGTCGTCCTCCTGGCCTTCGATTTCGTCGTCCTCGATGGTGCCGTACGCGTTGCGGATGCGCACCACCAGCGCCAGGGCCAACGCCGTGGTGGCGACGGCGACCACGATGGCGGTCAGGATCAGCACATGGGGCAGGGGGTTGGAATAGGTCTCGATGCCCGCGTCCAGGATCGGCGCCGTGCCGCCCTGGACCTTGGCCATGGAGATATAGAACACGAACACCGAAACCTGGAATATGTTGAGGCCGACCACCTTCTTGATCAGGTTGTCGTGCGCGATGACAATGTAAAAGCCGACCATCATCAGCACGATGGTGATCCAGTAGTTATAGAGGCCGGGGAACTCCACCGTTCAGCCGTCCTGATGGGCGAAGATGAAGAAAATGGTGATCATGGCGCCGGAGACGGTGGCGCCGACCCCGAACTCGATCAGGGTAATGCCCAGGTGCTGGCCGATCACCGGGTTGTCGGCGAGCACCGAGTAATCCAGGAAGTTGCCGCCGAGCAAAATTCCCGCCACCCCCACGCTGGCATAGAGCAGCAGGCCCAGCGACAGCAGCGTCCGCGTCGCCCATGCCGGGGCCACCTTGCGGGCGTTGTCGATGCCGAAGATGAGGGCGTAGAGGATGAACGCGCTGGCGAAGATGACGCCGGCCTGGAAGCCGCCGCCGGGGCCGAAATCGCCGTGGAACTGCACATAGAGCGCGAACAGCATGATCGGCGGGATCAGGAGCTTGGAGACGACCCGCAGGATGGCCTTGAATATCATTGCGCGGCCTCCTTTTTGTCCGCCGGTTTGCGCTTCTTCTTGGGCCTGCGGGAGCGTCCGATAAGGATCAGGACGCCCACGGCGGCGGTGAAGATGACCGCCACCTCGCCCAGGGTGTCATAGCCCCGGTAGCTGGCCAGAACCGCCGTCACCACGTTGGGCAGGCCGGTGTCGGGTCCGGTTCTCGTGAGGTAGTAGGGCGCCACGTGACTGTGGATGGGGGCGTTCGGGTCGCCGTAGCGGGGCATGTCCATGGTGCCGTAGATCAACACCGCGCCGGTGGCCACGACCAAAAGCAGCGGCGCCAGGGTCTTGCGCGGCGCGGCCTTCTCGTCGCTGGTGGTGAGCGCCAGGGTTCCCAGCATGAGCACGGTGGTGATGCCGGCGCCGACGGCGGCTTCGGTGAAGGCGACGTCCACCGCGTCCAGCACGACGTACAGCACCGCCGCCAACAGGCTGAACACGCCCGCCAGCATGACCACGGCGAACAGGTTCCTCAGGCGCACCAGGGCCAACGCCGTAACCGCCATGAACGAGAGCAGCGCGAAGTCGATCAGGTTTTCGATGGCCCGTCTGTCCTTTCGCTGGATTTGGCCGAAGGGGCGTCCTTCCCGTCCACGACGGGCGTGACACCGCCGTTCAGCGCCGCCCGCGCCAGCGCGTGGGTGGTCGTCGGGCTGGCGAAGAATATGAAGACAACGATCAGGACCAGCTTCACCGTCACCATGGTGAAGCCTTCATGGATCATCAGCCCGGCGAGGATCAGTCCCATGCCGAGCGTATCCACGATCCCGGCCCCGTGCATGCGGGTAAAGACATCGGGCAGGCGGATAATGCCGACGGCGCCGATGAAGGCGAACAGCGAACCGGCGATCAGGCATGCCCAGCTGGCGATGTCGGCGAGCAGCGCCATCACACGTCTCCCCGTTCGTCTTCGCCCAAGGGGTGGCCCAGGTGGCTGAACTTGACGTATTTGGTCACGGCGATGGTGGCGATGAAGTTGATCAGCGCATAGACCAGCGCGATGTCCAGGAACTCGGGCCGCCCGGCGAGGAAGCCGTGGACGGCGATGAGGACCACGGTCAGGGTGCCGAAGGCGTTGACCGCCAGGATGCGGTCGTAAATGGTCGGACCCTTGATGGCGCGGACCAATGCCAGCGCCATGGTGACGAGGATGGCGGCGGAGGCGCCGGCGAACATCAGACCCCGTGCTCCCCTCGGCCGTCGGCGGCGCCCTCCACCGCGGTGACGCGGCGGTCCATGTCGCCGCTTATCAGCCCTTCGGCGGCCTCGCGGGTGAGGGCGTGGACGCTCAGCACCCCTTCCTCCAGGCCTATGGTGACCGTTCCCGGCGTCAGGGTGATGGAGTTGGCGTAGATGACATGGCCCAGCTCGCTCTTCTGGGTGCCCTTGAGGCGCAGCACGGTGGGGCCGATGACCATCTTAGGGCGGACGATGACACGGGCGATGTCGATGTTGGCCTTGACGATCTCCCACCCCAGCCACGGCAGATAAAGGAGGAAACGCCAGCTCAGGTGAATGGGGTGGCCTTCGCGGTCGATCAGGTCCATGCGCCGGGCAATGAGGACGACGACGATGGTCGAGGCGACGCCGAGACCCAGCAACAGGGGCTGGTAATGGCCCGACAGCAGCAGCCAAAGCCCGTAAAGGACCGCTCCGAGACTCAGCGCTTGCAGCAAAACCCGGCTCCCCCGATGGCGTCTTCCCGGGCTGCCCCCCCAACGCCGCGCATTTTCGCTTTGGCCGGCTCTTTCTTGGCCTCAGACGATGGTTTCGTCAAGGGGGCCGTAAAAAAACGTTTAGGTTTGCCGGCGCACGGGCATTTGCGGTATGGGAGTCCCATGAACGCGACGCGACGCCGCCTTCTCCGTGCCGTACTGCTTTTCGCCGCCGCCGGCCTGGTGGCCGGTCCGCATGCCGCGGCCTTGGGCGCCGGGGCTGCCGCGCCGGTGCGATTCGAGACCTCCAACCTTGTTGTGGTGACCGCCCGGGGAAGGTCCGATTTCACGGTCGAGCTGGCGCTGAGCGAGGCCCAGCGGGTGCAGGGGTTGCAGGGACGGCGCCGCCTTGCCGCCGACGCCGGCATGCTGTTCGATTTCCAGGGCACGGGCCCGGTCGTCATGTGGATGAAGGACACGTATGTGCCGCTGGACATGCTGTTCATCGATTCCGGGGGGCGCATCGTCAACATCGCCGAGCACTTGGTGCCGCTGTCGCTCACCGCCATCCGCTCCGCCGGGCCGGTGCGCGCGGTTTTGGAACTCAACGCCGGCACGGCGGCGCGCCTGGGCATCAGACCGGGGGACAGGGTGCTGCATTCCGTCTTCGGGGCGGGCGGGGGATAGGCGATTGACAGGCCGCGTTTTGTACACCTAGCTTTGCACCGCTTTGCAGGCGGGCCTGAAACCGGGGAGGAACAATTGGCGGCACCGCATTTTCTCGTGCACAACACCGTCGACACCACGGGCGTGGTGGTGGTGGAAGGCGTCGAAGCCGGCGACGAGCTGACCGGCTGGGTCATGGAGACCGACGGCACCGTCACGGTGAAGGCGCGCGATGCCATTCCCCTGGGCCACAAGGTATCCCTCGGCGACATCAAGAAGGGCGATACCATCATCAAGTACGGCCACGACATCGGCCTGGCGGTCGCCGACATCCCCGAGGGCGGGCACGTCCACGTCGACAACGTCAAGACCAAGAGGTGGTAGCCATGGCAACGCCGACTTTCCGGGGATACCGGCGCACCGACGGCCGGGTCGGAATCCGCAACCACGTCGTTATCCTGCCGCTGGACGATCTGTCCAACGCCGCGTGCGAGGCGGTCGCCCACAACATCAAGGGCACCCTGGCCCTGCCCCACCATTACGGCCGGCTGCAGTTCGGCGAGGACCTGGAACTGTTCTTCCGCACCCTGATCGGCACCGGCAGCAACCCCAACGTCGCCGCCGTGGTGGTGATCGGCATCGAACCGGCCTGGACCGGGCGCATCGTCGACGGCATCGCCGCCACCGGCAAGCCCGTGGAAGGCTTCGCCATCGAACGGAACGGCGACCACAACACCATCGCCGCCGCCTCGCGCAAGGCCAAGGAGTACGTCCATTGGGCCAGCGAGCTGAGGCGCGAGGAATGCGCCTTCGGGGAAACCTGGATTTCCGTGAAGTGCGGCGAATCCGACACCACGTCGGGTCTCGCCTCCAACCCCACCGTGGGCAACATGATCGACAAGGTGGACGCCATGGGCGCGACCACCTGTTTCGGCGAGACCTCCGAGATCACCGGCGCCGAGCAGGTCTGCGCCGCCCGCGCCGCCACCCCGGAGGTGGGCGAGAAATTCCTCAAGACCTGGTCCGATTACAACGACTTCATCATGGCCAACAAGACCGACGACCTGAGCGACAGCCAGCCCACCAAGGGCAATATCGAAGGCGGCCTCACGACCATCGAGGAGAAGGCCTTCGGCAACCTGGAAAAGATCGGCCGGACGACGAAATACATCGACGTGCTGAAACCCGCCGAACGGCCGGCCAAGGGACCGGGCCTGTATTTCATGGACACCTCTTCGGCGGCGGCCGAATGCGTGACCCTTCAGGCCGCCGCCGGGTTCACCGTCCACCTGTTCCCGACCGGCCAGGGCAACGTCATCGGCAACCCGATCGAGCCGGTCATCAAGCTGACCGCCAATCCGCGCACGGCGCGGACCATGGGCGAGCACGTGGACCTGGACGTGTCCGGCCTGTTGCGGCGTGAAATGACCCTGGACGAGGCCGGGGACGCGCTGCTCGAGATGACCGTTCGCGTCTGCAACGGGCGGCTGACGGCGGCGGAGGTGCTCGGTCACCGCGAGTTCGTGATCACCAAGCTGTACCGGAGCGCCTGAAGCGCAAGGCCGGCGGCGCACGCGTCCCGTTCCCGGGCCGGGCGGCCACCGGCGGCGCGGACGGGCACAAGGAAGACGGCGAACATGGCGGACATGGCTTCCATGCTGGATGTCTCGGTCTGGCGGGGCGCCGACGAGGGCCGGTTCGTTTCCTACCCGGTTCCGCGCCGCGAAAACCAGACCGTGCTCGACGTGGTCACCTACGTCCAGCGGCGCCTCGATGCGACGCTGGCGTACCGCTTTTCCTGCCGGGTCGGCATGTGCGGCTCGTGCGCCATGACGGTCAACGGGGTGGCGCGGTGGACGTGCCGCACCCACGTCGGCCGGGTGGCCAAGGACGGCCGCCTGCGCATCGCGCCCCTGAGGAACATGCCGGTGATCAAGGACCTCAGCGTCGACATGGCCGGGTTCTTCGCCAAGGCGGCGCGCGCCAAAGGCGCGTTCCGTCCCACCGCCGACAGGACCGCGGACTTCGCCGTCATCGCGCCCGATTCGCCCCGACGCCGGCGCGCCGACGCCGCCATCGAATGCATCGGATGCGGGGTGTGCTATGCCTCGTGCGACGTGGTCACCTGGAACCCGGATTACCTGGGGCCGGCGGCGCTGAACCGCGCCTGGACCCTGGTCAACGACGAACGCGACGGGGGCAACCGGGAACGCCTCGCCGCGGTGGCGGGGGACGCCGGCTGCCATGCCTGCCATTCCCACCAGAGCTGCATGGAGCGCTGCCCGAAGCATCTCAACCCGACGGAATCGATCGCCGGACTGAAGCGGGCGACGGTGCTCGCCGCGCTCACGGGGAAACTGTGAGCGCCCGCGCCGAAACCCTTTTGTGGCTCGCCCAGCGCATCAGCGCCATGGTCCTGGCGGTGGTCGTGGCGGTGCACATCGGCACCATCATCTACGCCGTGCAGGGCGGCTTGAGCGCCCAGGAGATCATCGGCCGCGTGCAGGGAAACACCGGCTGGCTGGCGTTCTACGGGGTGTTCGTCGCCGCCGTTGCCGTCCACGGGCCGATCGGCCTGCGCACCATCCTGCGCGAGATGACGCCGGTGCCGGCGCGCCTGATCGACGTGGCGGCGGCCGCCTTCGCCGTCCTCCTGGCGTGGACGGGCTGGCAGGCGGCGTATGGCCTGTACGGGTTCGGAGGGGCCTGATGCGCCCGTTCCGGCTTGCCGGCGGGTCGCGCGACCATCCCGCGTACTGGGCCTTCGCCGTGCACCGCCTGTCGGGCCTTTTGTTGGTGCTTTTCCTGCCCGCCCACTTCTACGTGCTTTCGCGCGCCATCCAGGGCGCGGCGGCCCTGGACGCCGTGCTCGCGTGGACCGAGGGTCCGCTGGTCAAGGCCGCCGAGGTCGGCCTGATACTTCTCCTCGCCGCCCACCTGACCGGCGGGCTGCGCCTTCTCGCCGTGGAGTTCCTGCCCTGGCGGGACTGGCAGAAGACCCTGATCGCCGTCACCGCCGGCGTCAGCCTCCTGATCGGCCTCGGTTTCCTGATCAACGTGGCGTGACCCCGGGAGTCTTGTCGGGACGCTTTGCTCCGGCTGATCCCTACCGTCCGGGCTTGAGGATCAGATACCCCAGGCCGCCGGCGACGCCGAGTCCGGTGCTGCCCTCGAGCGCCAGGGGCTGCAAGGAGATGTTCTTGGCGCCGCCGCCGACGAGAGCGCCCGCGCCCGCGCCGACGCCGACCGTGACCGAGACCTTGCCGCCGACGTACGTGCCGGCCAGGGAGTGGGCGCCGGGGCGCGTGTCCGAGGTGCCGCCGAGCACCACGAAATGGGTGGTCTCGGTGCGGTTCCAGTTCAGATCGACGCCGAGGCCGATGCCGGTCTCGCCGGTGTAGGTCTCCTCGCCCTCGGCCGTCTTGAACACGCACCGCACGTCCACGGTCGAGTGGATCAACAGGTTGCGCCGCGTCCCTTCGACGCTGTTACAGCTCAGCACGCCGATCTCGATTCCGCCGCGGGCCATCGCGTCGGGAATGGGCAGCCCGAGCAGGAGCACGCCCGCCAGGACCATGCCCGGTGTAAGATGCTTGTAGGTGTTCATGTCGAATCCTCCTTTCCGGTGTTGCGCGTTCTCGGCGCCGGTTACTGGGTGATCTTCCAGGTGCCGTCGCCCTGCCTGCAGGCGGTCCCGTAGGCGTCCCTGTTCCGGCCGCCGACGGTGACGGTGGTCCGGTACTCGCGGCAGTTCCGGTCGTCGGCGGTCCGGTAGGTCCGCGTCGGGGTGAAGGTTCCCGAATGGCCGGAATCCGGATTGCGCCAGCGCACGGTCTCGCCGGTCCGGTTGTACTCGAGGGCGTTCCGGGCCGTGCGGTCGGCGCGCGCCCTGTCGGCCCTGTCCAGGGACCGGCCGACCTCGCCCCCGAGGTAGGCGCCGCCGAGGGCGCCGATGGCGATGGCGGCGAGCCGCCCCGTGCCGCCGCCGATCTGGGAGCCGGCCAGGGCCCCCAGGCCGGCGCCGAGGAGGGTGCCCAGGGACCGTTTCGGGTTGTTCTGCAGCTCGGCGCAGGCCGACAGCGAAAGGACGACCAGCGCCGCCGAGGTGATGCGTGTGATGTTCATGTTCCTGCTCATTTACCGGGTGTGGTTCGCCGACCAGGGATATTTCGTGTCCCTGTGGCCATCGACGCCAGCTTCGCCGGGCAAAATGGAAATTCAAAGTTTTTGCGGTTCCGACGGCGCCGGGTGTGCCGCGTCGACTGCTTGACGCCCATTAGGCGGCGGTGCAGGTCACGTTTCCGTCCGATCGCGCCGCCCCCGAACGGCCATACCGGAAGCGCGGCCCCGGTGAGCCATCGGTCCGGATACCGCCGGGTGGGATTTGTGGTCTCGGCCCACCGAACACGCTATATTTGACAAAACCCGTGCGCAGGAGCCGGCCGAATTGAGACCGGCGCGGAAGGTTCGGCATAGGGAGGTGTCGCACTCATGAAAAAGGTTGGACTCGTCCTCGTTGGCTTGGTCGTGCTTTTGGTCGCCGCCGTCCTGGTGGCCCCGCGGCTGATCGACTGGAACGGCTACAAGCCGGAGATCGCGCAGGCGGTCAAGGAGGCGACCGGGCGCACCCTGGTCATCGGCGGCGATATCGAGGTGTCGATCTTTCCCGGGATCTCCTTCGGACTGAGCGACGTCAGCCTGTCCAACGCCGAGGGCGCGGCCGAGGCCCGGATGTTCACCCTGGAAAGCGTGCGCGGAAAGCTCGCGCTCCTGCCGCTGATCGCCCGTGAGGTGATCGTCGAAGAGCTGGTGATCCGGGCGCCGGTCCTTCACCTCGCGGTCGACGAGAACGGCCGGCCCAACTGGGTCTTCGCGGGCGCCACGCCGGCGCCGGCGGAAGCGGAGACGCAGACGCCGGGGGACGAGGGCCTGCCGATTTCCGGCCTCACGCTGGGTGACGTGCGTGTGGAAGAGGGGCTGGTCACCTTTCGCGACGCGCGCACCGGCCAGGAGGTGGTGGCCAAGGCGATCACCCTGAAAGCGGCCCTCACGGAACTTTCCGCCCCCTTCACCCTGGACGGCAGCCTGACCCTCAACGGGGAGCCGGTGACGCTCAAGGTTTCGCTGGATTCACCGGGCGGCCTCCTGGGCGGCGGCCGCGCCGCCCTGGAGACCACACTCGAGGCGCCGCGACTCAAACTGAGCTACGGCGGCGGCCTGCGGCAAAAGCCGGTGCCGGCCCTGGACGGCACCTTCGATCTCTCCATTCCCTCGGTGGGCAAGTTGGCGGCGTGGCTGAAACGGCCGCTCGAGGCCGGCCGGCCGGACCCGGGGCCGCTCAAGGTTCATGCGGTCTTCGAGGGCCAGGGAGCCAGGATAACGCTCAAGGAAGCGACGATCGAAGGCGCGGGGCTTCGGGCCAAGGCGACCGGCGGCTTCGACGGCACCGGCGGGATCAGGCGCGTGACCTTCAATCTCGAGGCCGGCGTGCTCGACCTCGACCGCTATCTGCCGCCGCCGGCGGAAACGGCGGTGGCCGCGGAACCCGGGGCGAAACGGCCGGAAAAGAAAGGAAAGCGCGATCCCTTCGCCGCGATCCCCGACGCGCCCTTCGACCTTGCCCCGCTCAAACAGACCGAAGCGGAGATCAAGATCGCCATCGGCGGCGTCAAGGCGATGGGCTACCGGGTGGGCAAGGTCGGGCTTAGCGTCAGCCTGCGGAACGGCGTGCTCGCCGCCGAAGTGAACGAGCTTCGGCTCTATGGCGGCAACGTGACCGGGAAGCTCAGGCTCGACGGCTCGGGCGACACCCTGGGCGCCGACACCACCTTCGTCGTCGACAAGGTGAACGTGGGCGCCCTGGCCCGCGCCGCCCAGGGCGGCCAGGCCAAGGTGGCCGGTATCGCGTCCGGCCGGCTGCAGGCCAAGGGCAGGGGCAAGAGCCCGCGGGCGCTGGTGCAGAGCCTGGTGGCGGCCGCTTCGCTGTCCCTCGGCGGTATCGACGTGAAGGACGCGCCGGGCGCCCTCACCAAGCTCGATCTCACGTTCGATCTTCCCGGCGTCGAGGCGAACCCGAGCATCAAGGGCAACCTGGTCTACAACAAAGAGCCGGTCGCCTTCTCCCTCACCCTCGACCCATTGGCGAAGGTGCTGTCCGGCGTACGCTTCACGACCAAGCTGGCCGTCCGGTCCAAACGGCTGAAGCTGAGCTACGACGGCGCGGTCCAGACCGAACCGGTGCCGGGCCTGGACGGCCGCTTCACGCTCGACGTGCCGTCGGTCGGCAAGCTGCTGGCGTGGCTCGAAAATCCCTTGCCCAAGGGCCAGCCCGATCCGGGCCCGCTCACGGTCATTGCGGTCCTCAGCGCCGACGGACCGAAGGTCACCCTCAAGGAGGCGACCATCAAAGGCAGGGCGCTCAACGCCAAGGCCAGCGGCAGCTTCGACGGCTCGGGCGAGATCGCCAGGATCGTGCTCAATCTCGAGGCCGGCGTGCTCGACCTCGACCGCTACCTGCCGCCGCCGGCCAGGGCGGCCAAGGACGACAAGCCGGCGGCCCGGGCCGCGCCGGCGGGCAATCCGCTGGCGGCCCTGCCCGACGAGCCGTTCGATCTGACGCCGCTCCGCAAGACCGAGGCGACCGTCTCGGTACGGCTCGGCGGGCTCAAGGCCATGGGCTACAAGCTCGGCAGGACGGTGCTTACGGCCACTCTCAAGGGCGCCGTGCTCGATGCGACCCTCGAGGAACTTCGGCTCTACGGCGGTACCGTAACCGGCACCGTCAGGCTCGATGGCGCGGGCGCCGTGCTCGGAGTCGATACGGCGCTCACCATCGACAAGGTCGACATCGGGGCGCTGGCCCGGGCCGCCGAGGGCGCGGCCGCCAAGGTAACGGGCGTCGCCTCGGCAACCCTGCACGCCAAGGGCCGCGGCAGGAGCCCGCGGGCGCTCGCCGAAAGCCTGGCCGCCAAGGCCGATCTCAGGCTGGGCGGCATCGACCTCAAGGACGCGGGCGGGGGCACGGTATCGGAAGCCACGCTCACCTTCGACATGCCAGGCTTCGACCGGCCGACGACGGTCAAGGGCAGCATCACCTACAACAAGGAGACGGTATCCCTCGACGTCGGGCTGGCGCCTTTGAAACAGGTGCTCTCGGGTCAGGCCTTCGATCTGACGGCGGCCGTTGCCTCCAATCTGCTCAACGCGCGGTATGGCGGAAAGGTGCAAACCGAGCCGGCGCCGGGGCTTGACGGCCGTTTCGATCTCGACGTGCCGTCGGTCGGCAGGCTGGCGGCCTGGCTGGGCCGGCCCTTGGACCCGGCGCAGCCCGATCCCGGGCCGCTCAAAGTCACGGCGCTGATGAGCGCCGACGGCGCCAAGGTGGTCCTCAAGGAGGCGACGATCGACGGCAAGGCGCTCGAGGTCAGGGCGACGGCGCGGGTCGATACCTCGCGGGCGGTCACGCGCTTCGATGCGACCGTCGACATCATCGAGGCCGATCTGAACGCCTACCTGCCGCCGCAAAAGGAGGGACAGAAAAAAGCAGCCGCCCCTGCCGGCCCGGCGGGACCCCCGGGCTGGAGCGAAGACCCGATCGACGTGTCGGCGCTGCGCCAGGCGGACGGACAAGTGAAAGTGAAGATCGGCCGCGTGCGCTACGGCGAGCTCGACATCGAAAACGGCGCCGCGACGCTGACGCTGACCAAGGGGGTGCTGAAGGCCGTCGTCGAGAAGCTGCAGATGGCCGGCGGCGTCATCGATTTAGGCGCCACCGTCGATGGCTCGCAAAAAGCCCTGGCCATCGACTACCGGGTGAACGTGACCGGCGTGCAGGCGCGTCCTGTCTTGAAGACCTTCGCCGGCAGCGACCGCCTGAGCGGCACCGTCGACTTCCAGACGGCGGGTCGGGCGAAAGGGGCGAACCAAAAGCAATTGGTCGAAACCCTGAACGGCCAGGGACGCTTCGAGTTCAGGAATGGCGCGATCCACGGCATCAACATCGCCTCGGCTCTGCGCAAGGCGAAGACCCTGGGCTTCGGCGAGTCGGGCGAACAGAAAACCGACTTCGCGGAACTCTCCGGCAGCTTCACCATTCGCAACGGCGTGCTCGAGAACCGCGATCTCAAGATGCTTGCCCCGCTGGTCCGCCTGACGGGTAGCGGGCTCGTGCCGATGCCGCCGCGCGCGGTCGACTACAGGGCGGTGGCCAAGCTGGTCGCCTCGCTCAAGGGTCAGGGCGGCGAGGATGCGTTGGCCGGCCTGTCGATCCCGGTCACGGTCAGGGGATCCTGGGACAAGCCGGAGATCGGCGTCGACTGGAAGAGCGTCTTCACCGAGGCCGCCCTGGACCCGAAGCGGCTTACCAACATGCCGGACGACCTGCGGAATTTCGGCACCAGCCTGGGGGTCAAGCTGCCGATTCCCGGTTTGCCCACGGGCACGGCCGAGACCGGCGGAACGGGCGGCATCCTGGGCAGCGTGCTCAAGATGATCCCCGGCCTGTCCGGCGGCCAGCCGCCGCAACAGGAACCGCCCCAGGCGCAGCCCCAACAGGAGACACCGCCACCGCCGCCGCCGCAAAAGGAGCAAGCGCCCAGCCTGTTCAGCCCGCTCGAAAGCCTGAAAGGGCTGTTCGGGAACTAGTGGTCTGCATCAGCTAAAGTGCAGATGAATTGGCCGCGACCGTTTGCCGGACCGGAGGCCCGCGGGCCGGCCTGCGCGCGGCGTCGGTGCGCTCTTTGGGGCCCCGGCGGAGGGCCGGCGGCGCCGACTAATTTCCGCCGTGGGCGGCGCGCACGCCCGTGGCCACGCGGGCCTCGCAATGGCGGGCCAGCGCCTTGCGGTCGGCGAATGCGGACGCGCGCACCGGCTCGTGGAACGTCACCTCGACCACCGCGCCGCGCAGCCCGAACACGCGTACGAGGTGGCCGAACAGGGTCGCCTCCCCGTACCAGGCGTAGCATGCCTCCAGGCCGCCGGTGAGCGGCCGCCCGTCCGCGTAGCGTGGATAGGCGACGGAGACGGGCTGGATCCAGATGTCGCGGCCCAGGCGCCGGGGCTGCACGATCTCGAAAAGGGTGCTCTTGAAGGGGAGCACCCGCCGGCCGTCCGAGCTGGTGCCTTCGGGGAAGATGATCACCGACTCGCCCATGGCCAGCCGGTGGCGCAGCTCGGTGTTGTCCACCGAGGCCCGGGTCGCCGTCCGCTCGATGAAGATGGTCCGCTGAAGTTTGGCCAAGGGCCCGATCACCGGCCAGCGGACGACCTCGGCCTTGGCGACAAAAAGCGCGTCAAGAAACCCGCCCAGGACCACAACGTCCAGATAGGAGACGTGGTTGGCCGCGTACAGGACCGGGCCTTCGCCCACCGGGTGTCCACGCACACGCACCTTCAACGCGCACAGCCGGGAACATCCCCGGTACCACGACCGCGCGACGGCGCTCCGGACGGGGCGGCTTAACGGTGCCGCGAAAAGGTACGGCGCCAGCAGGATCACCGTCATGACGGCGAAGGCGGCGCAGCGGACGATGGCGCGAAGCGGCGAGACGCTTAGTGGAGCCGCTTCACCGGGGCAACGCCGCCGGGCCGGTAGCGGCGCCGGTATTTGTCCGTCAGCCGGTCTGTCTTCACCAGTACACATACGTCCACCGTATTGAACTGCCTGTCGATTACCGCCCCGTCGCCGACGAAACCGCCGAGCCGCATGTAGCCCTTCATCAGCGGCGGCAGCGCGGCCATCCCGATGTCGTCACCGACCACGGCCCGCGGCAGGAAACGCATGTCCACGTAACGGTGGCCGAGCGCCCGCGGGCGGAAGCTCTCCGGTGCCAGGTGGCGGTGATAGAGGTATGAGAGGGCGACGGCGAACCGTGTGGGGTCGGTTCCCGTAAAGCTCCCGCAGCCGAACAGCATCTCCACGTCGAACGCGCCCACGTACTCCGAAATTCCCCGCCACAGGAGCTGCATCACCGCGCCCTGGCGGTAGTCCCGGTGCACGCAGGACCGCCCCACCTCGGCCACCTCGCCCGGATAGCGGAGGAGCGGCGCCACGTCGTACTCCTGGGCCACGTAGAAGCCCTCGTGCGCCGTCGCCACGGAGCGCCGCATCAGCCGGTAGGTGCCGACCACCGAGGGGTTGGCGCCGATGCGCGCGCGGTCGATGACCACGAGATGGTCGCAGTACGCATCGAATTTGTCGACGTCGCGCGCCCGCCGTTTCATCAGCGGCGTCGGCCGGGCCTCCAACTCCTCGTAGAAAACCCGATACCGGAGCGCCTGGGCCGCGTCGATTTCGGCCGCCGACTCCGCGAGGCGGACCTCGAGGGTCTCCAAAGCCAGAACCACCATATCCTCCGGTCTCCGTTGCGGTGACAACCCGACAGGCACCGACCGTAAAACCGGGGTTTGGAATTCCATAGGGCTGCGCATTTCCAAGCGCCCGGGGGTGCGCGTCAGTTGCGCAACGCCGCCGCCGGGTGGTGGCAGTCCAAAAATTTTGTATTTCCACCCCACCGTTCCACGGTCGGGGCCCAGACGACCCGGAGGACCCGGCAACCGGGTGGCGAGCGCATCACCCCAAGGGAGGCGGCTGATCCATGGCACGACTGGCGATGAAGCGGCCATTGTATTTGGGATTATTGCTGATTGGCCTTGCCGGCTGCGCCGGCATGGCCACCCGCGGGCTCGCGCAAAGCCTTTCCCAGGCCATCGTCAACCATGACGACCCGGCGACGGTTAAGGCCGGGGCGCCGGCCTACCTGCTGTTGCTCGACGGCTTCATCGACGAGTCCCCCGACGATCCGGATTTGCTGATCGCCGGCGCCCGGTTGAACGGGGTCTACGCGACCGTTTTCGTCGAGGACCCGGAGCGCGCCCGGCACCTGTCGGGCAAGGCGCGGGCCTACGCGGGCCGCGCCCTGTGCCTGCGCCATCCGCCGATGTGCGCCCAGGATCGGCGGCATTTCGATGAATTCGCGCCGCTGCTCGCCGCCATGACCGAGGCCGACGTTCCCGCCCTCTACACCTATGCCACCGTCTGGGCCGGTTGGATACAGACGCGCAGCGGCGATTGGGACGCAATCGCGGACCTGCCCAGGGTCGAGGCCATGTTGGAAAGGGTGGTGGCCCTCGACGAGGGCTACGACCGTGGACAGGCCCACCTGTACCTGGGAGTGATGCGCACCCTGCTGCCACCGGCCCTGGGCGGCCGGCCCAGGGAAGGCCGGGCGCACTTCGAGCGCGCCATCGCGCTTTCTAAGGGTCGCAACCTCATGGCCAAGGTGGAGTTCGCCAGACGCTACGCCCGGCTGGTGTTTGACCAGGCCATGCACGACCGCCTGCTGCGCGAGGTGCTGGAGGCCGATCCCCGCGAACCGGGGCTGACCCTGAGCAATACCCTGGCCCGCCAACAGGCACGGCAACTGCTGGCAACGTCCGAAGACTATTTTTAGGAGCGAATCATGTCGCGGAACCGAATGGCCCTCTTCGTCCTCATCGCGTGCGTCTTGGGCGCGCTCCCTTACGGCGCCGGCGCCCAAACGTTGAAGATCGCAGCCGTCGTCCCGGATGGAACGGGCTGGATGCGGGAGATGCGCAACAGCGCCAAGGAGATAGCCACCCGCACCGAGGGTCGGGTGAGATTCAAGTTCTATCCGGGCGGCGTCATGGGCAACGACAAGAACGTCCTGCGCAAGATCCGCATCGGCCAGCTTCACGGCGGCGCCATGACCGCCAGTGGATTGACCGCGATATACCGCGATGCGGTGATCTACAACCTGCCGTTCATCTTCTGGTCTTATGCCGAGGTCGATTACGTGCGCAAGCACATGGACCCGCTCATCATCGACGCCCTGAGAGAGCGCGGTTTTATCAGCTTCGGACTGGTGGAGGCCGGATTTTCGTACTTCATGTCCCGGCAGCCGATCCGCACCGTGGACGATTTGCGAAAACGCAAGGTGTGGGTCCCCGACGATGAGGAGGTCGGCCGCACCGTATTCAAGGCGCTCGACGTCTTTCCCGTTCCCCTGCCGCTGACCGATGTGCTCACGGCCCTGCAGACCGGGCTCGTCGATACGGTTCCCAACTCTCCGGTCGGCCACATCACCTTCCAGTGGCATAGGCGGGTGAAGTACTTCACCGACATCCCGCTCATTTACCTTTACGGATCGCTGGTTATCCAACGCCGGGCGTTCGAACGGCTGAGGAGCGAAGACCAAGCCGTCGTCCACGAAGTCCTGGCGGTGGCGTCGGGCAGGATCGACCGCCGGAACCGCGAGGCCAATCACCGGGCGCGGATGGCCTTGCGGCGTCAAGGCATCGTCTTTGTCGAGCCAGCGGATGAGGACCTGCAGAAGTGGAAAAACGTGATTGCCGATTCGGTTGGCGGCCTCAGTCGGAAAGGAATTTTTAGCGCCGGGATTCTGACAACGCTCCAGGGCCATCTGGATGACTACCGACGCATCGCCCTCAAATCCAAATAACGGGATCCTGGGCCGCCTGGCGCGGGTGACGGCGGCCATCGAGGACGGCCTTCTCGTCATGCTCCTTTCGGCGATGATCGTTCTGGCGGGAAGCCAGATCGTGCTGCGCAACCTGTGGGATGCGGGTCTTTTTTGGGCCGACCCCCTGCTGCGCGTATCGGTCCTGTGGGTGGGCCTTTTGGGGGCCATGGCCGCCACCCGCGACGACAACCACATCACGGTCGACATCCTGTCGCGCGTGCTGAGCGAGCGGGCCCGGTCGGCGGGCCGCGTGATCACCGACCTGTTCACCTCGGCGGTGTGCGGTCTCCTCGCCTACCACGGCGCGCGCATGGTGCGCATGGATTACGAGGCGGGTCTCTTGGCTTTCGCCGCCGTGCCGGCGTGGGCGTGCGAGCTGATCATTCCCATAGGGTTTGGCGTCATCGCCGTCCGCTTTCTGCTGTCTTCGCTCGACCACCTGTGGCGGTTTTCGGGAGCCCGGCAATGATCCTGACCGGGACCCTGCTGGTCATCCTGGCCCTGCTCGGGGCGCCGCTGTTTGCCGTCATCGCCGCCAGCGCGCTCATCGGCTTTCATCTCTCCGGGGTGGATCTTTCGGCGGTGACCATCGAGCTCTACCGCCTGGCGGAGATGCCGGTGCTGCTGGCCATCCCCCTGTTCACCTTTGCCGGCTACCTGCTCAGCGAGAGCCAGGCGCCGGCCCGGCTGGTCGCGCTGGCGCGGGCGCTTCTGGGATGGATGAAGGGCGGGTTGGGCATCGTGGCGCTGGTCGCCTGTGCGCTGTTCACCGCGCTGACGGGGGCGTCGGGCGTCACCATCGTCGCCCTCGGCGCCCTGCTCTATCCGGCGCTCGCCCAGGCGGGCTACGGCGACCGCTACAGTCTCGGCCTGATCACGACGTCCGGCAGCCTGGGCCTCCTGTTCGCGCCTTCGCTGCCGCTCATCCTCTACGCCGTGATCGTTCAGCGGCTCGGCGTGGGGCGGGCCGCGAGCGTCGACGAGATGTTCCTCGCCGGCATCCTGCCCGGCCTGTTGATGCTGATGATGCTCGCGGTTTGGAACGCCTGGAGCAACCGCACCCAGCCCCTGAGCGCGTATTCCTGGAGCGAGGCCCGGGCGGCCCTGGGTGCGGCCCGGTGGGAGATACCCCTGCCGTTCGTCGTGTTGGGCGGGATCTACAGCGGCTTCTTCGCCGTTTCCGAAGCGGCCGCGGTGACCGCGCTCTACGTGCTCGTGGTCGAGGTCGTGATCCACCGCGAGGTGACCCCCGGCGAGCTGCCAAGGATCATGCGCGAATCGATGGTCCTGGTGGGCGGCATTCTGATCATCCTCGGCGCTTCGCTGGCCTCCACCAACTACCTCATCGATGTCGAGGTCCCGACCCGGTTGTTCGCGGCGATCAAGGCGCATATCTCCGACCGGCTCACGTTCCTGATTTTGCTGAATATCTTTCTGTTGGTGCTCGGCACCATGTTGGACATCTTCTCGGCCCTGGTCCTCATGGTGCCGCTGCTGTTGCCGATCGCCGTCGGCTACGGCATCGACCCGGTTCACTTCGGCATCATCTTCCTGGCCAACATGCAGATCGGCTACTTCACGCCGCCGGTGGGGATGAACCTGTTTATCGCCAGCTACCGGTTCAACAAGCCGATCCTGCTGTTGTTCCGGGCGACCCTGCCGTTCCTGGCGATTCTGTTGGCGGCCGTGCTCGTCATCACCTACTGGCCGGCCCTGTCCCTGGTCCTGGTCGGCAGGCCATAAGCGGACTCCGCGGGGCGAGCCGGTGACCACGGTGGAACTCCGAATGCATTTGGATTGCCGGACCTCGGCCGCACGGTGGAAGGGGATGAACCTGCGCTCCGGTACCGCCGATCCCGTCGCTGTGAGAGGAATGCAATACCCATGACTCCTATCGACTACTCGGTTCACCTGATCCTCAGCGTGTTCATCATCATCGGTGTCTACCAGTGCTACTTCTGGTGCCAGCGCAACATGGTCGTGAAACCCCGCGATCTTGGAATTTACGTAGACGCGTGGATCCCGTACTGGCCGTCGTGGGTGTGGATTTACAGCTTCCTGTATTACCCGGTGATTCTGTACCTCAATTTGGTGGTGGAGTCGTCGCACCAGTTCACTCAGTTGGTCATCAGTTACGTCTTGCTGCTGACGTTGCAGACCGCCTTTTTTCTAGCGTTTCCCGTTGTGACCCCTGAGAAATGGCGCACCCGCAACACCGGGCGCACGGTGTCGGAACGGTTTCTGGCGTATGTGCAGAAATTCGATGGCCGCGCCAATTGTTTTCCGAGCATGCACTGTTCGGTAGCCATGTTGACGGCTCTGCACCTTAGTCCATACCTCGGACCAGGCGCTTATGCGTTCCCGCTGTTGATAGGCCTGAGCAGCCTGTTCACCAAGCAGCACTTTCTGGTCGACGTTCCAGCCGGCGTGGCGCTTGGCTGGGGCACGTTCGAATTGTTTAAACTCCTGCCCTAGTGTCCTGTCGGTGCGGCGCCTTGAGCGCTGGACGGAGACCCGTCGACGCCCCATATACCAGCCTTCACCCTGGTCATGCTCCGCGGCGCGTGGGGGCGCGGGGGCCGGGCGCGGCGGCACGCTTTTTCGGCCCTTGGAGGATACGCGGTTTGGACGTATCCTGTTGTCGTTGCTGATAATTTCGGGGCCGCGCGGTTGTTCCGGGCGCCGGGCGGCGGGGCGTCACCACCCATCGCGTGCGCGCACCGCGGATGGGGCAACAGGAGGAACGCACCATGATCGTTGACCTTGCGGTCGCCGAGGAGACGGCGAAGCTCCTCTACATCCGTGCCCTCAAGCTGCTGCCCGACGACGTGAAAGAGGGTTTCGCCCGCCTCGACGCCGGCGAGTCGGACGCCACGGCCAAGGACGTGCTCGCCACCATGATCAGGAACATCGACGTGGCGGAGAAGACCGACAACCTGCTGTGCCAGGACACCGGCATCCCCATCTACAACGTCACCATCGGGCGCAACGTCGACGTCGACGGTTTCGCCCTGAAGGAAGCCATCCGGCGCGGCTGCGCGCGGGCGACCAAGGAATACCCGCTGCGGTCTTCCATCGTCCATCCCCTCACCCGGGTGAACGAGCACACCTCGTGCGGCCGGCGGGTGCCGGTGATCAACATCGACTTCTCCGACACCGACGACGAGCTGCTGATCGAGATGATCCCCAAGGGCAGCGGCTCGGAGAACGGCTCGTTCCTGAAGATGTGCATCCCGGCGGACGGGGTGGACGGCATCAAGGTCTTCGTCATCGACAAGGTGCTGGAGGCGGGCGGCAGGGTGTGCCCGCCGACCATCGTCGGCGTCGGCGTCGGCGGCACCGCCGACCTGTGCGTCCATCTGGCGAAGATAGCGGCGACGCGCCCCTTGGGCACCAGCTGCGACGATCCCGACGGCGCCAGGCTGGAAGAGGAGCTGACCACGGCGGTGAACAGCCTGGGCGTCGGCCCCCAGGGCCTGGGCGGCGATTCGACCGCGTTCGCCGTGCACGTCGAGATGGCGGCGACCCACATCACCATGAATCCCGTCGCCGTCAACATCCAGTGCCACTCGGCGCGCCGCGCCAGCGCCACGTTCACGCCCGACGGCATCGAGCTGGGGTTTTAGCCATGACCGAGCACGACCTTCGAATGCCGTGCGGCGAAGCCGACGTGCGCAAGCTCAGGATCAGCGATCACGTGACCCTGCAGGGGACCCTGTTCGGCATCCGCGACGCGACCCAGATCCACATGTTCGACAAGCACCGCAACACCCGCTTCGACCTGAACGGCCACGCGGTGATCCACACCGCCCCCAACGTCAGGAAGGTGGAGCCCTCGGAACGATACCCGGCCGGCTACGCGCCCATTTGCATCGGCACCACGACGAGCGCCCGCATGGAGCGCTTCACCCGTCCCTTGATGCACCAGTACGGCGTGCGCATCATCATCGGCAAGGGCGGCCTGGGCGACGAGTCGCTGAAGGCGTTCGGAGACCTGGGCGGCGTGTATCTCGCCATCATCGGGGGCACGGCGGCCCTGGAGACGACCTGGATCGAGACCATCGAGGACGTGGACCTGGACGACCTCAACCCGGAAAGCCTGTGGAAGTTCAGGATCAGGGATTTCGGCCCCTTGCGGGTGGCCATGGATTCCCATGGCGGCAGCCTCTATGACACGGTGCGCCGCGACGCCGCCGGCCGCCGCGCGGCGGCCCTCGCGGCCATGGGGGTGCGCGGTTGAGGCGGCTGAAGACCGACATCTTGATCCTCGGCAGCGGCGGCGCCGGCCTTTTCGCCGCCCTTCATGCCCAAGCGGCGGCGCCCGATCTGTCCGTCACCGTGGCGGTGAAGGGCCTGCTCGGCAAATCCGGCTGCACGCGCATGGTCCAGGGCGGCTACAACGTGGCCCTGGCGCCCGGCGATTCCGTCGAGCGCCACTTCATGGACACCATCGAGGGCGGCAAGTGGCTGAACGACCAGGAGCTTGCCTGGACCCTGGTCACCGGCGCCCGGGAGCGCATCCGCGAGCTGGAGAACGAGGTCGGCTGCTTTTTCGACCGTAACCCGGACGGCACCATCCACCAGAAGGCCTTCGCCGGGCAGACCTTCGACCGCACCGTGCACAAGGGCGACCTGACGGGCATCGAGATCATCAACCGCCTGGCCGAGCAGGTGTGGGCCCGCGACATCGGCCGCCTGGAGGACCACCGCGCCGTGGAGCTGATCAAGACGCCGTCCGCGGACGCCATCGCCGGGGTGCTGATGATCGACATGCGGGCGGGCGATTTCGTCTTCGTCCAGGCGCGGGCGGTGCTGCTGGCCACCGGCGGCGGCCCCACCATGTACAAGTACCACACGCCGTCCGGCGACAAGAGCTGCGACGGCATGGCCATGGCGCTGCGCGCCGGGCTGCCGCTCAGGGAAATGGAGATGATCCAGTTCCACCCCACCGGCCTCATGGCGGGGCCGGAGACGCGCATGACCGGCACCGTGCTGGAGGAGGGCCTGCGCGGTTTCGGCGGGCACCTGCTTGACGGCGCGGAGAGGCGCTTCATGCCCGACTACGACCGCCACGCCGAGCGGGCGACGCGGGACATCGTCAGCCGCGCCATGTACGAGGAAATGCGCGCCGGCAACACGGCGCCCGAGGGCGGCCTTTACCTGACCATGCGCCACCTGGATCCGGACGCGGTGAAGGCCGGGTTCAAGGGCATGGTCGAACGCTGCGCCGACTGCGGCTTCGACCTGGTCGGCGGCCTGGTCGAGGTGGTGCCCACCGCCCATTACATGATGGGCGGCGTGGTCTTCGGCGTCGACTGCGGCACCGAGATCGCCGGCCTGTTCGCCGCCGGCGAGGACACCGGCGGGGTGCACGGGGCCAACCGCCTGGGCGGCAACGGCGTCGCCAACGCGACCGTCTTCGGGGCCATCGCCGGCGACACCATGGCGGCCTCGGTCGCCGGCGCGGACGGCTTCCGCGACCCCGACGAGGACGCCATCGCCGCCGGCGTGGAGCGCTGCCGGACGCCGCTCGGCCGCCCGCCCGGGGATATCGAAGAGATCCGCGAGCGGCTTTCCGAACTGATGTGGGAGGACGTGGGTATCGTCCGCAGCGCCTCGGGGCTGGAACGGGCGGGCGCCGCCCTGGTCGCGCTGGAGACCGACCTCGACGCCGTCGGCGTCGCCGGGGAGGACCTGGTCTACAACCTTACCTGGCACGACTGGTTGAACCTGAAGAGCCTGATCCTGGTCGGCCGCGCCATCACCGCGGCGGCCATGGGGCGCGAGGATTCCCGGGGCGCCCACTTCCTGTCCGACCATCCGGAGGAGGGGGACCTGGCCGCCTCGCGCTTCACCAGCGTCCGCCTCGACGGCGGCGATATGGTGGTCCGCACCGAGCCCGTGCGCTTCACCCGGGTCAAGCCGGGCGAGACCCTGCTCGCCGATTCGGCCGCCGAGTAGGAACCGTGGCCGACATCGTCATCGCCGAGTTCATGGACGAGTCCGCGGTCGAGGACCTGCGCCGGGACTACGACGTGGTCTACGACCCCGGACTGGTCGACCGCGCCGAGGACCTGCTCGCCGCCGTCGCCGGCTGCCGGGCGCTGGTCGTGCGCAACCGCACCCAGGTGCGCGGCGCCCTGCTCGACGCGGCGCCGCGCCTGGAGGCGCTGGGACGCCTGGGCGTGGGCCTGGACAACATCGACATGGAGGCCTGCCAGGCCCGGGGCATCGCCGTGTTGCCGGCGACCGGCGCCAACGACCTGGCGGTCGCCGAGTACGTCATCGCCGGCCTGTTGATGCTTCTGCGCGGCGCCTACCACGCCGGCGCCCGGGTACTGGCCGGGGAGTGGCCGCGCACGGACCTGATGGGGCGCGAGGTCGCCGGCCGCCGCCTGGGCCTGATCGGCTTCGGCGCCATCGGCCGGTCGGTGGCGTCCCGGGCGCGGGCGCTGGGCATGACCGTTGCCGCCTGCGACCCATACGTGTCCGCCGACGATCCGGCCTGGGCCGCCCTGTCGGTGGAGCCACGGGACTTCGACGCCGTCGTGGCCGAAAGCGACGCCCTCAGCCTGCACGTGCCGCTGACCGACGAGACCCGCCATCTGATCGACGGCAAAGCGCTCTCGCGCATGCGGCCCGGCGCCGTCCTCATCAACGCCGCCCGCGGCGGCGTGGTCGACGAGGACGCGGTGGCCGGGGCCCTCAGGGCGGGCACGCTCGGCGGCGCCATGCTCGACGTGTTCGAGAACGAGCCCCTGGCGGCGGGCTCGGCATTGGACGGCGTCCCCAACCTGATCCTCACCCCCCACATCGCCGGGCTGAGCGAGGACTCGCACCGGCGCATCAGCGCGGTCACCGCGGCCAACGTGCGCCGGGTGCTGGAAGGGAATTGATCCGTGGCCAACCTGACCCTGGACGCGCTCCACGATCTGGCCGTGCGCGTCCTTTGCGCGTCCCGGACCTCGCCGGAGAACGCCGCCGCCGTGGCCCAGGCGCTGGTGGCGGCCGAGGCCGATGGGTTGGCCGGCCATGGCGCGTCGCGCCTGCCGGCCTATGCCGACCAGGCCATGGCCGGCAAGGTGGACGGCTTCGCCACGCCCGGGCTCAGCGAAACGGCCGCCGCCGCCGTTCGGGTGGATGCGCGCAACGGTTTCGCCTACCCGGCCATCGCCCTCGGGCTCGACCACGCCGCCCGCATGGTGGAGAAGACCGGCGTCGTCGCCGTGGCGGTGGGCAATTCCCATCATTTCGGCGCCGCCGGCTACCACGTGGAGCGGCTGGCGGAAAAGGGCCTCCTCGGCCTCGCCTTCGGCAACTCGCCGGCGGCCATCGCGCCGTGGGGCGGGTCCAGGGCCCTTTACGGCACCAATCCCATCGCCTGCGCCTGTCCCCGGGCCGGCGCCGCGCCCCTGGTCATCGACCTCGGTTTGAGCAAGGCCGCCCGGGGCACGATCATGGTCGCCGCGCAAAAAGGCGAGCCCATCCCCGAGGGCTGGGCGCTGGACGCCGAGGGCCGGCCGACCACCGACGCCAAGGCGGCCATGGAGGGCACCATGCTGCCCATGGGCGACGCCAAGGGGTCGGCCCTGGTGCTCATGGTCGAGATCCTGGCCGCGGCGCTCACCGGTTCCCATTTCGGCTATCAGGCGAGCTCCTTCTTCGACGCCGAGGGGCCGCCGCCCCGGATCGGCCAGTTCTTCCTCGTCCTCAGGCCCGAATGCTTCGCCGGCGACGCCTTCCCCGGGCGGCTGGAGGAACTCCTGGCCGCCATCGTCGAACAGCCGGGGGCCCGCCTGCCCGGGCAGCGGCGGCTGGCCAACCGCGAGAAGGCGCGGCGCTCGGGCGTGGACATCCCCGACGCCCTCCACGCCGAATTGCTCAAGCGCGCCGAAGGATGATAACGAAAGTCAAAACGCCCCAGTCGTTTTGACTTGAGAAGCCCGCGACCGCGGGCCGCCGCCCCTGGGGGGCACCGGGGGGTGTCCCCCCGGGCACTGGAAATGCGGGGGGCGCCCCCGCGACCCCCGGGGCGTAAGCCAAGGGCGCGGACGCGCCCGCCCGGCGCTCGAGGGAATCGAGAGAAGTCACAATGTTTGTGACTTCTCGAATAAGGCCCGCCGGCCCAGGGCGCCCTTGCCGCCGGTCCGGGAACAGTCCGGGACTGTGGGGGCCAAAAAGGGCCTTCGATGCCCCTCCGTTGCCTTTTGCGCGCTTGCGCGAATCGTCCGAATCCCTTAGAAACCCGGGGCGCGGGGAGTGGCGCAGCCTGGTAGCGCATCTGCTTTGGGAGCAGAGGGTCGCTGGTTCGAATCCAGTCTCCCCGACCACCTGTTGCCTGGCCTGGGACGAAAGGACCGCCATGACGGAGGCGCGCATCTACCAGCCGGCGAGGACCGCCATGCAGGCGGGGCAGGCGAACACCCGGAAATGGGTGTTGGAGTTCGAGCCCGCGGCGGCGAAAACCGTCGATCCCCTCATGGGGTGGACCGGCTCGGTCGATACCCGCGAACAGGTGCACATGACCTTCGACAGCAGGGACGAGGCGGTGGCGTTCGCCAGGAAAAACGGCTTCACCTTCCGGGTGGAGGAGCCGAAGACGCCGCGCATCCGGCCCAAGAACTATGCCGACAACTTCCGCTGGGACGGCGGCTGACGTATCGACCCGCTTGGGTTTTGCGGTCCCCGGGCGGTATACTTCCGCGCCGGTCCCGGGGCGGGGAACCGTCTGCAAGACCACCTGGAGCGCCCGTAGCTCAACCGGATAGAGCACCTGCCTTCTAAGCAGGATGTTGTGGGTTCGAGTCCCGCCGGGCGCGCCATTTTCCGACAATAAAACAAGGCCTTAGCTGGAAACGGCTAGGCCCTTGTTTCTTGTGGAAGCGGTCAGGCTAACGCAGGGCAAACAAAACGCCGCTACAGCCGCATCTGCCCGGCGGGGTATCTGACCACCCCAACACCGAGGGATGCGCCCCAGGGCCCCAGGCCGCCTTAAACGGGCGCGTCTATGCAAAAGAAAACCCCGCACGAGGGCGGGGCGAGGTTGGATCGCGGGCGCCCACGATCCGGGGACCGGCCTTGGCG
>JACZQZ010000064.1 GCA_022545455.1 Pseudomonadota bacterium
CATACGCGACCGCAACGGCGGCTTACCAAGGCTTTCGGACGGCGTCGCGCACGCTTCGCGATGCCCCGCATCGCCACAGCGCACGCTTAGGGCCGAAAACCTTGGTAAGCCGTCTCTATGGGTCATGATCAGCGCCCCTTGGTATCAGACGATCATGCCGAAGATGAGCACGAAGACGATGGGGGTGAGGCTGGCCAGGGCGATCAGGCCGAAGCCGGAGACCATCGGGTTGCGGCCGCGAATGGTGCTGGCCAAACCCACGCCCAGGGCCGCGACCAGCGGCACCGTGATGGTCGAGGTCGTGACGCCGCCGGAGTCATAGGCGATGCCGACGATCTCGGGCGGGGCAAAGTAGGTTAAGACGACTACGGCCGAATATCCGCCGATGACCAGGTAATGGATGGGCCAGCCTTTAAGGATACGAAACACCCCCAACACCAGGGCGACGCCCACGGACAGGGCCACGGTCAGGCGAAGGTTGAGGGCGTAATCGGACCGGGCCTCCTCGCCGAGCGCGATAAAGCCGGCCTCTCCGGCGGCCTGGGCGGCCTTGTCGGCGACCGCGATCAGGGCCGGCTCGGCCACGGTGGTGCCGACGCCCAGGCAGAAGGCGAAGGCCAAAAGGGCGGACAGGCTGCCTTTGCGGGCAAACGCCTCGGCCATGGCCTCGCCCAGGGGGAAAAGGCCCATTTGCAGTCCCTGGACGAACATGGTCAGGCCGAGGATCACGAAGACAAGCCCCACCAGCACCGCGCTCAGGTCGGGAAACGGTTGTCTGAGAACCACCGCCTGGAAAAAGACGATGACCAGCACCACCGGCGCCAAGTCGCGAACCGCCTCCCCCACCATGCGCAGAAGGCGTTGCAGGATCGAAACCATGGGCGTCCAATAGCGGTCGCGGCTTTGTCCGTCAACGCGCGGCTGGCCCATGGAAGGCGCTCCTTGGTATTAAGGGGCGTGGCGTCCTTGGTCTCCCGCCGCGGCGGGGAAGGGATATGGAAACCTTACCGGGAACGGGCGAAGCGATTATACTCAATCCGGCCACAAAGGCCCGGTGCGGTGGCGCCGCTTTTGCGCGTTGGGGGAACGCCCGAGACCAGAGCGCACCGTGAAACCTGATTTCGCCGAGGGGTCTTTCCATGTCCCATACCATCGCCCTCGTGGACGACGACCGCAACATCCTCGCCTCGGTGTCCATGGCTCTCGAGGCGGAAGGATTCACCGTGGAGACGTATACGGGCGGCGTTGAAGCGCTGGACGCGCTGGGCCGCAAGCCCGTGGACCTGGCCATCGTCGACATCAAGATGCCGCGCATGGACGGCATGGAGCTTCTCGAGCGGCTGCGGCAAAAGAGCGGCCTGCCGGTGATCTTTCTCACCTCAAAGGACGACGAGATCGACGAGGTCCTGGGCCTGCGGATGGGCGCCGACGACTACATCACGAAACCGTTTTCCCAGCGCCTTTTGATCGAACGCATCCGCGCCGTGCTGCGCCGCCGGGAACTTGCGGGGGCCGACCGCGGCGGCAAGGACCTGATGCAGCGTGGGCGCTTGGTCCTGGACCCGGCGCGCCACATGTGCACGTGGCGCGGCGGCGAGGTCAACCTGACGGTGACCGAGTTCCTGCTCCTGCAGGTCCTGGCCGCGCGTCCCGGGCACGTCAAGAACCGGAACCAACTGATCGACGCGGCCTACGGTGAGCACATTTACGTGGACGACCGCACCATCGACAGCCACATCAAGCGGCTCAGGCGCAAGTTCAAGGAATTGGATCCCGAGTTCGCGCAGATCGAAACGCTGTATGGCGTCGGCTACCGGTACCGCGGAGACTGACGCGGCGGGCCGGCATGACCATGGGGGCACCCGACCGGCCAAGGCGGCGCACCATTTCGCCGATCACCCGGCGCATTCTCGCGGTGAATGTGCTGGCGCTGGGTATCCTGGTTGCCGGATTGCTGTATCTGGGCCAATACCGGCAGAGCCTTATCGACGCCGAACTCACGGCGCTTATGACCCAGGCCGATATGTTCGCCGCCGCCCTCGGCGAGGGTGCGGTCTCCGCCGGCAGCCAGACGGGTCAGCAGATTGTCCGCGACATCGCCCACCAGATCGTCCGCCGCCTGGTGCAGACCACGGGCACGCGTGCGCGCCTGTTCGGCGCCGACGGCGTACTGCTGGCCGACAGCCGCCTGCTGATGGGCCCCGGCGGCATGGTCCAGATCCGCGAGCTGCCGCCACCGGACGTCTACAGCGAGGTGGTGAGCGCGGCGCTGGAAGTTTACGACCGCCTGGTCCTGTGGCTCCCGGTCCAGGATCCGATGCCCCCCTACCACGAGAAATCCGTCCAGCGGGCCGAAGACTATGACGAGGTGCCGCGGGCGCTCGCGGGCGAGAAGGACGACGCGGTGCGCGCCGGCCGCGACGGCGGCATGATCCTCAGCGTCGCCGTGCCGGTCCAACGGTACAAGAAGGTCCTGGGGGCGCTGATGCTGTCCAAGGGATCGCGCGATATCGAGGCCGCCCTGTTCGAGGTTCGCCTGGGCATCCTCGAGGTGTTCGCCGTGGCGCTGAGCGTGACCGTGCTGCTTTCGATCTACCTGGCCGGCACCATCGCCCGGCCCATCCGCCGCCTCGCCGCCGTCGCCGAGCGGCTGCGCCGGAGCCGCGACCGCCGCGCCCTTCCCGATTTCTCCGGACGCAACGACGAGATCGGTGACCTCGCCAGGTCTTTGCATGACATGACCGAAGCCCTGTGGGAGCGCATGGAGGCCATCGAACGCTTTGCCGCCGACGTCGCCCACGAGATCAAGAACCCGCTCACCTCGTTGCGCAGCGCGGTGGAGACCGCGGCCCGGGTGGAGGATGCCGAAAAGCAACGCATACTGATGAGCATCATCAAGGACGACGTGCAGCGCCTGGATCGGCTGATCAGCGACATCTCGGACGCTTCGCGCCTGGATTCGGAACTGTTGCGCGCCGAGAGGGCGCCGGTGGACATCAGCCGCATCCTCGGGGCCCTGGCGGAGGTGCACGAGGCCACGGCGGAAGCCGGCGCTCCCCGCATGTCCCTGGATGCCGAGCCGGACCTGGTGATCGACGGCGTCGAGGGGCGGCTCGCCCAGGTGTTCCGCAACCTCATCGCCAACGCCATTTCCTTCGGCGCGCCGGCAAGCACCATCACGCTCACGGCGTTGCGGGAAGGAGACTGGGCGGAAGTGAAAGTCGACGACGAGGGTCCGGGCATTCCCGACGGCAAGCAGGGGGCCATCTTCGACCGTTTTTACACGGAACGGCCTGAACCGGAGAAGTTCGGCACCCATTCCGGGCTGGGTCTGAGCATCTCCAGGCAGATCGTCGAAGCCCACGGCGGCACCGTGCACGCCGAAAACCTGCGCGGCGGCGATGGACGGGTGCTGGGCGCCCGGTTCGTGGTGCGCCTGCCCCTGGCGTGATCCGCGTGCCCCGCCCGGCGGGCATTTCTTGACAGCCGGGACCCACGGTTCCACGCTCCCCCGTCATGGTCCAGGTTCACGGTACCTGCGTCGACGTGAACGGCACGGCGGTCCTCCTGCTGGGTCCCGCGGGAAGCGGCAAGTCGGACCTGGCACTGCGGCTGGTCGACGGCGGCGCGCGCCTGGTCGCCGACGACCGCACGGAGGTGCGCCTCGGGGATGGCCGCCTGGTCGTCTCGGCGCCTCCCGAAACGGGGGGCCTCATGGAGGTGCGCGGCGTCGGCGTCATGCGCGTGGACTCGGCAGGCGAGGCGCTGCTGGGGCTGGTCGTGGACTTGGTTTCTGCGGACGAGGTGGAGCGCCTTCCCGAGACCGCGGCGTGGGACTGTCTGGGAGTCTCGGTGCCGCTGCTCAAGCTGGCGCCATTCGAGGCTTCGGCGCCGGCCAAGGTTCGCCTTGCCGTGCGCCGCGTCACCGGGGATATAATACCGGTCCCATGAGCGACCAGGCCAACTCCCTGCCCGAGACCATGGAAAGCCGGGGTGACGGGCGCGCGCCGGTGCCGGACGGCGCCCTGCGCGTGCTTCTGGTCACGGGCATGTCGGGGGCGGGCAAGACCTCGGCCCTGAAGGCCCTGGAAGACATGGGCTACGAGGCGGTGGACAACGTGCCGCTGTCGCTGCTGAACAGTCTCGTGGCGCCGGCCGGGGGCGGCCGCGGCGCGCGGGACGTGCAACGCCCCATCGCCATCGGCGTCGATATCCGCACCCGCGGCTTCGGCATCAAGCCGTTCGTCGAGCGCTTGGACCACCTGGGCGCCGATACCCGGGTCGAGGTCCGGATGCTGTTCATGGATTGCGACGACGATGAGCTCCGGCGGCGCTACGCGGAGACCCGCCATCGCCATCCCCTGGCCTCGGACCGCCCGGTGAGCGACGGCATCGTGCACGAACGCGGACTGGTTTCCGTGCTGCGCGACCGCGCCGACGTCGTCCTCGATACCACCGGCATGGGGCCGGGGGACCTGAAGCGCATCCTCCAGGGGCATTTCGGCCTCGCGTCCGAGCCCGGGCTGGCCGTCTTCGTCACCTCGTTCTCGTACCGCCGGGGATTGCCCCGCGAGGCCGACCTGGTGTTCGACGTTCGCTTTCTCGCCAATCCCCATTATGATCCCAACCTGCGGCCGTTGACGGGTCTGGACCGTCCGGTGGCCGAATACGTGGCCGGCGATGCGGGGTTCGCGCCGTTCTTCGACGCCCTCACCGGACTCCTGCTGCCGCTGTTGCCGCGGTACGCCGGCGAGGGCAAGAGCTATCTCACCATCGCGGTGGGGTGCACGGGAGGGCGCCATCGCTCGGTGGTCGTCGCCGAGAAACTGGCGGCATGGCTGAATGGGCAAGACCAGCGCGTCCAGGTGCATCATAGGGATTTGACCAGGACCGGCGGCTAGTGGAAGGACGGCGCGGCGCATGATCGGAATGGTGCTCGTAACCCACGGCCGGCTGGCCGAGGAACTGATCGCGGCATTGGAGCACGTGGTCGGCCCGCAGACCAACGTGTGCGCCGTGGGCATCGGCCCCGACGACGACATGGAACAACGCCGGGTGCAAATCCTGGATTGCGTCGCCAATGCCGACGAAGGCGACGGCGTGGTGCTGCTCACCGACATGTTCGGCGGCACCCCGTCGAACCTTGCCATTTCGACCATGGACAAGGCCAATGTGGAGGTGATCGCCGGCGTCAACCTGCCCATGCTGATCAAGCTGGCAAGCGTGCGCAAGACCGAATCCCTGGCCGAGACCGCCATCCGCGCCCAGGAAGCGGGACGCAAGTACATCAACATCGCCTCGCAACTGCTCAGCCAGGACCAGAAATGAGGGGCGGCGAAGCCTCGACCCGGCGGCAGGGACGCACATCCAGGGGCACCGCGATCATCCGCAACCAGCGGGGGCTGCACGCGCGGGCCGCCGCCAGGTTCGTCAAGCTGGCCGGCACCTTCGACGTTGACGTCACGGTGAGCAAGGGAGACCTGACCGTATCGGGACATTCCATTCTGGGACTGATGATGCTGGCCGCGGCCTCGGGCAGCGCGGTCGAGCTCATCGCCACCGGGCCCGACGCCAAGCAGGCGGTGGCCGCGTTGACGGCGCTCATCGAAAACATGTTCGAAGAGCACTGATTTTTACCGCACGGTAGGCCGGTGAAACACAAGGAGAAGACGTTCAAGGGACTGGGCGTTTCGCCGGGCATCGGCATCGGCGTCGCCCATGTCCGCGAAAGCGGCGCCATCGAGGTGCCCACATATCCCATCCCGGCGCGGCAGGTGGACAAGGAGTGCGCCCGCCTCGAGGCGGCGGTGACCCGCGCCCGCCGGCAGATCGGCCAATTGCGCACCAAGGCCAGGGGCATGTCGGGGACGGTGGCGGAGGAACTGGTCTCCCTGCTGGACGCCTATTTTCACATGCTCAAGGATTCCCGCCTGGTGCGCGGCGCCCGGCGGCGCATCACCGGCGATCACATCAACGCCGAGGCCGCGGTAGAGGCCGAAATGGCGGAAATCGCCAAAGGCTTCGCGGCCATGGACGACGCCTACATCAAGGCGCGCGTGGAAGACATCCGGGCATTGGCCACCCGTCTGGTGCGCAACCTCACCAAGACGCCCGTGAAGCCGTGGTCCCTGGTGCCCAAGGGCAGCGTCGTTGTCACCGGGGAACTGTCGCCGGCCGACATCGCGCAACTGGACCGAAGCCGTATCGCCGGTATCGCCACCATGCTCGGCGGCGCCGAGGGGCACACCGCCATCATGGCGCGGGCGCTGGGCCTGCCGGCGGTGCTCGGCGTGCCCGGTCTGATCGATGGGGCGCAACCGGGCCAGCCCATGGTCGTCGACGGCGATACCGGCCACGTGGTCGTCGACCCCTCGCCGGCGACGCTGGCGGCATATGAACGCCGCCACGCGGAAAGCGTTCGCCAGGCGCGGCGCCTGGCGCGCCTCAGCAAACAGCCCGCCGTCACCCGCGACGGCACCGAGGTGCTGTTGCAGGCCAACGTGGAACTGCCCGTTGAAATGACCCTGGTGAAGCAGGCCGGCGCCGCCGGCATCGGCCTCCTGCGCACCGAGTTCATGTTCATGAACCGGGACGACATCCCCGGCGAGGATGAGCAGTACCAGGCATTGCGCGATATGATAGAGCCCATGAAAGGGCAAGCGGTCACCGTGCGCACCCTCGACGTGGGCGGCGAGAAGACATCCGCGGCGCTGATGGGCGACTTCGGGGCCAGCGCCTCGTCCGCCCTGGGCCTGCGCGGAATCCGCATGTCCCTTGCCCGGCTCGACGTTTTCGAGACCCAGTTCCGGGCCATCCTGCGCGCCGCCGACCACGGCCACGTGCGCATCCTCCTGCCCATGGTGTCCACCGTGTCCGAGGTCCGCCGCGCGCGCGAGGTCCTGGGCCAGGCGGCCAGCCGCCTGAAGCGCCGGGGCTTCAGCGTGGTCGATCCCCTGCCGCCCCTGGGCACCATGATCGAGGTTCCGGGGGCGGCGCTGGCGGCGGACTCCCTGGCCCAGGTCAGCGACTTCTTCGCCATCGGGTCCAATGACCTCACCATGTACACCCTGGCCATCGACCGCGGCGACGAGCAGGTGGCGCGCCTGTACGACCCCCTGCATCCGGGCGTGTTGCGCCTGATCCAGTTCTCGACCGAAGCGGCGCTGCACGCCCGCATCCCGGTCAGCATCTGTGGCGAGATGGCGGGCGATCCCCGCTACACGGCCCTCCTTCTGGGCCTGGGGCTGCGCGAGTTTTCGATGGTGGCCTCCAGTATTCCCCGGGTCAAACAACGCATCCGCAACCTTGACCTGGTGGCCGCCGACCACCGGGCGCGGGTGATCATGGACCAGGTGGACGCCGGGCGCATCGCCACCCTTCTGGATGACTTCAACGCCCTGGCTTGAAAGCGTAGGCGCCGTGACCACCTTGAACCTTGCCGCCCCTTGGTATAAGAGGCGGGTCTGCAGGAGACAGGCAACATGGGTTCGTTCGACGACTACAAGGTGGCCGATACGTCGCTCGCCGACTGGGGGCGGAAGGAAATCGCCATCGCCGAGACCGAGATGCCGGGCCTCATGGCGCTGCGCGAGGAATACGCAGGCCAGGAACCGCTCAAGGGCGCGCGCATCGCCGGCTGCCTTCACATGACCATCCAGACGGCGGTGCTCATCGACACATTGGTCGATCTCGGCGCCGAGGTGCGCTGGAGTTCGTGCAACATCTTCTCGACCCAGGACCACGCCGCGGCCGCCGTGGCGGCGCGCCGCATCCCCGTGTTCGCCTGGAAGGGCGAAACCGAGGACGAGTTCTGGTGGTGCATCGAGCAGACCATCAACGGCTCCGGCGGCTGGCACCCCAACCTGATCCTCGACGACGGCGGCGACCTCACCAAGGTCATGCACGACGAGCATGCCGGTCTTCTGGACGACGTGCGGGGTGTTTCCGAGGAAACGACCACCGGCGTCCACCGCCTGTACGAGATGGCCGAGGCGGGCACGCTCAGGGTTCCCGCCATCAACGTGAACGACTCGGTCACCAAGTCCAAGTTCGACAACCTGTACGGCTGCCGCGAAAGCCTGGTCGACGGCATCAAACGGGCCACCGACGTCATGATCGCCGGCAAGGTGGCGGTGATCTGCGGCTACGGCGACGTGGGCAAGGGTTCGGCGGCCAGCCTGCGCGGCCTGGGCGCGCGGGTCATGATCACCGAAATCGACCCCATCTGCGCCCTGCAGGCGGCCATGGAAGGGTACCCGGTGCTGACCATGGACGAGGCGGCCCCGGTCGGCGACATCTTCGTCACCGCCACCGGAAACCTGGACGTCATCACCCTCGATCACATGCGCCGGATGAAGGACCGGGCCATCGTCTGCAACATCGGCCACTTCGATTCCGAGATCCAGGTGGCGGCGCTCAGGAACTACAAGTGGCACAACGTCAAGCCCCAGGTGGACGAGGTCGAGTTCCCCGACGGCAAGCGTCTGATCGTGCTCGCCGAGGGACGCCTGGTGAACCTGGGGTGCGCCACCGGCCATCCCAGCTTCGTCATGAGCGCGTCGTTCACCAACCAGGTGCTGGCCCAGATCGAGTTGTGGAACAACCCGGACCGGTACGAGGAAAAGGTCTACATGTTGCCCAAGCACCTGGACGAGAAGGTGGCGACGCTGCACCTGGACAAGCTCGGCGTCCACCTGACCAGGCTGAGTCCGGAGCAGGCCGAGTATATCAATGTGCCGGTCGATGGGCCGTTCAAGCCGGACTACTACCGTTATTGACGGACCGCGGCCGTGGCGCGGCGCTTCGGGGGGGCGGTCTTGTTCGGCCGCCCCTTCACGCATAGGATTCCCCGGTGCTGAACCTGAGAGTTTCTGACAGACGCGCCGCCCCGGGGCCGGGGCCGGCTTGGTAATGGGAACCGTTCTCGCTTTCGCGCTCGGCGCTCTCGCTGTGGCGGCGGTGGCGGCGCCCTTCATGGTGCGCCAGCACCGCCGGTTGGCCAGGGCGGACGACGAACGCCGGCGCCTCGCCGACGCCGCCGAGCGCAACGGCGAGATCCTGGCGGCGTCGCCCGACGGCCTTTTCCTGTGGGACCACGTCAACGGCGGAGAAAGCTGTTCGCGCCGTCTGGCCGTGCTCCTCGGCCTGGCCGCCGGGACACAGGCGCGGTTCGCCGACGTGCGCGCCCGGTTCGAGGGCGAGACGGCGGCGGCGCTGGAGAAGGCGGTGGAGGCGCTGCGCCGGGACGGCACCGCATTCGATCTGCTGCTGCCGGCGGCCGGGCGCATGGTGCAGGCGGTGGGCGTGCGCGCCGGCGCCGTCGACGGCCGGCCGCTCGCCGACCTGTTGTGGATGCGCGACGTAACCGGGACCTCGGACGCGGCGCAGTCCGCCGGTGCCGCCGCCGTCGGGCCCGCCGAAACCGGCGGCACGTTGCGCGCCCTTCTCGACGCGCTGCCCGTGCCCGTGTGGTTGCGCGGCGCCGACCTGGACCTGGCGTTCACCAACCGCGCCTGCGCCGGCGGGGCCATCGAGGAGTCGCTGCGCGACCTGGCCATGCGCGCGAGGACGGAGGGAAAGGCCGTGGCCGAGCGCCACCGGCTGAGCGTGGGCGGGGCGGAGCGGCTCCTCGAGGTCACCGAGACCCCCATGGAAGGCTGGGCGGGAACCGCCGGATTCGCCATCGACCGCTCCCCGGGCCGGGACACGGAAGAGACGTCCCCGGGCGACGCCGCCGCCCAGGACCAGGTGCTGCAGAACCTGGCCACGGCCATCGCCATCTTCGGGCCCGACACCCGGCTCCGCTTCTTCAACGCGGCCTATGCCGAACTGTGGCGCGTCGACGCCGGCTGGCTGGACTCCGAACCGGGTCTGGCCGAGGTGCTGGAACGGCTGCGGGAGCTGCGGCGGCTCCCCGAATACGCCGACTTCCGGGCCTTCAAGGAGGAACAGATCGCCCAGTTCGGCACCCTCGCCGAGCCCGTGGATTCGCTTCTGCACCTCCCCGACGGAACCACCTTGCGCAGCGTCGTCAGCCCCTACGCCCTGGGCGGCCTGGTCTTCACCTACGAGGACGTCACCGACCGGCTGGATCTGGAACGTTCCTACAACACGCTGATCGCCGTCCAGGGGGCGACGCTGGACAACCTGTACGAGGGCGTCGCCGTCTTCGGCAGCGACGGGCGGCTGAAGCTGAGCAACCCCGCCCTGGCCAAGCTGTGGAAGCTGAGCGAAGAGGATCTGGGCGGGGAGCCGCACCTGAGCGACTTCGTGGAGAAGATGCGCCCCTTCATCATCGGCGAAGACGACTGGGCGGCCCATAAGGAACGGGTGATCAAGCGCCTGATGAGCCGCGAGCCCAGCTCCGGCCGGCTGTTGCGCGGCGACGGGACGGTGCTCGACTACGCCAACCTGCCGCTCCCCGACGGCGCGGTGCTGCTGAGCTATCTGGACGTCACCGACAGCGTCCGGGTGCAGCTCGCCCTGCGCCAGCGGGCCGAGGCCATGGAGGAGGCGAACCGCCTCAAATCCGAGTTCATCGCCAACGTGTCCTACGAAGTGCGCACGCCGCTCAACACCATCGTCGGCTTCGCCGAGATCCTCACCGAGGAATACTTCGGCACGCTCAACCAGCGGCAGATGGAATACAGCCGCGGCATCGTCGAGGCGTCGCAGAACCTGACCACGGTGATCAGCGATATCCTGGACCTGGCCTCCATCGAGGCCGGCACCATGGCCCTCGAGCTGGACACCGTGGACCTGCACGCCATGTTGGTCGGTGTCCTCAACCTGACCCGCGAGCGGGCCCGGCGCAAGGCCCTGAAGGTGGAGTTCGACTGCCCGCCCGACATCGGTTGGATGGTGGCCGACGAGAAGCGCGTCAAGCAGGTGTTGTTCAACCTGTTGAGCAACGCCGTCACCTTCACGCCCCCGCGCGGCACCATCCGGCTCTCCGCGTGGCGCGACGGCGACGACATCGCCATCGCCGTCTCCGACACCGGCGTCGGCATCCCCCAGGCCGACCAGGAGCGGGTGTTGCGCACCTTCGAGCGCGGCGGGGCGCCGGACACCCGCCAGGGGGGCGCCGGCCTGGGCCTTTCCCTGGTCACCCGCTTCATCGAGCTGCACGGCGGGCGGGTCGAGGTGAAATCGGCCCCCAACAAGGGAACTACCGTGACCTGCCGCCTGCCCAGCGGCGCCGGGGAAGAGGGGGGTTAGTGGCGAACATCACGCATTCGCGGAATTCAAGGGACAGGAATTAACGGGGTGCGGGGCCCAAGGCCCCGCAAAAGCCCGCGCGGCAGCGCTTGGCACAAGTGGCTTCTGCCGTAATGACCAAGCACGCCTAGGATTTCTGAATTTTGCTACCGGCCCGACGCGCCCTATTCGCGGTCGAGGAAGCGCCGCTTGACCCTGGCCGCGAATTCGCGGGGATTTTTCCGGGGGTCGGTTTCGGCGGCGATGTCCTTCAGCTCCGCCCTGGCCGCGTCCATCTCCGCCTTCGCCGCGTCGAGCTTGGGCTTGGCCTGGCGCCACGCCGCCCGGGCCCGCGGCTTGACCTCTTTTTCATACACGTCGGCCGCCTTGGCCCGGGCCCGCGGGTCGAGGGCGATGTGCTTGGCGGCGTGCCACAACAGTTTGCGCAACAGGAGCATCGGCCGGCCTCACCAATAACAACCGTTGCCCATTATCGCACGCCCGGCGCGGGGCGCAAAGGCGGCACGGGTCTGGTTCTCTCTGGCGCAGGTCCGGCCTAACGGTTGTAGCGCCGCCGCCGCCTCAATTCATGCGGATGACCACGTCGCGCAGGGTCTTGATCTCCTCCAGCGCCTTGCCCGCACCGAGCACCACGCAGGACAGCGAATCCTCGGCGATGGATACGGGCAGGCCGGTGGCGTAGCGGAGCACGTTGTCCAGATTGCTGAGGAGGGCGCCGCCGCCGGTGAGCACGATTCCCTTGTCCACGATATCGGCGGCCAGTTCCGGCGCCGTGTGCTCGAGCGCCACCTTCACCGCCTCGATGATCGCCCCTACCGGTTCGGCGAGGCTTTCGGCGAGCTGGCGTTCGCTGATGACGAGTTCCTTGGGCACGCCGTGCATGAGATCCCGGCCCCTGATGCCCGTCATTCGGCCTTCGCCGTCTTCCGGGGCGCTGGCGGTGCCGATGTCCATCTTGAGGCGCTCGGCGCTGCTCTCGCCCACCAGGAGGTTATGGTTGCGGCGGATATAGGAGATGATCGCCTCGTCCATCTTGTCGCCGCCGACGCGCACGGACTGGGAATAGACGATCCCGCCCAGGGACAAGACCGCCACTTCGGTGGTGCCGCCACCGATATCCACGACCATGGAGCCGGCGGGTTCGGTCACCGGCAGTCCGGCGCCGATGGCGGCGGCCATGGGCTCCTCGATCAGGAACACCCGGCGGGCGCCGGCGTTTTCCGCCGATTCCTGGATCGCCCGCCGCTCCACCGCCGTCGCCCCGGAAGGCACGCTGATGATGATCTGGGGACTGACGAAACTGCGCTGATTGTGCACCTTGCGGATGAAGTGCTTGAGCATCGCCTCGGCGATCTCGAAATCGGCGATCACCCCGTCGCGCAGCGGACGAATGGGCGTAATGTTCCCCGGCGTGCGCCCCAGCATCAACTTAGCCTCTTCGCCGACGGCCAGGACCTTTTTCTGCCCCTTGACCTCGGCGATGGCCACCACCGAGGGCTCGTCGAGCACGATCCCCCGGCCGCGCACGTACACCAAGGTATTGGCCGTGCCCAGGTCGATCGCCATGTCGGCGGACAACAAGCCGAGAAGCCCGGAAAAAATAGACATGGTTGGTTAATTCACCCGCTGTTGGAACTTCGGCGGCGCACCGGCGCGGAGTCACCCGCCGAGGGGCGTACCGGCCATGGAACCGCAGCCGCCAATAAAAATTGGTCCCCCCGAATTGGCGCCCTTACAATGGCCGTCATCCGTACTCCGATCAAGCTTGCCGGGCGTGGCTTGCCGGGAGCGGGCGCGGCGGATAGAAAGGCGGGACATGCCCGAGGTCCAAACATCGCCAACCTCCGTAAAGATGGACCTGCCCGACGAGGCGGCCACGGCGGCCATCGCACAGTCTCTCGCCGGCCCGGCCCGCCCCGGCGACGTCTTCACGCTCACCGGCGCGCTGGGCACCGGCAAGACCGTCTTCGCCCGCGCCTTCATCCGGGCCCGCGGCGGGGCGTCGGAAGAGGTGCCCAGCCCCACGTTCACGCTGGTGCAGGTCTACGAGCTTCCCGGCGGCACGGTTTATCACTTCGATCTCTTCCGCATCGCGGACGCCGGTGAGGTCTTCGAACTGGGCATGGAAGAGGCCTTCGCCGGGGGAATTTCGCTGATCGAGTGGCCGCAGGGACTGGAAGGCGTCCTGCCCGCGGACCGGGTGGACGTGGCCCTCTGCTTCGCCCGGACGCCCGAGGCCCGCCGGGTGCGGCTCACCGGTTACGGTGCCGGGCGAAAAAGGCTGCGGGAGGCCGGCCTTGTCTGAGCGCGACGAGCGCATCGCCGCCTTCCTCGCCGTCCACCGGTGGGACCGGGCGGAGCGCCGGCCCCTTTCCGGCGACGCCTCGTTCCGCCGGTACGAGCGTCTGGTCAACGGCGCCCGGCAGGCGGTGCTCATGGACGCGCCGCCGCCGCACGAAGACGTGCGCCCGTTCGTCCGCGTGGCCCGGCACCTCCGGGACCTGGGGTTGAGCGCGCCGGAAATCCTGGCCGAGGACCCCGACACCGGCCTGTTGCTGCTGGAGGACCTGGGCGACGACACCTACACGCGCATGCTGGCCGGCGGCGGGGACGAGCCCGCCCTTTACGCCCTCGCCGTGGACGTGCTCGTCCATCTGCACCGCCCGCCCCGGGCGATTCCGCAGGGCCTTGCGCCCTATGACGACGCCACGTTGCTGAAGGAGGCATGCTGGCTCACCGACTGGTACATGCCCGCCGTGCTCGACCGCCCGACCCCGCAAGCGGTGCGCCGCAGCTATATCGAGGCGTGGCTGTCCGCCTTTCCCGTGGTCCACGCCCAGCCCCGGACCCTGGTGCTCAGGGACTACCACGTGGACAACCTGATGTGGCTGCCGGCGCGCCAGGGTATCGCCGCCTGCGGCCTGCTCGATTTCCAGGACGCGGTCGCCGGGCCGGCGGCCTATGACCTGATGTCGCTGCTGGAGGACGCGCGCCGGGACATCGGTCCGGACCTGGCCCAGGCCATGCGGGAACGTTACGGCGCCGCCTTTCCCGGCCTCGACGCGCCGGGCTTCGACACCGCCTACGCCATCCTCGGCGCCCAGCGGCACGCCAAGGTGATCGGCGTCTTCACCCGGCTTTGTGTGCGTGACGGCAAGCCCGATTATCTGGTCCACATCCCCAGGGTCTGGCGGCTGTTGGAACGTACGTTGGAACATCGGTCCCTGGCCCCTGTCGCCGCTTGGCTCGACCGTCACCTCCCACCGGAGAAGAGAGGGATACCGCCATGCCCAGGAAGGGCGCGGTAAAAAAGGCGTCCGGGCGCGCCCCCGACCGGCCTCCGGGGCGCGTGCCCAAGCGGGCCATGGTGCTGGCCGCGGGTCTGGGCACGCGCCTGCGCCCGCTGACGAATAAACTGCCCAAGCCGCTGGTCCAGGTGGGCGGGCGGACTCTCCTGGACCGGACCATCGACCGCCTCGTGGACGCGGGCGTCGAGCGGGTGGTGGTCAACGTCCATCATCTCGGGCACCTCATCGAACGGCATCTGGGCCGGCGCCGGTCGCCGGAAATCCGTTTCTCGCCCGAGGACGAACTTCTGGGAAGCGGCGGCGGCGTGGCCAGGGCGTTGCCTCTCCTGGGCGCGGACGCGTTCTTCGTCGCCAACGCCGACGTGTTGTGGCTGAACGGAGTCGGCGACGCCCTCGGCCGCCTGGCCGGCACGTGGGATGGCGGGCGCATGGACGGGCTTTTGCTGATTCATTTCACGGTCGACGCCTATGGGTACGACGGCATGGGCGATTTCTGCATCGACCCCCAGGGCGTGATCACCCGCCGCCCGGAGCGGGAGGTATCGCCGTATATGTTCACCGGCGTGCAGATCCTCCACGAGCGCCTGTTCAAGGACAGGCCGGACGGCCCGTTTTCCCTCAACGTGCTCTATGACCGCGCCATCGCCAAGGGCCGCCTGTACGGCATCGTCCACGACGGGGAATGGTTCCACGTCGGCACGCCCGAGGCCCTGGCCCAGGCCGACGCCTATGTGCACGCCCGCTTCGCCGGAAACAAGCGGCGATGAGCGGCGCGGCGCCGCCAAAAGGCGCGCACGGACCGGCCGTCTACACCATTCCCGCCGGCGTGCCCTTCGTCGACGCCCTGGCCGCCGGTCTCCACGCCAGGGTGGGCGGCGGGCCCGAGGCCCTGGCCCAGGCCACCGTTCTCCTTCCCACCCGGCGCGCCTGCCGCGCCTTGCGCGAGGCCTTCCTGCGCCAAAGCGGCGGCCGGCCCCTGCTGCTGCCGCGGCTGACGCCGCTCGGCGACGTGGACGAGGACGAGCTGGCCCTCGCCGGGTTGGGGGAGCCGCCGCCCGGCGGCGGGACGGGGGGCGGATTCGGGGTTCCCCCGGAAATTTCCGGCCTGCGCCGGCACCTGTTGCTGACCCGGTTGGTGCTGGCCTTCGAGGGACGGCGCACGACGGCGGACCAGGCCGCCCGTCTGGCCGCCGAACTGGCCCGGCTTCTGGATCAGGTGCACACCGAAGGGCTCGGTTTCGACGCCCTCGCGGAGCTGGTGCCCGAGGAGTTCGCCGACCACTGGCGGATCACCCTCAAGTTCCTCAGGATCATCACCGAACGCTGGCCCGCCGTCCTCGCCGAGGAAGGCTGCGTGGACCCCATGGTGCGCCGCAACCTGCTTCTCGAGGCCCAGGCGGACGCCTGGCGCAAGGCGCCGCCGGAGGGGCCCGTCGTCGCCGCCGGCTCCACCGGCAGCATCCCCGCCACCGCCGACCTGCTCAAGGTGGTGGCCGGCCTGCCCGGGGGATGCGTGGTGCTGCCGGGC
>JACZQZ010000161.1 GCA_022545455.1 Pseudomonadota bacterium
TTGACGGTATGGGGCATTTTCGTCGCCACCATCCTGGCGCTGTTGGCCTTCCCCGCCTTGTTCGTCGGCGCCGTGATGATGACCTTGGACAGGCTCCTGGGCACCAGCTTCTTCATGCCGGCCATCTTCGCGTTGGGGGAACAGCTTGAGTACGGTGGCGGCAGCCCGATATTGTTTCAGCACCTGTTCTGGTTTTTCGGCCACCCCGAGGTCTACATCGTCGCCCTGCCGGCTTTCGGTATCGTCTCCGACCTGCTCAGTGTCCACGCGAGAAGGCACATCTTCGGCTATCGGATGATGGTGTGGGCGATCGTGGCCATCGGCGGCCTCAGCTTCGTCGTGTGGGCGCACCACATGTACGTCAGCGGCATGAACCCGTGGTTCGGGTTCTTCTTCGCCACCACGACGCTGATCATCGCCGTCCCCACCGCCATCAAGGTCTACAACTGGACGCTGACCCTGTGGAAGGCCAACATCCAGTTCACGGTGCCGATGCTGTTTGCCATCGCCTTCATCGTCACCTTCCTGAACGGAGGGATCACGGGCCTGTTCCTCGGCAACGTCGTCGTCGATGTTCCGCTTTCCGACACCATGTTCGTGGTCGCCCACTTTCACATGGTGATGGGTGTGGCCCCGATCCTCGTCATCTTCGGGGCGATATACCATTGGTACCCCTTGATCACAGGGCGCATGTTCAACGAGGCGTTGGGCCAATTTCACTTCTGGGTCACCTTCGTCGGCGCCTATACGATTTTCCTCCCCCTCCACTACCTGGGATTTCTGGGCGTGCCGCGCCGGTATTTCGAAATGGGAGAAACCAGCTTCATCCCGGAATCGGCGCAGACGCTGAACGCCTTCGTCACCGTCGTGGCCCTGATCGTGGGCTTCGCCCAGATGGTGTTCTTCTTCAACATGGCGTGGAGCGCTTTCAAAGGCAAAAAAGCCGACCGCAACCCGTGGAAGGCCAACTCGCTCGAATGGCAAACACCCGAAATGCCGCCGGGGCATGGCAATTTCGGCGAGACCCTGCCCCTGGTCTATCGCTGGCCGTACGAATTCGGCGCGCCCGGCGTCGAAGAGGACTTCGTGCCGCAAAACGTACCGCCGGATCAGGTCATTACCAAGAAGGACCCTGAGGGCCTTCCCGGCGGCGCGGCGGTCCAGCCGGCGGAATAGGGACGACCGATGGGCCAACCGGTTTCACCAACGGTTTCGAGACGAGCCAAGGCGCCGGGCGCCCGGGCAGCGCATACGTGAATCTCTTCCAACAGCTTACCGAAAAACCCTGGCTGACGGCACAGGGTACGGTCGTCGCCTTTCACGCCGGACGCGCGTTTCCCCTGCCCACGGCGAAGATCGGCCTGCGGGTGTTTCTTGCCGTGATCACGGTCCTGTTCTCGCTCCTGGTCGTCTCTTACGCCGAGCGGATGGCGGCTGCGGACTGGCGCCCCTTGCCCGAACCGTGGCTGTTGTGGCTGAACACGGCTATGCTGATCCTGAGCAGTGTGGCGTTTCAATGGGCGTGGGTGAGCGCGCGTCGGGGACAGGGAGACGGCGTGAGGGTCGACCTGCTTGCGGCGGGCGGTTTCGCCTTTGCCTTCCTGGTCGGGCAGCTTGTGGTGTGGCAACAACTGGCCGCCTTGGGATATTTCGCGGCGACAAACCCGGCCGCCGCCTTCTTTTACCTGATCACCGCGCTGCACGCGCTGCACCTGTTGGGCGGCCTGGTGGTCTGGGGCAGGACGACGGCCAAGGTGTGGCGCGGTGCCGAGGTGGACCAGGTGCGCACGAGCGTGGAGTTGTGCGCCGTTTACTGGCACTTCCTGCTCGTGGTTTGGCTGGTTTTGTTCGGTCTGCTGTTGTTTACGTAAAACGAGGACTAAGGGCACATGGCACCACCTGCGGCGACAAGTACAGGAGAATCCCTGGCGCGGCCTGAAGGCTGGGAAGGCATCGTCGCCGACTGGTCCTCGGATCAGCGGGCGTTCAAGAATGTCCCCTGGGGCAAGGCCATGATGTGGATCTTCCTCCTCAGCGATACCTTCATCTTCACCTGTTTCTTGCTCTCGTACATGACGGTGCGCATGTCCACGACGGTGCCTTGGCCCAACCCCAGCGAGATCTTCGCATTGAACATCGGCGGCCAGCCAATCCCCCTCATCCTGATCGCCATCATGACCTTCATCCTGATCAGCAGCAGCGGGACGATGGCCATGGCCGTCAACTTCGGCTATCGACACGATCGCGTCAAATCCGCGATCCTGATGCTGGTGACCGCGGCATTCGGGGCCTCGTTCGTCGGCATGCAGGCCTTCGAGTGGACCAAGCTGATCGTGGATGACGGAGTCCGTCCCTGGACCAACCCCTTCGGCGCGGCCCAGTTCGGCTCGACCTTTTTCATGATCACGGGCTTCCATGGCTTTCACGTGTCGATCGGCGTGATTTTCCTGGTCATCATTGCCCGCAAGGTCTGGCGGGGAGATTACGACCGCGGCAGGCCGGGCTATTTCACCAGCAGGAAGGGCGACTACGCGGCCGTCGAAATCATGGGTCTGTACTGGCACTTCGTCGATCTGGTGTGGGTATTCATCTTCGCGGTTTTCTATCTTTGGTAAGGCGGACACATGGCACACGCAGAGGGGCAACAACATCCGATCAGCATGTACCTCAAGATCTGGGGATTGCTGTTTGTTCTCAGCACGTTTTCCTATCTCGTCGACTTTTACAACGTCGAGGGGTACCTCAGGTGGTCTCTGATCCTCCTGTTCATGATCATGAAGGCGGGGCTGATCGTCGCCGTCTTCATGCACATGATGTGGGAGCGGCTGGCCCTGATGTATGCCATTTTGGTGCCGCCGGTGTTGGTGTTGGTGTTCGTGTTCCTCATGACGCACGAAGCGGGCTACACCTTCGTGACGCGGGGCGTATTCTTCGGGGGACCCTAGTGTCCTGAGATCAGGCTGAGGCTGGCCCAAATCGGCCGCCGGCGAAAGCGGGCCCACTCAATCCTGGTAACCGGAAATTTTCGCGCTGGAAATCGGCGGTGCGGACGAATCACGTTGGCCCGCCCGGCAGAAATTATATATAGAGTGGTGACGGAGACACGGGGAGCGAGACCGCTGAGCGCGTCGAAGGAAATTTCCCAGCCCGCCCAAACCTCGCGGACGGCCGGAACGGAGGCCGCGCCGGCTCTCGCGCACCGGCAGCGCGGGCATCGGGTGCGCCTGACGGACTACGCCATCCTCCTCAAACCCCGGGTGATGTCGCTGGTGGTGTTCACCGGCATGGTCGGGCTGTTGCTGGCGCCCGGCTCCATCGACCCGTGGACCGCCGCGGTGGCGGTGCTCTGCATCGCCGCCGGGGCCGGGGCCGCCGGGGCCATCAACATGTGGTACGACCGCGACATCGACGGCCAGATGACGCGCACGATGCACCGCCCCATCCCGGCCGGGCGCGTGCCGCCGGTGCGGGCGTTGTGGATAGGCATCGTGCTCTCGGTGGCTTCGGTGGTGGGGATGGCGCTGGCGGTCAACCCCCTGGCGGCCGTCCTGCTGACCGCCACCATCGGATTCTACGTCTTCATCTACACCGTCTGGCTGAAGCGGCGCACGCCGCAGAACATCGTCATCGGCGGCGCCTCCGGGGCGTTCCCGCCGGTGATCGGGTGGGCCGCCGTGACCGGCGACATCGGCGTCGGATCGCTGATCCTGTTCGCCATCATCTTCCTGTGGACGCCCCCCCATTTTTGGGCGCTCGCCCTGTTCCGCCAGGGCGATTACGCCAAGGCCGGAATCCCCATGTTGCCGGTGGTCGCGGGCGGGCGCGAAACCAGGAAGCAGATTCTCATCTACAGCCTGATTCTGGTGCCCGTGTCGCTGCTGCCCGTGGTCTTCGCCCTGTCGGGGGCGGTCTACGGCGTCGCGGCGGTGCTGCTGGGCGCGGGTCTGCTTCGCCACGCCGTTGCCGTATGGCGCGACGACACCGACGCCACGGCACGGCCCATGTTCTTCTTCACCATTACGTACCTGTTCCTGATCTTCGCTTTCCTGTTGGTTGACCGGGCGGTTTCCGCCCTGTTTTAGTACCCTCTATCACAATAGGATGACACGTGTGACGGCCATGGGTGGCCATTCGGCTAGGAGCGCGCCTCCACGTGATGGGGACCCATCACGAGAGCCGCGCGACGACGTCCGATGACCGCCCATGGCCGCCCGAAGGGTCGCTTTTCGCGCCTTTTGGGGGCGTCAGCGCCGCTTGACGATGCCCCGCATCGCCGGCGCGACGCTTCCTGCCCAAAAGACGCGAAAAGACGATCACACGTACCATCCTATTGTGATAGAGGGTACT
>JACZQZ010000065.1 GCA_022545455.1 Pseudomonadota bacterium
CGCTTTTCGCGCCTTTTGGGGGCGTCAGCGCCGCTTGACGATGCCCCGCATCGCCGGCGCGACGCTTCCTGCCCAAAAGACGCGAAAAGACGATCACACGTACCATCCTATTGTGATAGAGGGTACTAGATGGCACGCATCGTCCTCGCCGACGACGGTATCCCGTTCGACGGCACGACCATGGAGACCAGGCCCCTCGGCGGGGTGGAATCCTCGGTCGTGTTTCTGCTCCAGGAACTGGCCCGCCGCGGCCACGAGGTCCTGGTCCGCAACCGGTGCGCCCGGCCGCTGCGCCACGACGGGGTGGACTGGGCGTCCCTCGACACCGGCCTGCCCGAAGAGGCCGATCTCTATCTGGCGAACCGCGGGGACAGGCTGCTGCCGCTCATGCCCAAGGCGCGGCGGACCGTGTTCTGGACCCACAATCCGGCCCGCTATCTGCTCAAGTGGCGGTACCTGTCGAAGCTCTGGCGCCTGCGCCCGCCCATCGTTTTCGCCGGCCCATACCACGCCGCCACCTATCCCCGCTGGGCGCCGGCCGGCGAACGGATTGTCATCCCGTATGGGATCCCCGAGATGTTCCTGGCCGCCGAGCCCGCCGCCGGGCCGCCCGCGCCAAGGGCCGTATTCACGTCCAATCCGTTGCGGTCCCTGGACTGGCTTTTGGATGTGTGGGCCGGGCGCATCCGGCCGCGCGTGCCGGGGGCCGAACTGCATGTCTTCTCCGGGGCGGCCACCTACGGCACGGTGGGGGACGCCAAGGCCCGGGCCATGGAAGCGGTCCTCGACAAGGCCCGCCGCCTGGGCGACCGCGGGGTGGTCGTGCGCGGACCGGTGCCCAAAGGCCGACTGGTCGAGGCCTTTCGCGGCGCCCGGCTGATGGCGTACCGGGGCGACCCCAACGAGACCTTCTGCCTGGCGGTGGGCGAGGCGCAGGCCATGGGGGTTCCGGCGGTGGTGCAGAATCTGGGTTGCGTGGCCGAGCGCGTGATCGACGGCGAGACCGGTTTCGTCGCCGCCGACGACGACGCCTTCGCCGAAGCCGCCGTGCGGCTGCTCACCGACGACGGCCTGTGGCGCCGTCAGCACCGGGCCGCCCTCGACAAGCAACGCGGTTGGGGCTGGCCGCAGGCGGCGGCCGCCTTCGAAAGGTTGATCCCCTGATGCGCGTGCTGCGGCCCATCCCCGACACGGGCGCATCGGCGCGGTCGGTGGCGTTCGACCTTCTCGGCGCCGTCCTCGGCCGCAAGCGCCCGTTGGACGAGGCCGTGGACGCCCATCCCGCACTCCCCGCCCTCGCCGCCCGCGACAGGGCCTTCGCCCGGCAAATAATCTCCACGACGCTGCGCCGGCTGGGACAGATCGACATCCTCATCGATCACTGTCTGGAGCGTCCCCTGCCCCCTAAAGCGCGCGCCGTACGCGATCTCCTGCGGCTTGGCGTCTGCCAGCTGCTGTTCTTAGGCACGCCGCCCCACGCCGCCGTCGCGACCACGGTGGAACTGGCGCAGCACACGGGCCATGGCCCCCACAAGAAGCTGGTCAACGCCATCCTCCGCCGCCTGGAGAGGGAGGGACGGGCTCTCGTCGAGGCGCAGGATGCGGCCCGGCTGAATACGCCGGACTGGCTGTGGAGCGCCTGGTGCGCCGCCTACGGCGAGACCACCTGCCGCCGCGTGGCCGAGGCCCACCTGACCAAACCGCCGCTCGACCTTACGGTCAAAAAAGACCCCGACCTATGGGCGGCCAGCCTCGACGCCACCCTGCTCGCCACCGGCACCCTGCGCCTGTATGCGCGGGGACCGGTCAGCGCCATGCCCGGCTACGATCGCGGCGCCTGGTGGGTGCAGGACGCCGCGGCCGCCCTGCCGGCCAGGCTGCTCGGCGAGGTCGAGGGGCGCCGGGTCATCGACCTGTGCGCCGCCCCCGGCGGCAAGACGGCGCAACTTCTCAACGCCGGCGCCCGGGTCACCGCCGTGGACCATGCGCCCGAACGGCTGAAAAGGCTCGAGGCCAACCTCGAGCGGCTCGGCCTCCACGGGGAGACCGTGGTCGCCGACGCCGCAGAGTGGCGTCCCGCCGAGGCGGCGGACGCGGTGCTTCTGGACGCCCCGTGCACCACCACCGGCGCCATCCGCCGCCATCCCGACGTGGCGTGGCTGAAGAGCCCCGACGATGTGGCCGCTTTGGCCGCGGTGCAGGCGCGCCTGCTGGCGGCGGCGGTGGAGATGGTGCGCCCCGGCGGCCTGTTGATTTACGCGTCGTGCTCCCTGCAGCCCGAGGAGGGGCCCGGGCAGGTGGCGGCCCTGCTTGGCGCCGGCGCCCCGGTGGCGCGCGAGCCGGTCCGCGCCGACGAAGTCGGCGGGTTGAGCGAGCTCCTCACCGACGAGGGCGACCTGCGCAGCCTGCCGTGCCACCTGGCCGAGGAGGGCGGGATGGACGGATTCTTCGCCGCCCGCCTGCGCCGCCTGTGAAAGGCGGACAACGGGGGGGCGCTACAGGTGCCAGCGGCGCAGGCCCTCGGGCAGGGCCACGTCGCGCCATATTCCCTTGATGTCGGCGACGACGCCGCCGGGGCGCACAAGGCGCGCAAAGTCTTCAGGGACGAAGGCGCAATACTCCCGGTGGGCGACCGCCCCGATCAGGCAGTCGTAACCGGAGGCGTCGCCGAGGCTGGGACAGAGGTCGATACCGTAAAGGTTCCGCGCCTCTTCCGCATGGGCGAGGGGATCGTGAACGTGGACCGCGTGCCCGCGCCCCTTCAGGTGCTCGATCACGTCGACCACCTTCGAGTTCCTCAGATCGGGCACGTTCTCCTTGAACGTGAGGCCGAGCACCAGGACCCTTGCCGACCCTTCCGGTGCAACATCACCGGTCAAGGTCTCGGCGATGGCCGCCGCCACGTAGCCGCCCATCCCGTCGTTTATGCGCCGGCCGGCGAGAATGATCTCCGGGTCGTGGCCCGCCTCCTGGGCGCAATGGGCAAGGTAGAACGGATCGACCCCGATACAGTGGCCGCCGACGAGACCGGGGGCGAAGGCGAGGAAATTCCATTTGGTCGCGGCCGCCTCCAGCACGTCGAGCATGGAGATGTCGAGGCGCCCGAAGATCTGCGTCACCTCGTTGATGAAGGCGATGTTGATGTCGCGCTGGGCGTTCTCGATGACCTTCGCCGCCTCGGCGGTCTTGATGTCCTTGGCAACGAACGTCCCGCCCGAGGTGACGGCCCCGTACAACTCGGCCAGCAACGCCGCCACGTCCGGCGTCTGCCCGGCGACGACCTTGGTGATCCTGTCGATCGTGTGCTCCCGGTCCCCCGGATTGATGCGCTCGGGGGAATATCCCAGGTAGAAGTCGCTCCCGCACACCAGGCCGGAAACACGCTCCAGTTCGGGGCCACAGATATCCTCGGTGACGCCCGGGTACACGGTGCTTTCGAAGACGACCACCGCGTCCCGCCCGAGCACCTTGCCCACGGTCCGGCAGGCGGAGATGAGCGCGCTCAGGTCGGGCCGGTTGTCGGCGTCCACCGGCGTCGGCACGGCGATAATGAAAACGTTGCTGCCGGCGATGGCGGCCGGATCGTCGACGAATCGAAGCGACCCCGCCGGCGCCCTGAAGTCCGTGATCTCTCCGGTCCGGTCGTGGCCGGCCTTGAGCTCGGAAACCCGGCGCTCCCCCACGTCGAAACCGGTCACCGGGTAATGGCGGGAAAGGGCGAGGGCCAGCGGCAGGCCGACGTACCCGAGCCCGACGAGCCCGATGCGGGCCCCCGCAGGTGACGTGATGGCCATGCCTTTCCCCTTGCCCCGGTGCGGCGTCGTCAGATAGTCCACCGCCCGCAGGATGTCAATTGACCGTCCCCTTAATCGCGGCGCCGAGTCCGGATTTCATCGGTGCGGCCGATGCGGCCATGGTACTCAGGTTCGCGTTCGCCGACGCCACCGTCGCGCAATATCCCATGTGACATCCGGCGGGTTTTTTTACCATACTCCGTTCGGACGCGAACCTACTCGCGGCCCATGGAGCGAGCCCAGTCTTGGCGTCTTCCGGATCGCCCCTCCCGAACAGGGTATTTGCCGCCGGCGTGGCCTGCGTTGGCGTTTTCAGCGTCGTCCTCTTCCTGCTGCGCGATGAAACCCTGCCCGCGGTTACGGCGCTGCTCGCCCTGGTGATCATCTGGCTGGGCCTGGTTCCGGTGTTTCTGTACCTGCGCCAGACGCGGGAGGAACGGCCCCCGTTCCCGTTGATGCCCCTGAGCGGCCTGTTCTATGCGGCGTTTTTCGGCCTGCCCGCCTTCTTCGCCTTTCGCCTGCGCGATCCCGAAACGGGAAAGATCAATTTCTTCGGCAACGGATACGTCGATGCCATCAGCCTGGAAGCCCAGGCCCTGGTTATCGGCGGGATGGCCCTGATGTGGGCGGCATACGCCGGGTCCAAGCGCACGATTTGGCGGTCCATCCCCCATCTCGGCCTGCAGCGAGCGTTCTCGCTCCCACGGCTGCAGGTTCTGCTGTGGGGCCTGGCGCTCGGGCACCTGGCCTATCTGTATTCGCCCGTGGTGCGCGCCCTGCCGTCGGCCGGGCAGTTCCTGCAGCCGGTAGGCTATCTCGCCTTCGGCATGTTTTACCTGCTGTGGTGCCGTGGTGACCTGCCCCGGTGGCAGGCCGCCGTGGTCTTTCTTGTTGTGTTGCCGCTGGCGTTGGTCGCCGTCCTGACTACGGGAGCCATGGCCATTCCGGTGTTGATCTTGATCTTCTTCGCCGTTCTCTATCTCCGTGTGCGCGGGCGTCCGCCATGGCTGGTGATTGTCGCGATCCCGGTCTTCTTCCTGGTGGCCTACCCGACCACGACCTATTACCGCGGGCATGCCTGGGGGGCCGCGGGACAAGGGATGACGACCGTGGAAAAGGCGCAAACGTTCGTCCGCGCGGTAATATCGACCTACGGTTCGGTGGACCGGGGACGATTCGATCGGGAAACGGTGGGCCTGGTCCGGCGCGTCGCCCTCATCCTGACGTTGACCCACGTGGTGGACAAGACGCCGGACCCGGTGCCCTACTGGGGAGGCGAGACCTATAAGCCCCTTTTCACCAGCATGATCCCCCGCGCCGTCTGGCCCGGCAAGCCGGAGGAGCGGACCGGCAACGCCTTCGGCCGGCGCTACGGGATATTGGCCGAGACCGAGCGCCAGTTGTCGTTCAATCTCCCGTGGATCACTGAGATGTACGCCAACTTCGGCCGCGCCGGCGTCATCCTGGGCATGGCCCTGGTCGGCCTGTTGTTCGGGTTCCTCGAACGGTTTCTTGCCCGTCCCGGCATGACGGCCCTGGAATTCGTCACCGGGACAACCATTCTGCTGCCGCTGTTCTTCCAGGAATCGAACTTTTCCCTGATGACCGGCAGCCTTCTGCCGTTGACGGTCAGCCTGTGGCTGTATTTCACCGTCGGCTTGCGGGTGCCGCTTCCAGGCTTTCGCTTTTTGCGCCGCTTGTGATAGGGGTACCGGCATGCAGCGGCTGATCCCTATCGTGCTGTGGATCTGGATCGGCGCGGCGCTTGCCGCCTATCTTTTCCAGTTCCGCACCATTTTTGGCCAGATTCTGAAGGCGGGCGGGCTCCTCTGATGGGACCGCCGCTTCGGACCTGACCGCTCCACGGACCCTGGCCGCGTTTCGGCCGGTGTCGGGAGCCGGGACCGGTGGTGTCCCGAGGCTGAAAACCGAGGGATGCCGGCTGTGAGACAGGCACAGCGCCAGCAACACCATGAAGGAAACCTGCCACCATGCCGACCAGAATGAAAAGTTGAACAGCCCGGAAACCCAGTAGCCGATGGCGACCGCCGTCGCCGCAAGGACGGCGGGGTCCCCGGTGCGCAGGTAGCCGCGGGCCAGCCGCGCCACCATCATCGCCATGAGGACCACCAGGGGCGCCAGGCCGACGACGCCGGTCTCGGCAAGCACCTCCAGCACCCAGTCGTGGGGATGGGCGGGGATGTAAATGTAGGCATACCCCGGTATCTGGTCGAAGGCCCCGGCCACGTAGTTGATCATGTTGATGCCGTGGCCGAACCACGGGGAGTCCATGGCCACGTTGAAGGTGAACTTCCAGATGGACTGGCGGTGGAAATCCACCACCCACAACGGCATCCCCCAGGGCGCCTCGGCGCCGGGGGGCGACATGGAGTGGGTGTACAACCACACCAGCACCGCGATGATCACGGCGCCCATGGCAAGGCCGGCAAGGACCGTCACCCGCCGTTGCCGGCGGGACCAGACGACCATGACCCCGGCCACGATCAGCATGGCAAGAGATCCGGCGATCGCCGACCGGCTGATCGTATCGCCGATGATCACCAGAAGCCCGAGGGCCTCGGCGACGGCGCAGGAGACCCATTCGCCGCCCAGCCTGACCCCCGACCACAGGACCACGGGAACAAGCAGCATCGCCGCCGAGGCGAACCCCTTCAGGCCGAGCACCGCATCGGCCGCCCGCCAGCCCTTGGCGCGGACGAAGGACAGCACCTCCGGCGCCACGAAGAGCGCCACCAGCGAAACCGCGAGCACGATCGCGGTGCCGGCCAGCAACGCCCGGAGGGCGAGCGCCGGCATGCGGGCGTCCTCGACGAACGCCGCCCAGATCAGCGTCGCCGCGCCGACGAAAAAGATCATCCGCGTCCACACCAGAACGGATCTGAGGGGATCGAGGGAGAAAACCACGCCCGGCAGCCACAACGCCAACGTCACCCCGACCATGATGCCGACCGGGGTGCGCGCCTGGCGCACGAGGGAGCGCAGGCACCCGTCCCGTTGCGGGAGGAAAAAGACGCACAGCACGGCGACGATCAGCAGCACCGCCGTCACCGCCCGCCCGAACACCAGAAAGGGCACCGCGATGCCGACCAGGGCCGCCATGACGCGCGGGGCGACGGGCAGGGTCATGGTCATCGCCGTCTCGCCCCGGGCGGCGCTTGCCTCGCTTTCCGCCATTCCCTATTTCCCGCCTTTCTTCTTCCCGGGACCGGCCCCTAACCGGCCCCTAGTACCAGGAATCACAGATCCGCGATACGCGAAGCAGGAAGTTCCGAGCCATTATCCACTATAAAGTTGAGCCAGCGACGTCAAAGGGGCGTCACCCCTTTTGATCCCCGCCAGGAGCCAACGGCCCTTGGAACCCAATCAAGGGGGGGCAGGGGTTTTGAAAGCCCCTGGCTCGGGGCGGAGCCTACCAGGGCCGTAAGGCTACCGGAAAGACATTAGCCCACATTTCCCGGCCGGCCACCCGGTCGTCGCAGTGACCGCCCGGACCGGCGCCCGCCGCCGCCGGTTTCGCCACAGGCCGAACAACCTCTTGCAACGCCGCCGGTAAAGCGATTTGGTACCGATCGGGATGGGGGACATTTGCGGGTGCCGAGGATGGCCGTCCATGGGGTGCGTCTGGCCGGGACCGGACCGGAAACGAAGGAAGGCGGCTTCGACGTCGCGGTGCTGGGGGGAACGGGCTTCATCGGCGCCCGCGTGGTCAAGCGGTTTCTCGCCGCCGGCCTGCGCGTCGGCGTAACGGCGCGCAACCCCGGCAACCTGCCGCCGGTCTTCGACGACGAAAGCGTGACCCTGATCCGTGGCGACGTTTCCCTTTCCGGGGATGTGGACAGGGGGATCGGGCGGGCGTCGGTGGTGGTCAATCTCGCCCCCGGCGGCGGCCGGTCCTGGCCGGAGGTCGAAAGATCCATGGTCGGCGGCGCCCGCCTGGTGGCGGAATGCTGCCGGCGAAAAGGCGTCTCCAACCTGATCCACGTGAGCTCCATCGTGGCGCTCTACCTGGGCGACGAAACGGCCGTGATCACCGGCGCGACGCCCGCCGACCCGCGGCCCGAGAAGCGGGGGACCTACGCGCGCGGCAAGGCCGTGAGCGAGCGCCTGTTGCTGGACATGCACCAAAGCGACGGCCTTCCGGTCTGTATCCTGCGGCCCGGAATCGTCCTCGGCGCCGGCGGCAAACCGTTCCACGGCGGCGTCGGCTTGTACAGGAACGGGCGCCATTGCCTGGGCTGGACCACGGGCGACGTCCCGTTGCCGTTCGTCCTCGCCGAAGACGTGGCCGACGCCATCGTCCTGGCGGCCCGAACGGAGGGCTTGGCCGGACGATGCTACAACCTGGTCGGCGACGTGCCCCTGACCGCCAGGGAATACATCGACGCCCTGGCCCGGGCGCTGGAACGGCCGCTGCACTTCCATGGGCGTTCGGTGTTCACGTGGCGCACCATCGAGGTCGGCAAGTGGATCGTCAAGCGCCTGATCGGACGCACCGATCCGTTTCCCAGCTACCGGGATCTCAAGTCGCGCCGGCTGACGGCGCACTTCGATTGCGGCGACGCGAAACGGGATCTGGGCTGGCGGCCGGTGGCCGATCGGGAGACCTTCCGGCGGCTTGGAATAGACGTCTACGGCAAGGCCTCGCCGGACATGCCTGGCAAGGCATAGCGCATGGCCGGGTATTGCGTGTACGCCTTCTGCGCGCTCGGGTTGGCCGGGTTCGTCCCGCGTCCGCGCGCCGGCGGCCATCCGTGGCTTGGGGCGCGCCTGTTCACCGGCTTCAGCCTGATTCCGGTGTTCCTGTTTCTGGTGCACATCATCGCCGGCGTCGGCCTGTTGGCCGCGGCGTACGCGCTGGTCGCGCTGGCGGCGTGGCAGGTCGGGCAGGTGGACCGCACGGTGGTCGACCTGGCGACGCGGACGTTCCAGGGGCTCCATTCGCGGCTGATCCGGATTCCGCCCGACGCGGCGCGCATCCGGGCGATGCGGGGAAACGAACTGCCGCCCCACCCCCGGGTGGCGCTGATCGACCAGGAGTGGCCCGTCGATGCCTGGGCGATCGCCAACTACTACGCCATCGGGACCCAGTACGGCGGCCCGCCGAAGGACTTCACGGTGATCGACCGGGTCCGGTGGGCCACCCCGGCCGGGGATGAGCGGAGCGACGTGCTCTCCGATGACGTCCTGGGCGTTCTGGGCGGGGCCGACCTGGTCTGGCCCCTCGGTCTCGAGGACCGGTTGCGCGCGGCCCTGGCGCCCTACATCGCCGATCCCGAATGCCGCCGGCGGCCGGAGGCCCACTTTCTCCTGCCCAAGACGGGCGCCCGGCTCTCGTTCGCCTGCCTGCCCAAGTGAGCGTCCTTAACCCCCCGGCCGCCGCGGGGACGCGATAAAAACGCCCGAAAACGCCGTTTTCCGGGGCAATTGGCCTTGACGTTCATGCTATGAACGGTGTAGTGTTCGCGCCATGAACACGGGGAGGCGATCGTCGGGGGACTTCCCATGGCCGATCCCAAAACATCTTCCCAGTCCGCGAACACCGACGGCGAGATCACGCTCGGCCTGCTCAATGCGGTCCATGAGAACACTTCGCTGACCCAGCGTTCCATCGCGCAGGAGCTGGGAATCGCGCTTGGGCTGACCAACGCCTACCTGAAGCGGTGCGTGAAAAAGGGCTTCATCAAGGTCCGGCAGATTCCCAGGAACCGTTATGCCTATTACCTCACGCCCAAGGGGTTTGCCGAGAAAAGCCGCCTCAGCGCCGAGTACCTGTCCCAGTCCTTCCGGTTCTTCCGCATCGCCCGGACCGAATGCGCGGACCTGTTTCAGCTCTGCGCCGAGCGCGGATGGCGGCGCGTCATGCTGGTCGGGGTGGGGGATCTGGGCGAGATCGCCACGCTGTGCGCCCGCGAGCACCCGGTGACCCTGGTCGGGTTCGTCGATGGGAACAGCGACGTCTCCGCCTTCGCCGGCCTTCGGGTCACGGGCGATATGGAAGCCCTTGGCCAGGCCGACGCGGCGGTGATCACGGACCTCAAGGCGCCGCAGGCGACGTTCGACGCCGCCAGCGCGGTTCTGCCGCCGGAAAGGGTTCTGGCGCCCCCGTTCCTGAAAGTCTCCCGGCATGGACCGGGCTTAGCATCATGAAACGTTGGTACGTGGTGCACACCCACACCAGAGGCGAGCGGCTGGCCATGGTCAATCTGCGGCGCCAGGACCTGGATACGTACCTGCCGCAATACCTGAAGCGGCGGCGCCACGCGCGCCGCACCGAGTGGATACCGGCGCCCCTGTTCCCGGGGTACCTGTTCGTCGCCATGGACGTGGACGCCCAACGCTGGCGGGCGATCCATTCCACGGTCGGGGTACGCTACCTGGTGTGCCACGGGGACTGGCCGGTGCCCGTCCCCGCCGGCATCGTGGAGGCGGTCCAGGCGCGCCAGGACGAAAACGGCCTGGTGGCCCTGGACATGCCGCCGCCGTTCGAGAAAGGGGAAATGGTGCGGATCACGGCCGGTGCAATGCGCGACCAAGTCGGCCTGTTCGACTGCGCCACCGATAACGAGCGCATCATCGTCCTGCTCGAGCTGTTGGGCAGGTACGTGAAGGTGCGTGTGCCTTTGGAAGCGGTCCGCGTTTACGCCTGAGGGGGCGGTTTTCGCTCCGGCGTTTGCGGACCGGACCGGGTGAAGGATTTTCACCCGGACTGCGGTAGCGTGGGAAACCCCCAGCCGCCGGGCCGGCAACGAAGACCCTGAATTCCCAATCTGAAATCCCATGACATGGAAAAATCGCAAGGTCCTGGTCACCGGGGCCGACGGGTTTATCGGGTCCCACCTGGCGGAAGCGCTGGCGGCGCGGGGCGCCGAAGTCACGGCGCTGGCGCTGTATAACGCGTTCGACAGCCACGGCTGGCTCGACGACGTGGCGCCTGAGGCCCGCGCCGCCATGCGCCTGGTCCGCGGGGACATCCGCGATCCCCACCAGATGGCCGCCCTCAACCGCGACCAGGAGACGGTGTTTCATCTGGCCGCCCTGATCGCCATCCCCCATTCCTACCAGGCGCCGTCCAGCTACGTGCAGACCAACGTCCAGGGGACCGTCAACGTGCTGGCGGCGGCGCGCGACGCCGGGGTGGCGTGCATCGTGCACGCCTCGACAAGCGAGGTCTACGGCACCGCCCGCTTCACGCCCATCACCGAGGACCATCCCCTGCACGGCCAGTCGCCCTATTCGGCCTCCAAGATCGGCGCCGACATGATGGTGGAATCGTTCGTCCGGTCGTTCGCCCTGCCGGCGGTGACCCTCAGGCCGTTCAACACCTACGGCCCGCGTCAGAGCGAGCGCGCCGTGATCGGCACGGTCATCCGCCAGGCCCTGGACGACCGCTGCGAGTCCCTGTCCCTGGGAAGCCTGTCGCCGGCGCGGGACTTCAGTTTCGTCGGCGACACCGTGGAGGCGTTCATCAAGGTGGCCGAGCTGGACGGCGACCACGCGGGCAAGGTGTTCAATGCCGGCAGCGGCCGCATGGTCGCCATCGGCGACATGGTGGAGATGGTCCGCCGGATCACCGGCTGCGACAAGCCCGTGGTCCAGGAGGAACAGCGCCTGCGCCCGGCCGACAGCGAGGTCATGGCGTTGCAGGCCGATGCCTCGTCCCTCAGCGAGGCCACCGGCTGGGCTCCCGCCGTCGACCTGGAAGACGGCCTGGAGCGCACGGTCGAGTGGTGGCGCGGCCACGTGGAAAGGGTGCGGTCCGACGTGGGGTACGTGGTGTGACCGCCGCTGCCGCCCTTGATGTGGAGCGGGTGGCGCGCGTCCTTGGCGACGTGGTTCCCGCCGGGGCCGCGCTGCACGAGCCGGAGTTCGCCGGCAACGAATGGACCTATGTCAAGGACTGCCTGGACACCGGCTGGGTGTCCTCGGCCGGCGCCTATGTGGACCGCTTCGAGGGCATGCTCGCCGAATTCACCGGCGCCGGGCACGCGGTGGCGACGGTGAACGGCACGGCGGCGCTGCACGCGTGTCTCGTGCTTGCCGGAACGGAGCCCGGCGACGAGGTGATCGTGCCGGCGCTTACCTTCGTCGCCACCGCCAACGCCGTTTCCTATTGCGGCGCCCATCCCCACTTCGCCGACAGCGAGGCGCGCACCCTCGGCCTCGATCCGGCGAAGCTGGAAGCCTACCTGGACGACGTGGCCGAGGCCGGCGACGGCGGCTGCCGCAACACGCTGACCGGGCGGCCCATCCGGGCCGTCATCTGCATGCACACCTTCGGTCATCCGGTGGACCTGGATCCCCTTGCCGGCGTGTGCGCACGCTTCGGACTGACGCTGATCGAGGACGCCGCCGAATCCCTGGGGTCGTATTACAAGGGCCGGCACACGGGCCTCTGGGGCCGGATGTCGATCCTCAGCTTCAACGGCAACAAGACCGTGACCACGGGCGGCGGCGGCGCCATCCTCACCAACGACGCCGAACTGGCTGAGGCGGCCAGGCACCTGACGACGACGGCCAGGCAGCCGCACCGGTGGGAATGCGCGCACGACCGGGTGGGGTACAACTACCGCCTGCCCAACATCAACGCCGCCATGGGCTGCGCCCAGCTGGAGCAACTGCCGGGATTCCTCGAGCGCAAGCGCCGGCTGGCCGAAACCTACCGCACGGCCCTGGCCGGCGCCGAAGGCCTGCGCTTTTTCACCGAGCCCGATTTCGCCCGCAGCAACTACTGGCTCAACGCGGTGCTGCTCGATCCCGGGTTGGCGGACCGGCGCGATGCCGTGCTCGCGGCGTGCGACGACGGCGGCATCACGGCGCGCCCGGCGTGGACGCCCATGCACCGGCTGAAAATGTATGAACACTGCCCGCGCATGGACCTGGGCACGGCCGAGGACCTGTACCGCCGGCTGATCGCCCTGCCCTCGAGCCCCCGTCTGGCGGCACCGGCCCATGGCTGAGCGCACCATCTGCGTGGTCACCGGCAGCCGCGCCGAATACGGCCACCTGTTCTGGTTGCTCAGGGAAATCGAAGACGATCCCGACCTGCAACTGCGCCTGGTGGTGACGGGCGCGCACCTGGCGCCCCGGTTCGGCCTCACCCATCGGGCCATCGAAGAGGACGGTTTTACCATCGACGCCACCGTGGACATGCATTTGGCCGGCGATACGCCGACGGCCGTCGCCACGTCCATGGGACGGGGAACCATCGGCCTGGCCGAGGCCCTGGCCCGCATCAAGCCGCACATCGTCGTCCTTCTCGGCGACCGCTACGAGACCCTGTCCGCGGCGCAGGCGGCCATGGTCCTGCGCATCCCCATCGCCCACATCCACGGGGGCGAAAGAACGGAAGGCGCGATGGACGAGGCCATCCGCCATGCGGTCACCAAGATGGCGCACCTTCATTTCGTCAGCGCGGAGCCCTACCGCCGCCGGGTCATCCAACTGGGGGAAGCGCCCGAACGGGTGTTCACCGTGGGCGCGCCCGGCCTCGACCACATAGACCGCCTGGAGCTTCTCGACCTCGAGGCGCTGGAGAAGTTCCTCGGCTTCGATCTCGGGGAGCGGTATTTCGTCGTCACCTATCATCCGGCGACCCTGAGCGACGCCGATCCCGGCGTCGGCGTCGGCGAACTGCTGGCCGCCGTGGACGGCTTTGCCGATCACCGCATCCTGATCACCGGCGTCAACGCCGACCCCGGCCACGAGCGGGTGCGGAAACTGATGGCCGACTATGCCGCCCGGCAGCCCGACCGGGTGGCGCTGCGCACGTCGCTGGGGCACGTGGGGTACCTGAGCGCGGTGAAGCACTGCCGGGCCGTGATCGGCAACTCCTCCAGCGGGCTCATCGAGGCGCCGGCGCTCAAGGTACCGACGGTCAACATCGGCGACCGTCAGCGCGGCCGGCTGAGGGGCCCCTCCGTGGTCGATTGCGCCGAGATGCGCGACGCCATCGCCGCGGCCATCCTCAGGGTGCTGCACCCGGATTTCGCCGACACCGCGTGGGCCGCGCCCGGCCCGTACGCCGCCGGGGGGGCCTCCCGGCGGATCAAGACGGTTCTCAAGGACTTTCCGTTGGCCGGCATCCAGGTCAAACGGTTCCACGACCTGCCCGAGGTCGACTGCGCATGACAGCGTCCCCGGACTCACGCGTCTACGTCATCGCCGAAGCGGGCGTCAATCACAACGGCGACCCGGACATGGCCCGGCGTCTGATCGATGCCGCCGCCGACGCCGGCGCCGATGCCGTCAAGTTCCAGACCTTCAGGGCGGAAGCCCTGGTCACCGAGGCGGCGCCCAAGGCGGCCTACCAGAAGGCGGCCACCGATGCCGGCGAATCCCAGCTGGCCATGCTCAAACGGCTGGAGCTCTCGCCGGCCACCCATCGCCACCTTGCCGAACACTGCCGGCGTCGGGAGATCGCGTTTCTCTCCACCCCGTTCGACCGGGAAAGCCTTCGCTTCCTGGTCGAGGAACTGGGCCTGAAGACCCTGAAAATCGCCTCGGGCGAAATTACCAACGGCCCGCTGCTGCTCGAGGCGGCGCGGCGCGGCCGCGATATCGTGCTGTCGACGGGCATGAGCACGCTCGGCGAGGTGGAGGACGCCCTGGGCGTTCTTGCCTTCGGCTTCAGCGAAAGCCATGCCGCCCCGTCCAGGCGCGCTTTCCGCGCCGCCTTCGATTCGGCGGCCGGGCGGGAGGCGCTGCGCGAAAGGGTCGTGCTGCTGCAGTGCACGAGCGAATACCCGGCACCGGCATCGGAGGCGAATTTGAGGGCCATGGACGCGATGCACGACGCCTTCGGCCTGGGGGTGGGCCTGTCCGACCACACGGCGGGCATCGTCGTCCCCATCGCCGCCGCGGCCCTGGGCGCCGCGATCATCGAGAAGCATCTTACCCTGGACCGCTCGCTTCCCGGGCCCGATCACCGGGCCTCGCTGGAGCCGGACGAATTCAAGGACATGGTTGGCGCCATCCGCACCGTGGAACGGGCGCTCGGCGACGGTGTCAAGGCGCCGATGCCCTCGGAGATGAAAAACCGCGACGTGGTGCGCAGGAGCCTGGTGGCGCTCGGCCCCATCGGCGCCGGCGAGCGGTTCACCGAGGACAACCTGGGCGCCAGGAGGCCCGGCGCCGGGGTCTCGCCCATGGAATACTGGGAGTGGCTGGAGGGGCGGGCCGATGACGACATCCCGGCCGGGGCGCCGGTGACACGTTGACCTTGCCGGTGATCGTGATCGGCGGCGGCGGCCACGCCCAGGTGGTCATCGAGGCCCTGCACAGGTGCAAAATCGAGATCATCGGCCGCACCGACGCGGACGCCGGCAGGGACGCCGACTGCCTGGGCGTGCCCATGCTGGGCGGCGACGAGGTGGTGCTGGAACACGCCCCCGATTCGGTCCGCCTTGTCAACGGCATCGGCTCGGTCGGAGACGCCGGCGCCCGGCAGGGCGTGTTCGAGCGGTTCCGGGCCGGGGGCTACCGGTTTGCCACGGACCCGTTCTACTCCAACGGCTTCATACCAACGGTCGGGCAACTCGTGGAACGGATCGCAGACCGTGCGCCCACGATGGCTAATCGGACTCTCGCACTCGTGAAGACGCTCTACAACGAAGCACTTCGACGGGGCTTCCCGACCGTTGAATCGAACCCCGCCCACATGGCCCGGCCACCACGTCGAGCGGATAGGCGCGGTCGGTTC
>JACZQZ010000066.1 GCA_022545455.1 Pseudomonadota bacterium
ATGGCCATGCAGGCCGACATCGGAATGCCGGAGGACCGCGTCCGCCTGCTGACCCGGGCCGAGGCCGGGGCGCTGGCCGGTCGGGTGCAGTCGGCCGCCGTCGAGGACAGGGCGGCCAGGGTCGCCGAAGTGCAGGACCTTTACGGTCCCCTGTTCGGCCGCGCCATGAAGGAGCTCTCCGAAGCCGGCCTCGATCCCCGCTATAGGGCGCTGGCCGGGGCGCGTGACAACCCCGCCCTGGCCCGCACCCTCGCCGAGGCCATCGAGGCGGGCGGGGCCGAGGTGGAAAAGGACGCGGCCAAGACCCGGGAGATCCGGGACGACGTGCGCGATGCGGCGGCGGACGCGGCCTCCACCGGCCAACCCGGCGGCGAAACGGCGGAAGCCATCGAGGCCATCCGCTCCGCGGCCGAGGACCTGGGCGTCCGGTTTTTCCGCCAGACCGGCCGCAAGGACGAGTCCGTCCGCCGCGCCGCCGCCTTCGCCAACGGCGCCATCGAGGAGATTCGGCTTTCGGGGTCCGACGACGAGGACGTGACCGGCGCGGGAGACGATCAACCCACTGGCGACGAGGGCGACGACACATTAATCGGCGGCGAGGACCGGCTGGAAGGCGGCGGCGAATCAGGCGTGCCCGGCGGGGACGAAGTCGCGCCCGGCCAGAACATCAGCCTGCCGCCGGGAATGACCGAGGACGAGTTCATCGAGCGCATCGCAGCGTTGAGCGAAGAGGTGCTGGACCTCGCCGAAACCGGCAGGCAGGAGGCCGGAGCCGACGCCGAAGACGAGCCGCTCGTCATGGCGAACATTAACGTGCTTCTCAGGATTCTAAGGTCCCTCGGCAATCTGTTGGGAGGAAAAGGAGGACAGGAGGCGGCGCGCGAAGGGGCCAAGGGCACGGTGGGCAAATTGGTCGAGCAGCTAGCGCGCAAGGCCGGCCGCCGTATCCAAAAAAAGATACTGGACCAGAGACGGCGCGCCGGAAAGGGCGCGGGCAGGCAAGGCAAGGGCCGGGACACCGGCGGCTTGGCCAAGGACATTGTTCCCGTCGCCACAGAGGTCGTCAGCGCCGCCGTGCGACGGAAATTTCAAGAACTGAACGAGGAACGGATCCGGGCCGGAAAGAAGGAAACGAAGAAAGTCGAGCTTGTGCCCGACGACCTGCGCCCGGGCGCGGGCAACATCGAGGCCATTCAGAGCTTCGTCGAGGCGTGGAAAAGCGGTGGACTGCTCCCGAGTTCGCAACACGTTGCGCAACTTAACCTGGACAAGGTGGATGATGCATGGGCGGCACGGGTGAAAAAGGACACCGCCCGCCTACAAAAGGACGCCGGCGTCGATGTCGCGGGCCTGCGTTATGCCATCGACACCGGACAGTTGGGTCATGCCTTCGGCCGTCACGGGCCGGGCAAAGAGGAGAACACAGACCAGATACCCATCAGTCCCGAGGCGGTGTCAGTCTACCTAGACGTGATCAAGAACTACGACGCCATAACCGATGTTCGGGGCATGAAAAAAGGAATAACAATCGAATTTAAAAAGGCCGTGGACGGCGTTGTCTACGTCGTCCAGCAGATAAGGACCAAACAAAAAAACCTGTCATTTTTTACGATGTGGATTGAGCAGGCAAAATAAAGCGCCCGGTCACGGATGCCCTCCCTTGCAGGAGACCCCCCGCGGTACGTCCGAAACTGACCGGGCAAGATAAAATATAACATGATCGCGGCAATATTGCAAACGAGGCGGGCGCGGATGCGGCCGCCAATAAGGGGAACAACGGTTACATCTGGGAAGGCCGTTGACGGCGTGGTTGCCGTCGTCGAGCAGGCGCGGACAGAACAAAGCACCCTTTCGTTCTTCAATATGTGGATCAGGGAAAAATGAAGTGCCCGGCGCCTCGGTGCCCATCCTTTCGAATGTCCCCGAAGCTAACGTCCGAAACCGCACCGGGCAAAACAAAATATAGCACGATCGCGGTAAAAGTGCAAACGCGCGGCGCGGATGGTGCCGCCGATAGGGAAACAACGATCACATTCAAAAGCCCATCGATGGCGTGATTTTCATCGTCGAGCAGGCGCGAACGAAGGAAAAAACGCTCCCGTTCTTCGGGAACTATCCGGTTGACGCACCGTATATGAGATAGTGCGGAAATCATCCCGGCCTATCTCAAATTGAGGCCCGATTGATGAATTATGTTATAATCGGCACAGCCATAGGCGGGCCGGATACTTTTTATCCCACAACCGAAGACCGTGTTATTGATGCCCTCCGCCGATGGCTTGAGTGTTCAAGCCTCATTGATATGGCGGGGATCGAAGTCATGGCATCGCCTAAAATGATCAGGTTCCCGCCGCCGTGGGAATCTAATGGGCGCGTCAATCGTGCTGGCGATGCAATTAGAAACGATTCGCTAACTTTCGATGATGTTCACATCCTTAATGTATGGAGAGCGGCACACAACAAAGTTCTGAATAATTTTCAGACCATCATTCGCTACAAAACCAGAGGAAGGGGCATTGTTGTCGCCCAGCGCCTAAAAAGGCGTATGACAATCGTTGATAAGCTTTTCCGAGAAAGCGGCATGCGACTTGCTCGGATGGATGATGTCGCTGGGTGTCGAATGATATTTAGCGACATTGATTCTCTATATGCTTTTCGTACTGTATTTCATGAGTCGAAGTTCCGCCATAGAAGGAAAAATAGCCTCGATAAGTATGATTATATAAAGCACCCCAAAAATTCCGGATATCGCGGTATCCACGATATTTATGCATACGACGCAAGATCACCGAGGGGGGCGGTTTAAAACGGCCTTATGATTGAGTTGCAGTATAGGACCGGGTTCCAACACGCGTGGGCGACTGCCAGCGAGCTTGTAACTCAGATGACGGGTAGCGAGCCGAAGTTTGGACGCGGTGATCCACGCCATATAGAATATTTCCGATTGGCGAGCGAGATAATTGCACGAGCATTTGAGACCCGCACCTCGTGCTATCCAAAATTTTCTGATTCAGAGCTAGTTGAGAAATTTAAGGATGTGGAGGTTGAGACGAATTTAACCACTCTTCTAACTTCCCTGCATTTTTTCGATGGCCTCGGCAGGGATGCAAAAAGCATTATTCTTCAGTTATCAGAAGATTCCGGCCTTATAATTCATGAGTTTACGAGCTCAACCGAAGCGGAAAAGAGATACTTCGAGCTTGAAAGGCGCGACCTTTTTAATAACGCAACCCCAAAAGATGATTTTGTGCTCGTCGCGGGCGAGACTTTTGCGCATGTTAGAGCCGCATATTTGAACTATTTCTCTGATGCCCGCGAGTTTCTGCGGTACATCTATGAGGGGTGCAAAAAATTGCAGGGCGTCAACTGACTCCTGGGGCAGGAAAAAAACTGAGAGGAGCAGAGACGATCTGTTGCTCAAGCTTTTGCATACGCCCCCGCAGCCGCGCCCCGACACCCGCCTGCGCGAAGCTGGAGTTCCCACCTCCCGAAGTCGTACGGAGGGCAGGTCGCTTCGGCGAAGGCAGGTCGGCTACGGAGGCCGGCCTGCCGCTGCTGCGGAGGACGGGTCGGCCGGCGAAGGAAGGTCGGCGAGATTGGGAGGGCGGCGTGAGCGACCCCGTGATATCAGGTTTTCGCGGCGGTCGCGAGGCACGGAGTGGGGTGCGGGCCCATGGCGCCTTGGAAACCCCGCCCAGCGGCGCCCGGTACCGGCGGCGCCTTATCCGGACAACAAAGGATAGCGCCGGCCATTAACCCAATTCTAACCGTAGCCGTCCGACAATCGGTCCCATGGCGAGAGCAGGGCGGGGGACCGGACGGGCGGCCCGCGGGGCCGGAGCCAAACGGCGCCGGCCCACCTCGGGCCGCCCTTGGGAGCGGAAGGCGGCGCGCCGGGCGCGCCGGCGGACGTGGCTGGGTGCGGCCGCCAGGTGGGCGGCGACCATGGCCGTGTGGGGGATCGTCGGCCTCGGCGCCATGGTCGCGTGGTACGCCTACGACCTGCCCGACGTGGACCGGGCGCTGGCCGCCTCGCGCCGGCCGACGGTGACCATCGTCGCCGCCGACGGCTCGGTCCTGGCCAAACTCGGCGACCTCTACGGCACGCCGGTGCGCCTCGAAGACCTGCCGCCGGCCCTGCCCCAGGCCGTGTTGGCCACCGAGGACCGGCGCTTCTACAGCCATTTCGGGCTCGACGTGATCGGCCTGGCGCGCGCCGCTTTCGCCAACCTGCGCGCCGGCGCCATCGTCCAGGGCGGCAGCACCATCACCCAGCAGGTGGCGAAGAACCTGTTCCTGACGCCCAGGCGCACCCTCAAACGCAAGATCCAGGAGCTGTTGCTGGCGCTGTGGCTGGAGCACAGGTTCGCCAAGACGCAGATCCTCACGGTCTATCTCAACCGGGTCTATCTGGGCGCCGGCGCCTTCGGCGTCGAGGCGGCGGCGCGCCGGTACTTCGCCAAGTCGGCCCGCCATGTTTCCACCTACGAGGCCGCCATGCTGGCCGGGCTTCTCAAGGCGCCGTCCCGGGACAACCCGTTCGCCAACCCGCGCCGCGCGGCGAAACGCACCGCCCAGGTGCTGGCCAACATGGTCGCCGCCGGCTACCTGTCGCCGGCCCGGGCGCGCGCCGCCAAGGCCCGCAAGGTCCGCCTCGCCGGCTCCGGGAAGGGGCGCATGGGCCGCCATTTCGCCGACTGGGTGGTGGAGCAGGTGGCCAGCTACGTCTCCCCCGGCGACCGCGACATCACCGTGACGACGACCCTGGATGCGCGCCTGCAGCGCCTGGCCGAGGCCCGCATCGGGACCCTGCTCGGGGGCGCCGGACGGGCGGCCGGCGTTTCCCAGGCGGCCCTGGTGGCGATGGCGCCCGACGGCGCCGTGCGCGCCATGGTCGGGGGGCGCGACTACGGCCTGAGCCAGTTCAACCGCGCCACCCAGGCCCTGCGCCAGCCGGGTTCGGCCTTCAAGCCCTTTGTCTTCCTGGCCGGGCTGGAGGCGGGCCTGGTGCCCGAGTCGCCCTTCACCGACGCCCCGGTGGCGGTGGGGGACTGGCGTCCGCGGAACTTCGGCGGCGGGTATCGCGGGCGGGTCACCCTGGGCCAGGCCCTGGCCCAGTCCATCAACACCGTCGCGGTCAAGGTGGCGGAACGGGCGGGCCGGGACCGGGTCGTCGACGTGGCGCGGCGCTTAGGGCTGACCGCCCGGCTCAAGCCGACGCCCAGCCTGGCGCTCGGCGCCGCCGAGGTCAGCCTGATCGAGCTGACCGCGGCCTATGCGCCGTTCGCCAACGGCGGCATCGGCATCTGGGCCTACGGGATCGAGGCGATCCGCGATACCGGCGGCCGCGTGCTGTATGCGCGCGCCGGCTCCGGTCCCGGCCGGGTGGTGAAGCCCGGACACGTGGCGGCCATGAACGCCATGCTCTCGGACGCCATTACGTCGGGCACCGGGCGCGCCGCGCGGCTGTCGCGGCCCGTCGCCGGCAAGACCGGCACCAGCCAGAACTTCCGCGACGCCTGGTTCGTCGGATACAGCGCCCATCTGGTCACCGGCGTGTGGATGGGCAACGACGACGGGCGGCCCATGCGCAAGGTCACCGGCGGCGGCCTGCCGGCAAGGCTGTGGAAGGACTTCATGTCCGCCGCCCACCAACGGGTGCCGGCGCGCCCCCTGCCGGGTCTGGAATCGCGCCCGGACCCCGGCCAGGGCCTGCCGGGCAGCCCGCTCTCCGACCTCGGCGGCGGCGAAGGCTGATCCGTCCTTCGGGGCCGTGCGCCCTATCTTGCCATGCGGGCGATGGTGGCGGTGGTGCTGTGGCCCGGTTCCAGGTCGACCAGCAGGACGCGGCCGCCGTAGCCCTGCACCACGTCGGCGCCGACCACCGCGTCCAACGCGTAGTCGGCGCCCTTGACCAGGACGTCGGGGCGGATCGCCTCGATCAAATCCAGCGGCGTGTCCTCGGAGAAGATCACGACCAGGTCCACCGTCGCCAGCGAGGCCAGCACCGCGGCGCGGGCCGCCTCGGTCTGGATCGGGCGGTCCGGCCCCTTGAGGCGCCCGGTCGATGCGTCGTTGTTCAATCCCACCACCAGCCGGTCGCAGGCCTGCCTGGCCTGGGACAGCAGGGACACGTGGCCGGGGTGCAGGAGGTCGAAGCAGCCGTTGGTGAAGCCCACCTTCAGGTCGCCGCGGCGCCACACATCGATACGGTCCAGGGCCGGGCCCAGCGCCACCACCTTGGCCTCGGCGCTGGTGAGTTCCTGGTGATGCAGCGCGCTGATCACGTCGTCGGCGTAGGCCACGGCCGTGCCCACCTTGCCGATCACGATGCCGGCGGCGACGTTGGCCAGCGCCGCGGCGCTGGTCAGGTCCGCCCCGACGCTCAACGCGGCGGCCAGGGTCGCCACCACGGTGTCGCCGGCGCCCGAGACATCGAACACCTCGCGGGCCTCGGCCTCCAGGTGGGTCACCTCACCCTCGCCCGTGACCAGGGTCATGCCGTCGCGGCTGCGGGTGACGAGCACCGCATCGACGCCGCATTCGGCGATCAGGGCCCGCGCCGCGGCGGCGATTTCGTCGTCGCTGCCGACGGGCATGCGGGCGGCCTCGCCGAGCTCGCGGCGGTTCGGCGTGAGAAGGCTGGCGCCGCGGTAGCGCGAATAATCGGCCCCCTTGGGATCGACGACGACGGGCTTGCCGGCGCTGCGGGCGGCGGCGATGACCGCCCCCGCCACGTCGGCGCCAAGCACCCCCTTGCCGTAGTCCGACAGCACCACGACGGCGCATTCGGGCAAGGCCTGGGTGGCGGCGTCGAGGATTTGACCGGCGACCGGTGTCTCCACCGCCGCCGTGGTCTCGCGGTCGGCCCGCATCATCTGCTGGGTGCCGGCGATGAAGCGGGTCTTGACCGAGGTCTGGCGGGACCCGTCGACGACCAGGGTGGCCTCCACGCCCTCGTGCTCGTCCAGCAACGCCCTGATCTGGCCGGCGGGCGGATCGTCGCCGACGACGGCGATGAAGCGGACCCGGCCCCCCAGCGCCGCCAGGTTGCGCACCATGTTGCCGGCGCCGCCCAGCATGGCGGACTCGCCGGTCACCCGAAGGACGGGGATCGGGGCCTCGGGCGAGATGCGGTCGACCTCGCCATGGACGAAGCGGTCCAGCATGAGATCGCCGAGACACAGGACCCGGGCCCCGCTCAGCGCCTCGACCAGGGGCACCAAGGCCGAGCGGCCCGCCTCGCTGGCGCTCCGGCGCGGCGGGTCGGTCATGGCGGCGACAGCTCCGTCTCCAGCGCCCCGCACAGCATGTGGCCGAGCGTGATGTGCATCTCCTGGATGCGGGCGGTGTCGTCGGACGGCACCACCAACAAGGGATCGGCGAGGCCGCGCATCCGGCCGCCGTCGCGGCCGCCGAAGCCCGCCGCCACGGCATCCAGCTTGCGCGCCGCCTCCAGCGCCCGGATGACATTCTCGCTGTTGCCGGAGGTGGAAATCCCGATGACCACGTCGCCGGGGCGGCAAAGGGCCTCGACCTGGCGCGCGAACAGGTCGTCGAAACCGTAGTCGTTGCCGATCGCGGTCAACATCGAGGTGTCGGTGGTCAGCGCCAGCGCCGCGATGGGGGCGCGGTCCCGCTCGTAGCGCACGGCAAGCTCGGTGGCCAGGTGCTGGGCGTCGGCGGCGCTGCCGCCGTTGCCGAAGAAGACGATCTTGTTGCCGTTTCGCACCGCCTTCAGGCACACCGCGACCAGCCGCGCGAACGGCTCGCGCAAGGCCTCGCGGGTGGCGCCGAGCACCTGTTCGTGTTCGTCCATCTCCGACGAGAAATACGCGTCGAGATCCATGGCGATTCCTTCGGCTTCGAGGACGGATTTCGCCCCCGGTGCGGGGCGCCGCCCCCCGGCTCCCCTTTTTATCATGGGGTGCGGGGCGAAGCCCTGAAAAAATAAGCGCCGGTCCCCCGCTCCCTACAAATCGATCCGCGTTCCCGCCCGCAGGGATTCCAGGACGGCGATGGTGGCGAAGCTGGTTTCCACCACTTCCGCCTCGTCCACGGGCGCCGGTCCGCCGGCGGCCACGGCGCCGACGAAGGCCTTGAGCGCCCCCGTGAAGCCCTTGTCCTGGCGCCGGCGGCTCCCGTGCGAGGCGACGCGGCCGTCCTCGGCGACCACCAGCGTGCGGAAGTCGTCGATGGTGAACACGGCGCCGCCCGCGTAGGCCTCGATCCGTTCCTTGCCGAAAGCCATGTCGCCGAGGGCCGTATAGGCCACCGTGGCCAGGCTGCCGTCGGCGAAGCGCAGGGTCACGGTCACGTCGTCGCTGATACCTCCCGTGGCCTCGCCGGTATCCGCCAGCACCGACGCGATGGGGGCGCCGATGAGAAAGCGCGCCAGGTCGACGAAGTGGCAGACCTCGCCAAGGATCCGTCCGCCGCCCTCGTCGGATGCGCGGACCCAGTGGTCGGCCGCCATGCTGCCGGCGTTGACCCGGAGAAGCACGAACCTGGGCCCCGCCGTCCCCCGAAGCCGGTCGCGCACGGTGACCGCCAGGGGCGCGAAGCGGCGGTTGAAGCCGACCTGGAAAAAGGCGGCCGAGCCGTTGCGGGCCTCGATCACCCGGTTGATCTGTTGGCGGTCAAGGCCCAGCGGCTTCTCCACCAGCACCGCCTTGTCCGCCTCCAGGGCGCGGGCCGTCAGTTCGGCGTGGCTGTCGTGGCGGGTGGCGATGAGAACGGCATTGATATCGGGGTTTTCCAGGACCGCCGCCTCGTCGGCGCCGGCATGGGCGAAGCCGAAGGTCTGCCGGGTTTTCTCGGCGGACGCGCCGCGCCGGGTGACCACCGTGTGAAGACGGACGCCGGCCAGTTTCTTCAGTTCCGGCAGCAGCACGGTGCGGGCAAAGTTGCCGGCCCCGATGACCCCGAGAACGCACCCCTTGCCCGCCGGGCCCGCCGCCGTCGCCGGGAAGGACGGATCCCGCGCGCCGGCCGGTGCGCCAGCATCCGCCGCGTCCGCGGAATCGCCGCCATAGGTCAGCACCACGCCCAGGTGGGGCTCGCTGGCGCCGGTGACCATGGCGTAGGCCGCCTCCGCCTCGTCCAGGGGAAAGCGGTGGGTGATCAGCGGCGCCACGTCGAGCCGCCGGGCGAGAGCCGGCGACATCAGGCGCACGCACTCGGCCAGGTTCTCCGTTTCCGTCCAGCGCACGAAGCCGGCCGGATACTTCACGCCGCGGCCTTCGAAGTCTTCGTCGTAGCGGCCCGGGCCGTAGGAGCGCGAGACCACCAGGTTCAATTCTTTTTGCATGAATTCCCGGCGCGGAAACGCGGTTCCCGTGTCGCCCACCATGCACACCCGCGCCCGGTCGCGGGCGATGGCCGCGGCCGTGGCCAGGGGTTCGCTGGAGTCGGTGGCGGCGGCGATGAGGATGCCGTCGCACCCCACTCCGGCGGTCAACGCCGAGACCGCCTCCGCGACGCCGCCGTCGGCCAGGTCGAGGGCGGCCTGGGCGCCCATGCGCCGGGCCAGGTCCAGGCGCCCGGGATTGTAGTCCAGGGCCACGGCCCTGGCCCCTGAGAGGGTCAAAAGCTGCACCGCCAGCTGGCCGACCAGACCGACGCCGAGCACCGCGACCACGTCGCCGAGACCGGGGCCCAGTGTGCGCACGGCGTGAAGCGAGATGGCGGCCAGGGTCGCGAAACAGGCTTCCTCGTCGGGCACGTCGTCGGGAACGGGCGCCACGAGGGCGCGCGGCACCACGTTGAGCTCGGCGTGGTTGGCCAGGCCCGCGCCGGCCACGGCGACCCGCTCACCGACCCGGAAGACCCCCTCCAGCCCGGCGCCCGCGGCGACCACCTCGCCGGCCGCCGAGTAGCCCAGCGGCATGGGCTCATCGAGCCGCGCCAACACCGCGTTCCAGGTCGCCCTGAGGCCGTCGCGGCGCGCCTTGGCGAGGACCTGCCTGGCCAGATCGGGGCGCGCCTTGGCCTTGCCGGCCAGGCTTTTGCGGGCGAACTCCACCGACATGCGTTCGGTACCCGCCGAGATCAGCGACGCCCGCGTGCGCACCAGGACATGGCCCGCCGTCACCTTGGGCGCGGGCACCTCGCGCACCGCCAGCTTGCCCGTGCGGGGGCTCTGGATGACCTGCTTCATGGCGCCCTTTGTACCCTGATTTGCGCCGGGGGTGCAAAGGAAGGTACTAATACCAAGGAGCGCTGATCATGACTCATAGAGATCGCGTAGGCGGCTCGTCGGGCAGGAGGAAAGTCGCCGGCGATGCGGTGCATCGTCAAAACTTTTCGACGCCCTCCGACGGGCCGCATACGCGACCGCAACGGCGGCTTACCAAGGCTTTCGGACGGCGTCGCGCACGCTTCGCGATGCCCCGCATCGCCACGGCGCACGCTTAGGGCCGAAAACCTTGGTAAGCCGTCTCTATGGGTCATGATCAGCGCCCCTTGGTATAACCCCTGCCATGTGCGGGATCGCCGCCATATTCGCCTACCGCCCGGACGCCGCCGACGTGGAGAGGGCCGAGCTGGTGGCGATTCGCGAGGCCATGCGCGCCCGCGGCCCCGACGGCGAGGGCGCATGGATCGCCGCCGACGGCCGCGTCGGGCTGGCGCATCGGCGCCTCGCCATCATCGACCTCAGCGAGGACGCGGCCCAGCCCATGGACTTCGCAAACGGGCGCTACCGCATCACCTATAACGGCGAGATCTATAACTTCCGCGCCTTGCGCGAGGGCCTGGAATCCCAGGGCCGCGTCTTCACTACCGAGTCGGACACGGAAGTGCTTTTGCACCTGTACGACGCCCTGGGCGCCGACATGGTGCACGAGCTGCGCGGCATGTATGCGTTTGCCCTGTGGGACGAGGCGAAGCAGGGCCTGCTCCTGGCGCGCGATCCCTTCGGCATCAAGCCCCTGTATTACGCCGACGACGGCAAGACCCTCCGCGTCGCCTCCCAGGTCAAGGCGCTGCTCGGCGGCGGCCGGGTGGATGGCGCGGCGGATGCGGCCGGGCACGTGGGATTCTTCCTGTTCGGCTATGTGCCGGAGCCCCACACGCTTTACCGGGCCGTCCGCGCCCTGCCGGCGGGCCACACCCTGTGGGTGGATGCCGCGGGCACCCGGCGCATGGACCGCTACTTCGACGTCGCGGCGGCGTTTGCCGAAAGTGCGGACGGGCCTCCGGCGGACCTGCGGGCGGCGCTCTCGGACAGCGTGCGCCATCACCTGGTGGCCGACGTGCCCGTGGGCGTGTTTCTTTCCGCGGGCCTGGATTCGGCGACCATCGTCGGCCTGGCGTCGGAGTGCCACGGAGCGAACCTGGACACCATGACCCTGGGTTTCGAGGAATTCCGGGGCGGTCCCCGGGACGAAACGCCCCTGGCCGAAGAGGTGGCGCGGACGTACGGCACCCGCCACCGCACGGAATGGGTCGCCGGGGCGGCGTTCCGCGACCACCTCGCGGACGTGTTCGCGGCCATGGACCAGCCCACCATCGACGGCGTCAACGTCTATTTCGTCGCCAAGGCCGCGGCTTCGCTCGGTCTCAAGGTGGCCATGTCGGGCCTGGGCGGCGACGAGCTGTTCGGCGGCTACGACAGCTTCCGCCAGATCCCGGCCCTGGTCGGCGCCCTCGGCCGGTTGCCGGGCCTGCGCGCCCTGGGCCGGGGGGTGCGTGTCGTTTCGGCGCCGGTGGCGAAGCGCCTGACCTCGCCCAAGTTGGCCGGGCTGCTCGAATACGGGACGACGTATGGCGACGCCTACCTGCTCCGCCGGGGCCTGTTCATGCCCTGGGAACTGGCCGACGTGCTGGAGCCCGACATGGCGCGCGAGGGCTGGCGGGCCCTGCAGCCCCTGGTCCGGCTCGAGGACTGCGCATCGCGCGTCTCCGGGCCCCGGCGCAAGGTGGCGGCCCTGGAGATGGCCTGGTACATGCGGAACCAGTTGCTGCGCGACGCCGACTGGGCCGGCATGGCCCATTCCCTGGAGATACGGGTGCCCTTCGTCGACGCCCGACTGTTCCGTTCGCTCGCTCCCCATGTGGGCCGGCCCGGCGGACCCGACAAGGGGGCCATGGCGCGGACCCCGGCGACGCCCCTGCCCGGGGCCGTGCTGGCGCGGCCGAAGAGCGGGTTTTCCATCCCCGTCCGCGACTGGCTGCAGGGCGGCGCCGGGAACGGCCGCGGCGAAAGGGGCCTGCGCGGCTGGGCCCGGCGGGTGTACCGGGAAGCCACCGCCGCGGGTCCTTAGGTACTTGCTTGCGTGAACCCGCGACCGCGCATCGGCGGCGCGGGGATCAACCGTGCTGCAGGCGCTTGTACTTGATGCGCCGGGGCTGGTCGGCGTCGGCGCCGACGCGGCGCCGGTGGTCGGCCTCGTAGTCGGCGTAGTTGCCCTCGAACCAGACCACCTGGCTGTCGCCCTCGAAGGCGATGATGTGGGTGGCCAGTCGGTCCAGGAACCAGCGGTCATGGCTGACCGCCACCACGCAGCCGGCGAAGGCAATCAGTGCGTCCTCCAGCGCCCTCAGGGTTTCCACGTCCAGATCATTGGTGGGTTCGTCGAGAAGCAGCACGTTGGCGCCCGCCATTAGCATCTTGGCCAGGTGCACCCGGTTGCGCTCGCCTCCGGACAGCTGCCCCACTTTCTTCTGCTGGTCCGCCCCCTTGAAGTTGAACTGGGCGACGTACGCCCGGCTCTGCATCTTGCGCCGGCCCAGTTCCACCTCGTCCTTGCCGCCGCTGATTTCCTCCCACACGGCCTTGGCGGGATCGAGGGCGTCCCGCGACTGGTCCACATAGCCCAGCACCACGGTCTCGCCCATGCGCAAGGTGCCGCCGTCGGGCCGTTCGGCGCCGGTGATCATGCGCAACAGGGTCGTCTTGCCGGCGCCGTTGGGGCCGATGACGCCGACGATGCCGCCGGGCGGCAGGCGGAAGCTCAGGTCCTCGATCAGCAGCGTCTCGCCGTACCCCTTGCGCAGATGCTCGGCCTCGATCGCCAGGTCGCCGAGCCGGGGACCCGGCGGAATGACGATCTGGGCGGTTCCCAGCTGCTGCTCCGCGGCCTCGGCGAGCAGGGACTCGTAGGCCGTGATTCGCGCCTTGCCCTTGGCCTGGCGGGCGCGGGGCGAAGACCGGATCCATTCCAGTTCGCGCTTGAGGATCCGTTGGCGGGCGCTCTCCTGACTTTCCTCCTGGGCCAGGCGTTTTTGTTTCTGTTCCAGCCACGAGGAGTAGTTGCCCTCGTAGGGGATGCCGCGGCCACGGTCCAGTTCCAGGATCCACCCCGTGACGTTGTCGAGGAAGTAGCGGTCGTGGGTGACGATCATTACCGTGCCCTCGTACTCCTGGAGGAAGCGTTCCAGCCAGGCCACGGACTCCGCGTCCAGGTGGTTGGTGGGCTCGTCCAGGAGCAGGATACCGGGACGCTCGAGCAGCAGCCGGCACAGCGCCACCCGGCGCCTCTCGCCGCCGGAGATCGTGGTCACGTCGGCGTCCCCGGGCGGACAGCGCAAGGCGTCCATGGCGACCTCCAGGGTGCGCTCCAGCTCCCAGCCGCGGGCGGCGTCTATGCGTTCCTGCAGCTCCCCCTGTTCGGCCAGCAAGGCGGTCATCGCGTCGTCGTCCATGGGCTCGGCGAAACGGGCGCTGATCTCGTTGAAGCGGTCGAGCAGCGCCTTGGTTTCGCCCAGCCCCTCCATGATGTTGCCTTCCACGTCCTTGGACGCGTCCAGCCCGGGCTCCTGTTCCAGGTATCCCACGCGCACGCCTTCGGCGGCCCACGCCTCGCCGCCGAAATCCGTGTCCAGGCCGGCCATGATCTTGAGCAACGTCGACTTGCCCGCGCCGTTCACCCCTAGCACGCCGATCTTGGCGCCGGGCAGAAAGGACAGCGTGATCCCCTGCAGGACCTCGCGCCCCCCGGGAAAGCTCCGGGTCAGGTGCTTCATCACATAGACGTATTGGTGGGCGGCCACGGCTGTCTCCGGATAGGCGGCCCCGTTTGTACCCCGTTCGCCGCCGCCATGGCAACGCGCCGGCCGGCGGCGGTTGGATGAACACGTGAAACCGCCGGCGGATGCGTGGCAGGATACGGTTTCAGTCGTTGAAGCCAGCACTTCCTTGGGAACACCGGGAGGACGGGAATGGCAAAATCCGTGCTGGTCGTCGAAGACGAACCCAATATCGTGCTTTCGCTGGAATACGTGATCAAGGAGGCGGGGTACGAGGTGCGCGTGGCGCGCGACGGCGAGGAAGCCCTGAAAGCGGTCGAGGAAGCGGCGCCGGACCTCATCCTGCTGGACGTCATGATCCCGAAGCGCGACGGCTACGATGTGTGCCAGACCATCCGCGCCAATCCGGCGTGGAACGACGTCAACATCATCATGCTCACCGCCCGGGGCCGCGAGGTGGAACGGGAAAAGGGACTGGCGCTGGGCGCCGACGCCTACATCACCAAACCGTTTTCCACCCGCGAACCGACCGACCGGTTGAAACGGGTCCTTGGAGCCGGGGCCAGCGGGTAAATCGGCGCCGAAACCATGGGCCTGCGTGTTCTCTTGATTTGCACCTTCGCCGGCCTCGCCCTCGCCATGGCGATCGCCGGCGCCGTCCTGTGGCTGCTGGGCGACGCCGGTTCCGCCGGGCCAATGGCGCGCGATATCCTGGTCGTCTTATGGGGGCGGCGTGGCGGTGGCGATTGTTGCGATCCTCGCCATCGCCTGGGCCTTTCTCGACCGCGCCCTGGTGGCGCCGCTGCTGAGCCTGGCCCGCGGCATGCAGACGGCCACCCACGCCAACCCCGACCACGAGATCGACTTCACCCAAGCCCACGTCCTGGGCGAACTGTCCGGAGCGGTGGAGGCGATGGCGGCGGAACTGGCCACCGCCCGGCGAAACGTGGACAGGGCGTCGTGCAGGTTCAGCATGCCCGTCAAGGCGCCGCCGCCATCCACCACCGGCATGTGGCGCAACCCCCTCCGGCGCATGCGGGCGATGGCGTAATAAAGGTACTCGTTGGCGGCAATGGTCATGACCGGCGTCGTCATGACCTTCTCCACCGGTGTCTCGGGGGGAACCCGGAAGGCGACCCGGTGGGCCAGGTCCCGCTCGGTGATGATGCCGAGCGGCCGTCCCTCGGGATCCGTGACGGTGGCGCTGGAGGCCATCCGGTCGGCCATTCCCGCGATCACGTCGGCGCACGAGGTGCCCGCCGTCACCGCCAGGGGGACCCGGCGCATGAAATCCTTCACCAGCCTGCTGAAAATGGCCGTTTGGGACCGCACCGCAACCTCGCTCGCCCGGCCAGTTGTCTTCACATGTGCGTGAAGTCTCAGGGGTGCATCGGGCGAATCCCTTCTCCGATCCGCCGCGGATGGCAAATCCGCCCGCACGAGGAGCCCGCGGGCCGCTGCCATGACCGGCACCCGATAAAAG
>JACZQZ010000067.1 GCA_022545455.1 Pseudomonadota bacterium
GCCTTGGTATGCCGCCCTTGCGGTCACGTAGGCGGCCCGTCGGAGGGCGTCGAAAAGTTTTGACGATGCACCGCATCGCCGGCAACTTTCCTCCTACCCGACGAGCCGCCTACGCGATCTCTATGGGTCATGATCAGCGCTCCTTGGTATTGGGGTGCCGTCCCCGGCAATTCCGGGAAAGGGGCCGTCGATGCCGGTTGAGCCCGCAACCCTTGGCGCTTTCGTCATCGCCGTGGCGGCGGTCGTGGTGTCGCCCGGCCCGGACACCATGATCATCCTGCGCTACGCGCTGGCCTCGGGCCGGAGGGCGGGCTTCGCCGCGGTGGCCGGGGTGCAGTTGGGCCTGATGGTGCACACCGTGCTGGCGGTGCTGGGCGTTTCCCTGATCATCGCCTCGTCGCCGGTGCTGTTCAAACTGGTGGCGGTGGCCGGGGCGGCCTACCTGGCGTGGCTCGGCGTCCAGGGCTTCCGGGGCGCGGGCGGCTTCGGGCCCGGCGGCGGCCGCCCTTCTTCGGACCTGGCCAAGGCTTGCCGCGACGCCATCCTGACCAACCTCTTGAACCCCAAGGTGATCCTCCTTTTTCTGGCGCTTTTCCCCAATTTCGTCGACGCCGGCCGCGACGACGTGGCGGCCCAACTGGTCACCCTGGCGGTGGTTCTGGTCGTGGTAAACGTGATTTGGCAGGCGCCGCTGGCCTGGGCGGCGGAATCCATCGGGCGCTGGCTGGGCCACCCGGGCGTCGGCCGCTGGGTGTCGCGCATCACCGGCGGCGTGCTGCTCGCCTTCGCCGCCCTGCTGCTGTACCAGCATCTATTATAAAGCCCCGGGGCAAGGGACAAGGGGTATGGCCGTCAGCCCGGATTTCCGCGACTACGTACTAGATCTGCTGGAACCCCTGGGGCGGGTGCGGGCACGGGCCATGTTCGGCGGCGCCGGGTTGTATCTGGACGACACGTTCTTCGCCATCCTCGCCAACGACGTGCTGTATTTGAAGGTGGACGAGCGAAACCGGGGCGAATTCGAGGCGGCGGGGGCGGCCCCTTTCAAGCCGTTCGCGGACAAACCCCACACCATGTCCTATTACGAGGCGCCGGCCGACGTCATGGAGGAGTCGGACGAACTGTGTGCCTGGGCGCGGCGCGCCTGGGAGGCGGCGCGGCGCGCCGGGGCAAAGGGCAGGAGCGAGAGAAAAAGGACGCCATGAGTTCCGACGCCGGCCGGTTGCGCAAGCGTTCCGTCCTCATCGCCGGTCATCACACCAGCGTTTCCCTGGAGAACGCCTTCTGGGCGGCGCTGAAACGGATCGCCGACGGGCGCGGGGTGTCCGTCAACGGACTGATCACCGAGATCGACCGCGGGCGGTCGGCCAACCTGTCCAGCGCCATACGCGTCTTCGTGCTCGAGAACCGGGGCGGTGGGGGCTGACCCTCAGCGGATCTTGAAAAGCTGTTTCAGGATGTCCGAGGGCCGGATCTTCTTTTGCTCCGGGGGCGGTGGCGGCGGCTCCGGCGGAGCGTCTTGCGGCGGCGGCGGGGCCTGGACCCGCGGCGGCGCGGGTTGCTGCCCCTGGGGCTGCCCGCCCGGGGGGACGCCGAGAACGCCGCGCAGCACGTCGCCGATCCCCTCCTTGCGCAGCAGCTTTTCGACGCCCGGGATGCGTAGTCCGACGCCCTGTAAACTGGACATGTCGAGCTTGACGTCGGGGGCGTCCAGCGGACCCTTGATCCGGAAGGGCACCACCTGCGCCGTCTGGGCCGTCCCGGTGGCCTGCGACAGCAGCGCCGTGACGACGTTTTGCGACAGGCGCATCTCGCCGTCCACGTCGATGCGCCAGCCGGGCAGATCGACGCTGCCCCTGGCCCGGCCGGTGCCGACGTTGGACACCAGGCGCATGTCCTCGGACCGGGCCACGCCCCGCTCGATCTTGAAGGTGCCGGTGATATCGGCCAGCCCCTTGCCCCGTTTCCGGCCGCCCAGCGCGTCGCCCAACCGGTTGAGCCCGGCTACCAGATTCAAGGCGCCGGCCAGCGCCGTGCCCGTGGCGTCCGCCTGAACCTCCAGTCCGCGCATGGCCAGCGACCCGTTGCCGCTCAGGGTCCGCACCATGTCGGCGACGCTGCGCCCGGTGGTGGCCAGCCTGAGATCCATGTCCATCCTGCCCGACGCGACGCTTTTTCCCGACACCGCCCGCCCGGCCTCGCCCACGTCCACGTTCCTCAGCGAAAGCACCGCCTGGATGCGGGGCAGAGACGCCGCGTCGACCCGGGCGTTGGCCTGCAGCGCGCCGCCGAAAATGACGCCCGACAGCCGCTCCGCGGTGAGGACGCCGTCCGCCACCGTGGCCGCCAGGTTCGCGTTCCCGAGCCTGTATTTCTGATACGTGATGGCGGCGGCGTTCAACGTGAGGGCGGCATCGAAGGTCTTGAGCGCCGAAAGGTCGATCGGATCGGGCGACCAGCGTTCGCCGCCCGACGCCGTCCTCGCGGCAACCCGGACGACGCCTGGTGCGGCGGCGGGACGAGGCGGCGCGGCCCAGGACGCGGGGATGAGGCGCGGCGCGGCGAAGGGACGCCCGGGCGTCTCAGGAAGCGAGGCGGTCCGCCGGGCCGGCAGGAACCGATCGACGACGATCTCGCCGGTCTTCAAGTCGGCGGTGATCTTCGGGCGCGGACCGGCCAGGTCCACGGTTACCGTCCCTTCCACCGGGACCGGCCCCACCTTGCCCTTGACGTCCGACAGCGTCAGCGCCGAGGCGTCGCCCTTCACCTGGGCGGCGATGTCGAGGCCGCCGAGTGGCGTGGCCGTGCGGTAATCGGCGCCGAACACGCGGACCAGGCGCGGCAGGTCCGGGTGCTTGACCGTGACCTTCAGATCGAACCTCGGCCCGATGGGCAGGACCGACACGGTGCCGGCCAGGGAGACCTCGGCCCCGGCGGCGTTCACGGTCACGTCGATCACCGGCCGCAGCAGAGACCCGTCGGCCCGGCCTTTCAACGCCACCTTCCCCAGCTTCTTGGGCGGCACCGGGGAGTCGATTCCGGCGAGCCTGAACAGCCGCGACGGATCGTTGGCGCGTACGTCGAAACGCACGGCTTCCATCTCGGGCACCCCGGACAGTCCCTTGAGGGTGCCGCTGATGGTGGCCGAGGCCCCGGCCAGTTTGGCGACACTCAGTCGGCGCACCTGCAGGGCTTCGCCCGTCAGAACACCGTCGAACACCACGTCCTTGATGGAGGTCCCCCGGTAGACCACCGTCTTGATGCGGGCCTTGAGGGTGGCGTCGAACGCGCCAAGCACGTTCGATGGGACCGGGGGCCCGGCGGCAAGCCTGGTCGCTGTCGGCGCCGGCGTCCTCTTCGGCCCATCCGCCTTCGCCTCCGGCGCCGCTCCCGCGGCCGCCGGGGCGCTTGGCGGCAGATAGGCATCCAGGTTGATGCGGTCCAGGACCACGTCGGCGCTCAACGCCGGGCGCCCGCCCAGCGCCGCGCTCAGCGTTCCGGTCAGCCGCGAACTGTCGAACTGGAAATCCACGTCCGTCGCCTCGATGCGGTCGGGCGTGGCCCAGAACTTGCCGGCCAGCGTAAGCCGGCGCAGGCGGTCGTCGGGCACGCCCGGCATGGCATGGCCGAGCCAACTCAGGACCCCCCGGGAATCGCTGACCAAGGCTTCCACTTCGCCTTCGAAGCGGGGCTTTCCACCCTGGGCCGTGAGGAACCCGAACACGGCGACGTCGGAACCGCCCGGAAATTGGGCCGAAAGCTGGCTGACCGTGACCTCGCCGTTGGTCAGCTCGGCGATCAGGCGCGCCTGGCCGACGATCCCGCCCTTGAAGGTGATGGCCTCCACCGAGATGTCCAGGGAACCGTCGATGTCGGCGGGCAGGGAGAACCCCGGCGCGCGATCCTCGGTGGACCCGGCGGCGGGCCGCCGCAGGACCAGAGACGCCCTTTGTTTGGGGCGGCCCGTCCCGCCGGCCGCCGCCGGTCCGCCGGTCGCGGCGGGCAGCGCAAGCCATTTGTCCATGTCGATGTGGTTGACGGCGACCCGGACCGTGACGTTGGCGGCGTCGCCCAGTTTCATCAAAACGTTGCCGGTGGCCCTGGTGTTGCCGAGGCGCAAGGCGAAGTCCTTGAACTCGGCGCCGGAGGCGGACGCCGTCACGGTGCCTTCGAAGCCGAAGGCCTGGTCGAGGAAACCCGGCAGCGGACCGCCCAACCCGGCGGCGGCGATGAGGTCCGACAGTTTGTCCCCCTCGCCCTTCACCTTGCCCTTGAAGCGCGGTGCGTTGGCGAGGTTGAGCAGGGCCCCTCCGATCTGTATCCCGGTACCGCCGGGTGCGCCCGTGACGGTCAGGGTAACGGGCACCGTGCGCTCCTCGATGACCTTGCCCACGGACACCTCGTAGCGGAGCGGAATGCCGCGGGCCACCAGCCGGCCGGAGCTTTCGAAGGGGCCGTCGAGCGATTGGGCGGCCAGGCGGGCGTTGATCTCCGCCACCCGCTCGATGGTGCCCTTGCGGCTGTCCCGGAAAACGAGCATCCCGTTCTCGACGGTGAAATTGTCCAGCCGCACGGACGGCTGGGAACCGCCGGATGCCGCCTGCCCGCCCTCCTTGCCCGCCCCGTCCGCCGCCGTCACGGCGCCCGGCCCGGGCGTGCTCTTGGCGGCGAAATCCCAGTTCCTGCGCCCGTCGCCGAGGATCTCGAGTTCGATCACCGGCTCGACCAGCTTGATCGTTTCCACCTGGAACTCGCCGCCCAGCAGCGGCCCCAGGGCGATACGGATCTCGAGCGATTTCAGGCGCACCATCTCGGCGGCGGTGGCCCCTTCCATATTGGCCAGCGTCACGTCGTTGACGACCAGGGCCGGGGCCGGCAGAAGCGTGATCCGGATGTCGCCGGCGATGACGAGGGTGCGCCCGGTGAGGGCTTCGGCGCGGGCGGCGATCTGTTCCCTGTAGTCGTTCCAATCGATCAGGCCGGGACCGACCAGGACCACCGCCGCGAGGACGAGAACGAGTCCGACGACGCCGAACAGAACCTTCTTCACGCCCTCTGCTCCGTGATTGATTGAATGAAACGGAATACCCGATGAAGCGCGCGCCGGAACGGCCGCCGCTTCCAAGGCGCGATATTAAAGGCTGACCCCGCCCGGATCAAACCGAAGAATGGCGGCACAGGGCAGGTCTTCGGTATGTCGCCAGTGTCCTGTCCCAGAGATTCGTACGCTATACGACGGTCTTGCGAGGTTTCCGGCTAGGAGCGCGGCGCGCCTTGATGCTGGAGCATCACAAGCGGCGCGCGACGACGTCCGGGGGCCGCGGGGGCGTCCCCCGCATACCCGTAGCCGGGGGGACACCCCCCTTGTTCCCCCGGGGGCCTCGCAAGGCCGCCCTTCGGGTCGCTTTTCCCGTCCCCTCGGGGGTCGCGGGGGCGTCCCCCGCATACGGTGTCGGGGGGACACCCCCCGGTGGCCCCCCGGGGCGTCGGGAACCCTTGACGATGGCCCCGCATCGCCGGCGCGTCCCCTCCTGCCGAGGGAACGGGAAAAACGATCGTATAGTGCACGAATCTCTGGGACAGGACACTATGTTCCCAGGGCGCCGGCAAGGCCTTCCAGGTCGTCGGTGACGATGTCCCAGTCCCCTTCCGCGTTCAGCTCCGTCGTCTGGCCGGGCCCGTATTCGGTGGGGCGGGGGAAGAACGCGGTGCGCATGCCGTGGGAGGCGGCGTGGGCCAGGTCGTAGTTGTGCGCCGCCACCATCATCACCTGCCCGGGCTCGAGGCCGAGCAGCTCGACGGCCCCGAGATAGGCCTCCGGGTCCGGCTTGTAATGGTGGAAGTTCTCCGCCGTCAGCACGCAGTCCCACGGCAGGCCGGCGTGCTTGCCCATGTTGACCAGACACATAAAATTTCCGTTCGACAGGGTCGACAGCACGTATCTGGTCTTCAGCCGCGCCAGCCCCGGCACCGCGTCCGGCCACCCGTCGAGCCGGTGCCAGACGCGGTTGAAGTGGTCCTTTTCCGCTTCCGTCCATCCGCCGATGCCGTACCCGGCCAGGAGTTCCTCCAGCTTGGCGCGGTAAATGTCATCGACGTTGGTCCACGGAATCTCTCCCCTGCTGACGCGGTCCATGCCGGGACGGTAGGCCGTTTTCCAGTCGTCGACGAAGGCCTCCCAGTCCACCGAAAGCCCCTTCGCCTCGCCCAGGGCCCTGGCCTCGGCGATGATGCTGGTGCGCCAGTCGACGACCGTGCCGAACACGTCGAAGGTCAGCGCCTTCACCGAGGATACGTCCATCGCCATTTCCCCCTCTTGTTCACGTGCCATCCGCCGGGCGCCCCACCGGCGGGATTCGGCGATAATAAGATAATAAGGTGAGGCGTCAGACGCGGACGATCTTGCCCGGGTTCATGATGTTGTCGGGATCCAGGGCCTGCTTGATCGCGCGCATGACGCCGACGGCCTCGCCGTGCTCGGCGATGAGAAAGTCCATCTTGCCGTGCCCGATGCCGTGCTCTCCCGTGCAGGTGCCGTCCATGGCCAGGGCCCGCATCACCAGGCGCTCGTTGAACCGCTCGGCCTCGGCGATTTCTTCCGCCTGGTCGGGATCGACCAGCAGGACCACGTGGAAGTTGCCGTCCCCCACGTGGCCGACGATGGTGGCGATGAGCGGCGATTTCTCCAGGTCAGCCGTGGTCTCGGTGATGCATTCGGCGAGCCGGGAGATGGGCACGCAGACGTCCGTCACCCAGCCCCTGCACCCCGGGCGCAGGGCGAGGGACGCGTATAAGGCGTCGTGGCGGGCCTTCCACAGTTTGTCCCGGTCTTCGGGCCGGGTCGCCCAGGCGAAGTTCTCGCCGCCCAGGTCGGCGGCGATGGCCTGCACCGTCTCCGCCTGCTCGGCGACGGCGCGTTCCGTGCCGTGGAACTCGAAGAAGAGGGTCGGCGCCGCCGCATATTCCAAATCGGAGTATGTATTGACCGCCTCCATCTGCCGCTTGTCCAGCAGCTCGATGCGGGCCACCGGAACCCCGGACTGGATGGTCAGGATCACCGTGTTGACGGCGTCGGCGACGGTGGGAAAGGCGCAGACGGCGGCCGAGATCGCCTCGGGAATGCCGTACAGCCTGAGGGTGATCTCGGTGATGACGCCGAGCGTCCCTTCCGAGCCGACGAACAGCCGGGTCAGGTCATAGCCCGCCGAGGACTTGCGGGCCCGGCGGCTGGTGCGGATGACGCGCCCGTCGGCCAGCACCACGATGAGCGCCAGCACGTTCTCGCGCATGGTGCCGTAGCGCACCGCGTTGGTGCCCGAGGCCCGGGTCGCGGTCATGCCGCCGATGGAGGCTTCCGCCCCCGGGTCGATGGGGAAGAACAGGCCGGTGTCGCGCAAATACGTGTTCAACTGCGCGCGGGTGACGCCGGCCTGGACGGTGGCGTCCATGTCTTCGGGGTTGACGGCGACGACCTGGTCCATGGCGCCGAGGTCGATGCACACCCCGCCGTGGAGCGCCGCCACGTGGCCCTCCAGGGACGTGCCGGCGCCGAACGGGATCACCGGCACTTGGCGCCGGGCGCAGGCCTTGACGATCCCCGCCACCTCGTCGGTGGACTCGGCGAAGACCACCACGTCGGGGGGGTGGGGCGTATGGTAGGATTCGTCGCGCCCGTGCTGCTCGCAGACGGCCGCCGACGTGGACAGGCGCGGGCCTACGATCTCCCGCAGGGCCTCGATCAGATCGTCGTTCACACGGGCCGCTTCCACCGCCATGCCGGAGCCTCGCCTGGAATTACGTGATCGGGCCAAGGCTAGCGCCTGGGGTTCGCCCCTTCAAGGGCCCGGCGCCCGCCATCCGTCACCGGTGGTGCATCCGCGCCGCCGGGAGTCAGGCGCCCAGCTCGGCCGGCTTGGGACCGCCCGTCGCCCAGTCGAGCAGTTCCACCGTATGGACGATGGGCATGGCGGTGGCGCCGGCGATCTGCATCAGGCACCCGATGTTGCCCGTCGCGATGACGTCGGCGCCGGTGTCCTCCAGGTGGGCCACCTTGCGCTCCCTGAGCCGCGCCGCCAGCTCCGGCTGCAACAGGCTGTAGGTGCCCGCCGAGCCGCAGCACAGGTGCCCTTCGGCCACGTCGAGCACCCGGAAGCCGGCCTCGCCGAGCAGGCGCCTGGGCTCGTCGTGCAGCTTCTGTCCGTGCTGCATGGAGCAGGCCGACTGGTAGGCCACCGTCGGGCGCGGTCCGGGCATGGGCGCGTTCAGGCCCAACTCCGCCATCACCTCGCTCACGTCCCGGGCCAGGGCGGCGATGCGGGCCGCCCGTCCGGCCCATTCCGTATCGCCCGCGAGCAGGAAACCGTAGTCCTTGACGGTGGTGCCGCAGCCCGACGTGTTGACGACCACGGCGTCCAGTCCGCCGTCCTCCGCCACCCTTTCCCAGGCGGCGATGTTGACCCGCGCCGCGGCGCGGGAGTCGGCCTCGCGCCCCATGTGGTGGACCAGGGCGCCGCAGCAGCCCGCGCCTTCCGCCACCACCACCTCGCAGCCGTGGCGGGTGAGCAGGCGCACGGTCGCCTCGTTGATCCCGGGCCTCAACACCCTTTGCGCGCAGCCGGTGAGCAGGGCCACCCGCTTGCGCCGCTCGCCCGTGGCCGGGAACACCTGGGGGCGGTCCCCCGCGGAAGGCCGGGGCGTGGACCTGGGCGCCATGGCGACGACGCCCTTCAGCCGCCCGGGCAGGAGGCCGGCGAAGGGGCGCGCCCACCGGGCGCCGGCGAGCGCCAGGCGGAAGACGGCCGGGTTGGGGAGGACGAACGCCAGCAGGGCGCGCAGCAGGCGCTCGGGGATAGGGCGGACGAAGGTCCGCTCGATGCGCGCCCGCGCCTCGTCCACCAGGTGCATGTAGTCGACGCCGGACGGGCACGTGGTGACGCACGAAAGGCACGACAGGCAGCGGTCGATGTGGAGCGTCACCTTCGCCGACGCCGGCGTGTCGTTCTCCAGCATGTTCTTGATCAGGTAGATGCGCCCGCGCGGGCCGTCGAGCTCGTCGCCCAGCAACACGTACGTCGGGCAGGTGGCGGTGCAGAACCCGCAGTGGACGCACTTGCGCAGGATGTCGTTGGCGACCTGGATGTTGCGCTCGGTCAACTGATCGGGGGAGAAGTTGGTCTGCATCGCCTCTACACGCCTTCGTACATGCGCCCGGGGTTGAGGACGCCCTTGGGATCGAAGGCCTCCTTGACGCGCGCGGTCAACCGGGCCAGGGGCTCGGGCTGGGGCTGGAACACGGGCACGGCGGCGCGCACGTCGGCGTCCGCCCTGACCAGGGTGGCGTGGCCGCCGCCGTCGCCGATGGCGCCGCGCACGGCCTCGTGGCCGCCGTCCGGCCTGGGCGCCAGCGCCAGCCACAGCAACCCGCCGCCCCAGTCGTAGAAGACCCGGCCGTCCGCGGCGTCGAGGATGCGGGCCGCCACCCCGGCGCCCTCGGCGGGCGGCACCGACAGCCGCCACACCTGTGCCTGTCCCGCCTCCGGCCCGTCGGCCACGAAGAACCCCACGTCGCGTACCTGGCGCCAGAAGGCCAGGGACTCTGCGGTGTCCAGTTCTTCACGGTTCCCGTACGCCTCGAGCAGGGCCTTGAGGGCTTCGGCGCGGTAGACGACCGAGGGCTCCGGCCCTTCGACGCGCAGCGCCGTCACCGCCGCCCCGGCCGCGGCGACGGAGGCGACGGCCGAGACCGCCGCCACGCCGGCGGGAAGATGGGCGGCGGCGGAGATCTCGAACGCGCTGTTCAGGGCCTCGCTCATGGCCTTGACCGCCTGGGCGTCGCCGGCGCCCAGCACCAGCACGGTGCGCGTCTCTTCCGGCTCCGGCATCACCTTGACCGTGACGTCCGTCATCACCGCCAGGGTCCCGAAGGAGCCGGCCATCAGCTTGGAGAGGTCGAACCCGGTCACGTTCTTGACCACCCGGCCGCCCGATTTGAACCTCCCGCCGCGCCCGCTGACGGCGTGAAAGCCGAGGATATGGTCGCGCGCGGCGCCCGCCTTGATGCGCCCGGGGCCGCTCAGGTTGCAGATCACGGCGCCGCAGATGGTGCCCGCCCCCGCCCCGGTACCGAGAAGGGGCCCCAGGTCGGCGGGCTCGAAGCCGAGCCGCTGGCGGTTTTCGGCCAGGGCCGCGTCGATGTCGGCGAGCGGCGTCGCCGCCTTGGCGCTCATCACCAGTTCCATGGGCTCGTACAGCTCGATACCCGAAAGCGCCTTCAGGTCCAGCCGGTGGGCGGCCGGCGAAGGACGTCCGTAGGCGCGTTTGCTGCCCGCCCCCATGACCTCGAGCGGCGTTTCCTCCGCCGCCGCCCATTGCACGGTCTCGAGGACCTGCTCTGCCGTCTCCGGCGTAAGGGTTTCGGTCATCCCGTGTTCCGACTCTATCGCTTCGCCAGCGCGGCCGCGCCCCCGCACCCCGTCGACGGAGGGGCGAAAAATCCCCCGGGGTGTGGGGCCGGCGGCCCCACGAGAGGGGTTTGGGGCGAAGCCCCATGCGGCGCAGCCGACATTACGCTAAAACCGGGGAAGGTCGGGGAAGCGGAACTGTCCCCGGTGCACGTGCACGCGGCCCAGTTCGGCGCACCGGTGCAATGTGGGGTAGACCTTGCCGGGGTTCAGCAGATGGCCGTCGTCGAAGGCGCACTTGACCCGCTGCTGCTGCTTCAGGTCGTCCTCGGTGAACATGGTGTCCATCAGGTCGCGCTTCTCGATGCCGACGCCGTGCTCGCCGGTGAGCACCCCGCCCACCTCGACGCACAGGCGCAGGATCTTGGCGCCCATCTCCTCCACCGCTTCCAGTTCGCCCGGCTTGTTGGCGTCGTACAGGATCAGCGGGTGCAGGTTGCCGTCCCCGGCGTGGAACACGTTGGCGACGCCGAGGCCGTACTCCTTGGACAGGGCGCCGATGCGCTTGAGCACCTGGGCCAGCTTGTTGCGCGGGATGGTACCGTCCATGCAGTAATAATCCGGCGAGATGCGCCCTATCGCCGGGAAGGCCGCCTTGCGGCCGGCCCAGAATTTCAGGCGTTCCTCTTCGTCGCGGCTGATGCGGACGTTGACGGCGCCGCTTTCCTTGGCGATGGCCTCGATCCGCTCGATCAGGTGCTCCACTTCGGCCTCGGGCCCGTCCGCTTCGACGATCAGAAGCGCCTCCACGTCCCGCGGGTAGCCGGCGTGGACGAAGTCCTCGGCGGCGTGGATGGCGGGTTTGTCCATCATCTCCATGCCGCCGGGAATGATGCCGGCGCCGATGATGGCGGCGACGCAATCGCCCGCCGACTCGTTCGAGGAGAAGCCGATGAGGAGGGCGCGCGCGCATTCGGGCTTCTGCAGGATGCGCACGGTGACCTCGGTGATGATGCCCAAAAGCCCTTCGGAGCCGGTCATCAGCCCGAGAAGGTCGTAGCCCTCGCTGTCCAGGTGCTTGCCGCCCAGGTGGACGACCTCGCCGTTGATGAGGACCATCTCCAGGCCCAGGAGGTTGTTCGTCGTCAGCCCGTATTTCAGGGAGTGCACGCCGCCGGAATTGGTGCTCACGTTGCCGCCGATGGAACAGGCGATCTGGCTCGACGGATCGGGCGCGTAGTAGAAGCCCCTGTGCCGGACGGCGTCGGAAATGCCCAGGTTGGTCACGCCCGACTGGGCGACGACGACGCGGTTCTCGTAATCGATGTCGAGGATCCTGTTGAACTTGCCGAGCCCCACGGTGACGCCGTCGGCCAGCGGCAAGGTGCCCCCGGCGAGCGACGTGCCGGCGCCGCGGGGAACGATCTTGACGCCTTCGGCAAGGCAGAATGACAGGATCGCCGACACCTGGGCCGTGGTCTCGGGCAGGACCACGATCAGGGGCAGCTGGCGGTAGGCCGACAGGCCGTCGCACTCGTAGACGCGGAGCTCGTCCTCGTCGACGATGACGCCCTCGCCGGGGACGATCTTGCGCAGCCCGGCGATGATGTCCGAGCGCCGGGCGATGATCCCGGCATCGGGTTCCGGCATTCGCATCCCGGTCCTGACCTCGGTGATGGCTATCGGTGGTCGCGGTGCCCCCAGTGTAGGCAATATGAGGGCCGCCGCACAAAGCAAATCCGCGCCTCGGGAGGCGCGGTGTCCTGGTTCGTCTCGGGCCGGGAGGGAAATATGCCTGGCGGATCAGCCCTGGCGCGCCTTGAAACGCCGGTTGCGCTTGTTGATCACATAGATGCGGCCGCGCCGGCGCACCACCCGGCAGGCCCGGTGGCGCCGCTTCGCCGACTTCAGTGAGCTCTTGACCTTCATGGTGCGATGTCCCGCCTTGGACCGCCCATAGGCGCCGGTCCGGGGGCGGAAAATAGGGGGTTGGGGGGGCCCTGTCAACGTGGCGGGCGGCGGCGGCGGGGCAGGCCGGGCCGGTGGGCGGGGGCGCGGGGATGTGCTAGCGTCGTGTGGCCGACCCGGAACGGGGCGCACTCTCCGCACTCTCCGCTTCCAGGCACCGGCGATGACAGGGAGGGAGCCATGACCGTCGCACGCGTAACCAAGATCACGGCGGCGTCCCCGAGCGGATTTCAGGACGCCATCGAACACGCCCTGAGCCGGGCCGCGCAAACGCTCAGGGGCATTTCGGGCCTCGAGGTGATCTCGCAAAAGGCGAAGGTGGAGGGCGGAAAAATCACCGAGTACCGGGCCACCATCGAGATCACGTTCATCCTCGAAGGCTGAGGCGCGCCGGGGCCACCGGACGGCGCCGGCCGAAGCGGGCGGCGCGGCGCGAAGAATGGTGGGCGCGGCTGGGTTTGAACCAGCGACCCCTGCGATGTCAACGCAGTGCTCTCCCGCTGAGCTACGCGCCCTCACGCGGCCGGTGGAAAGGGGCCGGGAACCCGGCTTTGTAATCCCGCCCGCCGGCCTTGGCAACCCTGCCGGTGGCCGGTGCGGGCGGCGTTGCAGTCATACGAGAAGTCACAAACGTTGTGACTTCTCTGGACCCCCTCAGGCGCCGGGCGGGCGCATCCCCCGCATTTCCAATGCCCGGGGGACACCCCCGGGAGCGGCGGCCCGCGGTCGCGGACTTCTCAAGTCAAAACGACAAAATCGTTTTGACTTTCGGTATTAAGCGTTGCGCCACGCGCCGGGGAGCGCTAACAGAACGGGTGCGCCGCTTTCGCCTGTCCGCGCCCGCCGGCTGGCGCGAGCACGATGCGTTTGGAGATTGCCGTGGCTCCCCCCAAAGACGACACTTTTCCCGACACCGCTCACATAGTCCGCAACGGAGATCGCGCGGCGGTCGCGCCGTGGGAACCCTGCGACGTCCAGGCGCCGGCCGAACAGACCGTGCCCCTGGTTTTTGCCTCGCCCCACAGCGGCCGGGTCTATCCGCCGGATTTCATCGCGGCGTCCCGCCTCGATCCCGTGCGCCTGAGGCGGTCCGAGGACGCCTTCGTCGACGAGATCTTCGCCGCCGCGCCGGCCCACGGGGCGCCGCTGTTGCGCGCCCATTTCGCCAGGGCCTATGTGGATCCCAACCGCGAGGCCTTCGAGCTCGACCCGGCGATGTTCGCCGACGCCTTGCCCGACTATGTCAACACCACGTCGGTCCGGGTCGCCGCCGGGCTCGGCACCATCGCCAAGGTGGTCACCAGCGGCGAGGAGATCTACCGCACCAGCTTGCGCTTCGAGGACGCGAGACGGCGCATCGAGGCCTGCTATGTGCCCTATCACGAGACCCTGCGCGGCCTGCTGGAGGCGACCCGGCGGCGCTTCGGCGGCTGCCTGTTGATCGACTGTCACTCCATGCCCTCGGTGGGCGGACCCATGGACGCGGACCCCGGCCATAGGCGCGTCGACGTGGTGCTTGGCGACTGCCACGGCACGGCGTGCGCCCCCGCCGTCACCGATATGGTGGAGCGCGAGCTCAAGGCCATGCGCTTCGCGGTGGCCCGCAACGATCCCTATGCCGGCGGCTTCACGACGCGCCATTACGGCGCGCCCAAGGACGGCGTGCACGTGTTGCAGATCGAAATCAACCGGGCCCGCTACATGGACGAGGCGACCGTGGCGCGCGGCGCCGGCCTGCCGTCCCTGGCCCGGCGCATCACACGCCTGATCAAGGCCATGGTCCGCGTCGATCCCAAGACCCTCGCCGCGGCATGAAGCACAAGGCCCGGAAGGCCCTCGTCAGGGACGCCGCCGACGGGGACATGGCCGCCGTCCAGGCCATCTACGCCGAGCACGTGCTCAAGGGACTGGCCAGCTTCGAAGAGGTGCCCCCGGACGTGGCCGAGATGGGCCGGCGCCGGGCCGCCGTCCTGGAATTGGAGCTGCCCTACCGGGTGGCCGAATGCGAGGGTAAGGTGTTGGGCTTCGCCTGCGCCGGGGCCTACCGCTACCGGCCGGCCTACCGCTACAGCGTGGAGAACTCGGTCTACGTGGCGTCCGACGCCTTGCGCCTGGGATTGGGGCGGCTTTTGCTCGAGGACCTGATCGAACGCTGCACGGCGCTCGGATACCGCCAGATGGTCGCCATCATCGGCGATTCCGCGAACCAGGCCTCGATCAACCTGCACGCCCAGCTAGGCTTCGAGACCACGGGCGTGCTCAAATCCGTCGGCTTCAAGTTCGGCCGCTGGGTCGATTCCGTGATCATGCACCGTCCCCTCGGCGACGGCGACCGGACCCTGCCCGCCGGGTGAGGCCCGGCATTTCCGGCTCCGCGTATATCACCCCCTAAAATCTTGGCACGGCCATTGCGTCGTTTATTGCGGAGACGGAGACAGTGGTTTGACGTGGACCGGACGCACGATCTGTATGGGCATCGCCGCCGCCGCCCTTTTCGCGGCCGGGCCGGCCCTGGCCGCGTCCGTGCAACCCTTTGACAATACACGCAAACTTTGCGCCGAGCAGACCGCCCGCCTGGAGCGCCTGGACGGCATTCCGCGCCACCTGCTGAGCGCCATTTCCGTGGCCGAATCGGGGCGCTGGGACGCGGCCCGCCGGGCAACTTTTGCCTGGCCGTGGACCGTGACCGCCGAGGGCGAGGGCCGGTTCTTCGCCACCAAGGCCGAGGCCGTGGACCACGTCCGGGCGCTGCGGGCGCGGCACGTGCGCAACATCGACGTCGGCTGCATGCAGGTGAACCTCTATTACCATGGCGGGGCGTTCGCCGGCCTGGAGGAGGCCTTCGATCCCCCCACCAACGTCGCCTACGCCGCCCGCTACCTCAAGGGCCTGTTCGATGCCGCCCGGTCGTGGACCCAGGCCGCCGCCGATTACCATTCGACGACCCCGGAGCGCAACCGCCCCTACAAGCTCAAGGTGGTACGCTTGTGGAACCAGATCCGCCGCGACGCGGCGGCGGCGGAGCGCGGCCGGCAGGTGCGCCGGGCCACGTACGCGCCTCCGGTGCCCATCGATGGCGCACGCA
>JACZQZ010000162.1 GCA_022545455.1 Pseudomonadota bacterium
GGGGTCGCGGGGGCGCCCCCCGCATACGGTGTCGGGGGGACACCCCCCGGTGGCCCCCCGGGGCGTCGGGAAGGCTTTCCGATGGGCCGCCATCGCCTGCGCCTCCCCTCCTGCCGAGGAAACGGGAAAAGCGATCGTATGGGTGCACTTTAGCTGATAAAGGCCACTAGCGCCTCTGTTTCCGCGCCCAGGCGCGCCAGAACCGGACCTGATCCTCGAAGGCGTCCTCGTAGGCCGCCGTGGACAGGGTCCTGAGCGGAGTGCCTTTCTTCTTGTAAAAAACGTTCCCCAGCGCGCCGGTCCCGGTGGTCACGTAGTGGAACGTTCCCTCCCGGTCGCTGCCCTCGGTGAAGACGATATCGAACCGGCCGCTTCCGGGAACGCGGCGCACATCCATAATGTTGAAGTGGCCGCCGCCGTCCTGTTCGATCACCACCTCCTTGGCCAACCCGACCTTCGCCCTTTGGGGAAGTTTGAACGCCCGGGCGACGGCGTCGAAGTTCTCGATCTTCGTTCCGACCACCATCCCGGCCCGGGCCACGCCCTCGAGATGGTTGCCGGCCCGCGCCGGCAAGGCCAGCCCCAGGAACAGAACCGCGACGACGGCCAGGTAACGCATTGCCGGCATATCCGTTTGCAGTGGATGGGTTGACAGCGTAACACAAACGCGGGTGCGGGGTTAACCGGCCGTCCCTTTACACCCCACCCCGATCCATATAATTCTGGGCGGTTGCGCTCGGCCCCCCGAATGACCGGACATGCCAGGTCCATGGACAAGATCGAGATCCGCGGCGCCCGCGAGCATAACCTCCGCAACATCGACGTGGAGATCCCGCGCGACAGGCTCACCGTGATCACCGGGCTGTCGGGCTCGGGCAAGTCGTCGCTGGCCTTCGACACCATCTACGCCGAGGGCCAGAGGCGCTACGTGGAGTCGCTGTCCGCCTACGCGCGCCAGTTCCTGGAGCTCATGCAGAAGCCCGACGTGGACTCCATCGACGGGCTGTCGCCGGCCATCTCCATCGAACAGAAGACGACGTCGAGGAACCCGCGCTCCACCGTCGCCACGGTGACCGAGATCTACGACTACCTGCGCCTGTTGTTCGCCCGCGTCGGCGTTCCCCATTCGCCGGCGACGGGGCTTCCCATCGAAAGCCAGACGGTGAGCCAGATGGTGGACCGGGTGATGGAGATGCCCGACGGCACCCGGCTGTACCTGCTCGCCCCCATCGTCCGCGGCCGCAAGGGGGAATACAAACGGGAGCTCCAGGACATCCGGAAACGCGGCTTCCAGCGGGTCAAGGTGGACGGCGCGCTCTACGACATCGAAGACGTGCCGGCCCTGAACAAGAAGGTCAAGCACGACATCGAGGTCGTCGTCGACCGCCTCAAGGTGCGCGACGGTATAGCCAGCCGCCTCGCCGACAGCTTCGAGACGGCACTCTCGTTGAGCGACGGCCTGGCCTTCACCGAGGACGCGGACACCGGCGAACGCGCCACGTTCTCGGCCAAGTTCGCCTGCCCCGTCTCCGGCTTCACCATCGACGAGATCGAACCCCGGCTGTTCTCGTTCAACAGCCCTTACGGCGCCTGCCCGGCCTGCGACGGACTGGGAACGGAGATGTACTTCGACCCCGGCCTGGTGGTGCCCGACGACCGGCTGTCCCTGGACGAAGGCGCGATCGCGCCGTGGGCCAACTCGACGTCCCAGTACTACATCCAGACCCTGGAAAGCCTGGCCCGGCACTTCGGCTTCGACCTGTCGGCGCCGCTGGGGACCCTCGGCGACACGGTGCGCCGCATGATCCTGTATGGCTCGGACGAAGAGCCGGTGACCATGGTGTATGACGACGGCCTCCGGTCCTACGAGATCAAGAAGCCGTTCGAGGGCGTCATCCCCAACATGGAGCGCCGCTGGCGCGAGACGGATTCGTCGTGGGTGCGCGACGAGCTCAGCCGCTACCAGACGGTGACCGGGTGCGAGACCTGCGCCGGCCACCGGCTGAAACCGGAGGCCCTGGCGGTGAAGATCGCCGGCCTGCACATCAGCGAAACGACGGAGATGTCCATCGACCGGGCCCATGCCTGGTTCGCCGGCCTGGAAGAAAGCCTCACGCCGACACAACGGGAGATCGCCCGGCGCATCCTGCGCGAGGTCAACGAACGGCTGCGCTTCCTGGTCAACGTGGGGCTGGAATACCTCACCCTTTCGCGCGCCTCGGCCACCCTTTCCGGCGGCGAGAGCCAGCGCATCCGCCTGGCGTCGCAGATCGGCTCGGGGCTGACCGGGGTGCTCTATGTGCTGGACGAGCCCTCCATCGGCCTCCATCAGCGCGACAACGACCGCCTGCTCGGCACCCTCAAGCGGCTCCGGGACCTGGGCAACACCGTGATCGTCGTCGAGCACGACGAGGAAGCCATCCTGAGCGCCGATTACGTGGTCGACATGGGACCCGGGGCCGGCATCCACGGCGGCCGCGTGGTCGCCAGGGGCACCCCGGCCGACGTCATGGCAAGCCCGGAAAGCCTGACCGGCCAGTACCTCACGGGCTTCCTCCAGATCCCGGTGCCGGCCCGGCGCCGCGCCGGGCGCAAGGGCCGTTGCCTCGGCGTCATCGGCGCCCGGGCCAACAACCTGGCCCACATCACCGTCGACTTTCCCCTCGGCGTGTTCACCTGCGTCACCGGCGTTTCCGGCGGCGGCAAATCGACCCTTGTCGTCGAGACCCTGTACCGGGCCCTGGCCCGGCGCCTGCACGGCGCCCGCCTGCACCCCGGCGCCCACGACCGCATCGAGGGGCTGGAGTTCATCGACAAGGTGGTGGACATCGACCAGTCGCCCATCGGGCGCACGCCGCGCTCCAACCCGGCCACCTATACCGGCGCCTTCACCCCCATCCGCGAGTGGTTCTCGGGCCTGCCCGAGGCCCGGGTGCGGGGCTACAAGCCGGGCCGTTTTTCGTTCAACGTCAAGGGCGGGCGCTGCGAGGCCTGCCAGGGCGACGGCCTGATCAAGATCGAGATGCACTTCCTGCCCGACGTCTACGTCCGCTGCGACGTCTGCGCGGGCAAGCGCTACAACCGGGAGACCCTGGACATCCGCTTCCGCGACAAGTCGATCGCCGACGTGCTCGACATGACCGTGGACGAGGCGCTGGAGTTCTTCAAGGCGGTGCCGGCCATCCGCGCCAGGTTCCACACCCTGCAGCGCGTCGGCCTGGGCTATATCCACCTGGGCCAGCAGGCGACGACCCTTTCCGGCGGCGAGGCGCAGCGCGTCAAGCTGGCCAAGGAACTGTCCCGCCGCGCCACCGGCAGGACCTTCTATATCCTGGACGAGCCGACGACGGGCCTGCACTTCGACGACGTGAGGAAGCTGCTGGAAGTGCTGCACGCCCTCGTCGACTCGGGCAACACCGTCGTCGTCATCGAGCACAACCTGGAGATCATCAAGACCGCCGACTGGATCATCGACCTGGGCCCCGAAGGCGGCGACAAGGGCGGCCGCGTGGTCGCCCAAGGCACGCCCGAAGACGTGGCCGCCGTGCCGGAAAGCTTCACCGGCCGGTACCTGGCCCGCTATCTCAGCCGCGGCAAGGAGCGGGCCCGGGCGGCGCGGAGCCCCGAGAGAAAACAGAAAATCAGGAAGCGGGCTTAGCCGCGTACGCGGGCGCTGCGCGCGGCCTGCGGCGGGGCTCCGCCCCGCACCCCGTTACGTATTCAGAATTATTAAGGGGTCCAGGGGCTTGCCCCTGGAAAAGCCGGCGCGGCAGCGCCCGCGGAGCGGCACCGGGCGATGACCGTGGGCGCAGCCCCGACAGGCAACCGAAAATCAGGACACGGGCGTGAGGACCGCCGTCAGGTCCGGGGCGTCGCGCCAGTCTTCCGTGTCGTTCAGGCGCGGGAGCGCCAGCACGGGTGTGACGAACCGTTCCAGGGTTTCCACGGTTTCGGCGAGCGGCACCGGTGAGTCGGCCGACTCACTGACGATCACCGCCGCCAGCGGGACGCCGCGCGCCTTCAGCGCCTCGGCGGCGGTCAGGGTGTGGCTGAGGGTGCCGAGATAGCTGCCCGTCACCAGCAGGGCCGGAACTTCGAGGGCGGCGATCCAGTCGGCCACCGTTTCCCGCTCCGTCAGCGGCACCAGGACCCCGCCCAGCCCCTCGATGAGCAGGACGTCGCCGGCTTCGTCCCGTAAGCCGCGGCAGAAATCGACCAATCGGCGGAAATCGATGGAGC
>JACZQZ010000009.1 GCA_022545455.1 Pseudomonadota bacterium
AAGGAAAGGGCGGCGGACCACGCCTCCCGCCTGGCGGCGCTGACGCAGACGGCGGCGGACGTCGACGCCGAACTGAAGGTGGCCGAAGTCCGGGCCAGGGAGGCCGGCGAGGCCCTGGACGCCCTGCCCGAGGCGGACGCCGCCCGCCGGCAGGTGGACGGGCTGAGGGCGGAGCTGGCCCGGAGCCGCGCGGTCCAGGCGGAATGCCGCAGCGCCCACGATACCCTGATCCACGCGGCCGAGGAACGGCGCCACCGCCTGGAAGACATGGTCGGCGAGGTGGAATCGTGGCGCCGGCGCATCGACGACGCCACCCGCCAGATCGAACGGCTCGAGGAGCGGCGCCGGGCGGCGGCGGCGGCGGCGGACCTCTTGTCCGCCGCGCCCGAAGAGGTCGCGGAAAAGCGCCGTCGGTTGCTGAGCGCCCTGGAATCGGCGGAGGCCAAACGCGCCGCCGCGGCCGACCGGCTGGCCGAAACCGAGACCCGGGTGGCCGAGGCGGAGCGCATCCTGCGCGCGGCGGAGGCCGACCTTCGCGACGCCCGCGAGCGGCGGGTGCGCGCCGAAGGCCTGGTCGAACAAGCCGAGCAGGCCTGCACGAGCCTCACCCAGCGCATCGCCGAGCGCCTGGAGTGCGCGCCCGACCGGTTGCGCGAAATGGCGGGCCTGGCCGAGGACGCCGAACTCCCCGACATGGAGGCGGTGGAGCGGCGCGTCGAACGCCTGCACCGCGAACGCGAGACCATGGGGCCGGTGAACCTGAGGGCGGAGCAGGAGGCGGGCGAGCTGAAGGAGCAGATGGACTCCCTCGACACCGAGCGCGCCGACCTGATCAAGGCCATCGAAAAGCTGCGCCGGGGCATCAACGAGCTCAACCGCGAAGGACGGGAAAGGCTTCTCGCCTCGTTCAAGGAGGTGGACCAGCACTTCCGGGAACTGTTCGTGCGCCTGTTCGGCGGCGGCCGGGCCCATCTCGCGCTGACCGAGTCGGACGACCCCCTGGAGGCCGGCCTGGAAATCCTGGCCAGCCCGCCGGGCAAGCGGCTGCAGGCCCTGTCGCTGCTGTCGGGCGGCGAGCAGGCGCTCACCGCCATCGCGCTGTTGTTCGCCGTTTTCCTGACCAACCCGGCGCCGATCTGCGTCCTCGACGAGGCGGACGCGCCCCTGGACGACGCCAACGTCGACCGGTTCTGCACCCTGCTCGAGGAGATGGCCGCCTCCGGACAAACCAACTTCCTGATCATCACCCACCACCGCATGACCATGGCCCGCATGGACCGGCTGTTCGGCGTGACCATGGGCGAGCGCGGGGTGTCGCAACTGGTGTCGGTGGACCTGCGCCAGGCCGAGGAGCTCAGGGCCACCGCCTGAACGGCGTCTCCCCCGGGGGTCGCGGGGGCGCCCCCCGCATACGGTGTCGGGGGGACACCCCCGGTGGCCCCCCGGGGGTTTTCCGGCCCGGAATAAAGGAAATTATTTCCGTATTATCAACCCGTTAGGCGTGGGGTTTTCGATCTTGACAGGTCTCCGGCCCGCCATTACTTTTCGCCCCGCATATGGCACAACTCCGGCCAAACGGGGAGTTTCCCGCGCGCCTTCCCTGTGCGCGATGTTCCGATGAGCGAAGGCAAGGCCCCGCATCCTTCCGCGCCCCCGGCGCCGAAACATCCGACGGCGCTGGAAGACCTGGATGCACGCCTGCGCCATGCCCGCGCGGCACGGGAACCGCCGGCGCCGAAGCACGAAGGGGTGCCGATGAGCGGTCTCGGCATGGCGTTCCGCATCGGGACGGAACTGGTGGCGGCCCTGGCCGTGGGCGTAGGCATCGGTCTCCTGCTCGACCACTGGCTGGACACCGGGCCGTGGTTCCTGGTCGTGTTTTTCTTCCTCGGCGCGGCCGCCGGAATGCTGAACGTCTACCGCGCGGCAAGCGGTATCGGTCTGGCCCCCGGTTTTCCGCAACGCCCTGAGAAGGGCACGGAACCGGGGGAAGAGAAAGAGGAACACGACGGACCGGCCGGAACCGGGCGGCCGGGAAACTAAGTATAAGACGAGGGACGGCGGGACATACCGTGGCCAATCCGTTAGCGCAGTTCGAAATCACCACCCTGGTTCCCATTCAACTGGGCGGGGTCGACGCGTCGTTTACCAATTCCGGCCTGTTCATGGTCGTCGCGGTGACCGCCATCACCCTTTTCCTGACCCTGGGCATGCGGGCCCACCGCCTGGTTCCGGGGCGCTGGCAATCCATGGCCGAGCTCAGTTACGAATTCATAGCCTCGATGGTGCGTGACAACGTGGGCACGGAAGGGCGCCCGTATTTTCCCTTCATCTTCTCGCTGTTCATGTTCATCCTGTTCGCCAACCTGATCGGCCTCGTTCCGTACAGCTTCACCTTCACCAGCCACATCATCGTCACCTTCGCCATGGCCATCACCGTCTTCCTCGGCGTCACCGTCATCGGGATCATCCGCCACGGGCTGCGTTTCTTCACCCTCTTCCTGCCCAGCGGGGTGCCCATGGTCATGGCCCCGTTGCTGATTCCCATCGAGATCGTCTCGTACCTGTCCCGGCCGGTCAGCCTTTCCATCCGGCTGTTCGCCAACATGATGGCGGGGCACACCATGCTCAAGGTGTTTGCCGGGTTCGTCGTGCCCCTTGGCATCCTCGGCGGATGGGCGCCGCTCGCCGTCGACGTGGCGCTCACGGGGTTCGAGTTCCTGGTGGCGGTCTTGCAGGCCTATGTGTTTACGATTCTGACCTGCCTTTACCTGAACGACGCGATAAATCTGCATTAGAGAGAAACCGAGGAAACAGGACCATGGAATTAGACGCCGCGAAAATGGTTGGCGCCGGCTTGGCCGTTATCGGCCTGGGCGGCGTGGGCGCCGGGATCGGCAATATCTTCGCATCCCTGATCGGCTCCATCGCCCGCAACCCCGCCGCCCGGGGCCAGGTGTTCGGCCTGTCCATGCTGGGCTTTGCCCTGGTCGAGGCGGTGGCGCTGTACGCCCTGCTGATCTCGTTCCTGATCCTGTTCACCTGAGGCGACGGGACGCGGGCGGCGCGGGCGCGCCGGCCGCAAATTCCCAGGGGAGCGCGCAATGGTCATGGGGACCGTAAGGACGGCGCTGGCATTCGCGACCGGCGCCATGGCCCTTCCCGCCGGGCCGGCTTTGGCGGCGGGCCTGCCGCAACTGGATCCGTCCACGTACGCGCCCCAGGTCATCTGGCTGGCCATCACCTTTGGCGTGCTCTACGTCCTCATGGCCAGGGTGGCGCTGCCCAGGATCGGCCACGTGCTGGAGGAGCGCCGGCACAAGATCGATCGAAACCTGAAAATGGCCGAAACCCTGAAGGTCGACGCCGAGGACGCGGCCGAGGCCTACGAGGGCGCCATGGCCGACGCCCGGGCCCGCGCCGGGAACGTGCTCGGCGACGTCCGCGAGCGCGCGGCCAAGGAAACGGCCGAGCGCCAGGCGGAACTGGGCGCGCGCCTGCACGCCGACATCCAGGAGGCGGAAGCGGGCATCGCCGAGGCCAGGGACAAGGCCGTGGCCGGCATCCGGGACCTGGCGGCCGAGGTGGCGCATTCGGCGGCGGAGAAGCTGGCCGGGGAAACCGTGGACGCGGGCGCGGTGCGAAGCGCCGTCGACGCGGTGCTGAAGGAGCGCGGATAATGCGGGCATGGGCGGCGGAAACGGCCGCCGGGGCCGGCGAGGCCTTCTACGAGGCGCCCGAGTTCTGGGTGGCGGTGGCCTTCGTCATCGTCGTCGCCGCCATCTTCAAGCCGGTGGCCGGCCGCATCGGCGCCGCCCTGGACGACCGTGCCGAGACCATCAAGACCCAGATCGACGAGGCCGTGCGCCTGCACGAGGAGGCCCAGGAACTCCTGGCTTCGTACGAGCGCAAGCATCGCCACGCGGCTGCCGAGGCCGAAGAGATCGTCGAGCGCGCCCGCAAGGAAGCCGACAGGCTGGGCAAAAGGGCGGCAGAGGACCTGGAGAAGGCCCTGAAACGGCGCCAGCAACAGGCCATGGAGCGGATCGCCCGGGCCGAGGCCGAGGCCCTGGACGAGGTCCGCGGCGTCGCCGTCGACGTGGCGCTGGACGCCACCCGGCGCCTGCTGGCGGAAAAGGTGTCGGGCAAAAGGGCCGACGCCATGATCGACGCCGCCATCGAGGAACTGCCGGAAAAGCTGGGCTGAGCCCCTGGCCCCCCATTCATGGGGTTCCAAGGGCCGCCGGCCCTTGGTGGGGATCAAAGGGGCAACGCCCCTTTGCCCTTGACCCCGATCAGTTCAAGCCATTCCTGCTCGCTCAACATGGTGACCCCAAGCTCCGCCGCCTTCTTCGCCTTGGAGCCGGCGTCGGCCCCCACCACCACGTAGTCGGTCTTCTTCGACACCGACCCCGCCACCTTGGCGCCGAGGGCCTCGGCCCGCGCCTTGGCCTCGCCGCGGGTCATGGAGTCCAGGGTCCCCGTCAGCACCACGGTCTTGCCGGAGATGGGCGAGGCGGCGGCCGGGGCGGCGAAGTCCTGCACCGTCAACTGGCCGGCGAGGTCGTCGAGCACCTCGCGGTTGTGGGGCTCGGAGAAGAACGCGATGATCTCACCGGCCACCGAGGGCCCGATGCCGTCGATGTTGACGAGGTCGCCGTAGGCTTCCGAGTCCTCGTCCCGGGCGGCGTCCATGGCGGCGCGCCAGGCGACGAGCGATCCGTACTGCTTGGCCAAAAGTCTCGCCGTCGCCCGGCCCACCTGGCGGACGCCGAGGGCGTAGATGAAGCGCTCCAGCGCGATCGTCCGCTTGGCGGCGATGGCGGCGAACAGGTTGGCGGCGGACTTCTCCCCCCACCCCTCGCGCCCGGCAATGGCGTCGCCCTTCTCCTCGAGCCGGAAGATGTCGGCCGGCGTCGCCACCAGCCCGTCCTTGCGGAAGGCCTCGATGTGCTTGCCGCCCAGCCCCTCCAGGTCGAAGGCGTCGCGCGAAACGAAGTGCTTGAGCCGTTCGGTGGCCTGGGCCGGGCAGACCAGCCCGCCGGTGCAGCGCCGCACCGCCCCGCCTTCCTCGCGCACCGCCCGGCTGCCGCATTCGGGGCAGGTATCGGGGAAGGGAAAGGGCCGGCTTTCGGGCGGGCGCCCGTCCGCCACCACCTCGACGATCTGGGGGATGACGTCTCCGGCCCGCTGGACGATCACGGTGTCGCCCTCGCGGATGTCCTTGCGGGCGATCTCGTCCTCGTTGTGGAGCGTCGCCCGCGACACCACGACGCCGCCCACGGTCACCGGCTCGAGCTCCGCCACCGGGGTCAGCGCCCCGGTGCGCCCGACCTGGACGGCGATGCGCCTGAGCACCGTCCGCGCCCGCTCGGCGGCGAACTTGTGGGCGATGGCCCAGCGCGGCCGGCGGCTCACCGATCCCAGGCGCTCCTGCCAGTCCAGGCGGTTGATCTTGTAGACCATGCCGTCGATGGCGTAGGGCAGCCCGTGGCGCCGCCCGTCCACGTCCCGGTAGTGGGCGAGGACGTCGTCGACGCCGGCGCACAGCCGGGCCAGGGGGTCGACCGGGAAGCCCCAGTCCTTGAGGCGCGCGAGGAACCCCCACTGGGTGTCGGCGACCGGGCCGCCGACCTCGCCCCAGGCGTAGGCGAAGAAGCGCAGCGGCCGGGCCTGGGTGACGGCGGCGTCCTTCTGGCGCAGGCTGCCGGCGGCGGCGTTGCGCGGGTTGGCGAAGGTCTTTTCCCCGGCGTCCTCCTGGCGGGCGTTCAGGCGGGCGAAATCGTCCCGGGTCATGTAGACCTCGCCGCGCACTTCGAGCACCCGGGGGGCGTCGGCGGGGATGGTGTCCGGGATGTCGGCCACCGTGCGCAGGTTGGCGGTGACGTCCTCGCCCGTGCGGCCGTCGCCCCGCGTCGCCCCGAGGACGAAACGCCCGTCTTCGTAGCGCAGCGAAATGGACAGCCCGTCGATCTTCGGCTCGGCCACCGTTTCGACCGGCAGGGCGGGGTCCTTTTGCAGTTCCTTCAGGAAACGGCGGACGCCGTCGAAGAACTCGCGGATGTCCGCCTCGTCCATGGCGTTGCCGAGCGAAAGCATGGGCCGGGCATGGGCGACCTTGGCGAAGGCGGCGGCCGGCGGGGCGCCGATCCGCTGCGAAGGGCTGTCGGGCCGCACCAGCGCGGGGAAACGGGCCTCGATGGCCTGGTTGCGGCGGCGCAGGCCGTCGTATTCGCCGTCGCCGATGACCGGCGCGTCCTTTTCGTAATACGCCTTGTCGTGTGCGGCGATCTCGCGGGCCAGGGTTTCCAGTTCCCTCTCCGCCTGCGCCGACGTCAGGTCGGCGACGGGGACGTCCCTAGTACTCACTTTCACGATTTCGCGTATCATACGATCGCGTTTCCCGTTTCCTCGGCAGGAGGGGACGCGCGGGCGATGGTGACCCATCGGCAAGCGTTCCCGACGCCCCGGGGGGCCACCGGGGGGTGTCCCCCCGACACCGTATGCGGGGGGCGCCCCCGAGACCCCCGAGGGAGCGGGAAACGCGACCCGAAGGGCGGCGTTGCGAGGCTTCCGGGGGGATCAAGGGGGGTGTCCCCCCGGCTACGGTATGCGGGGGACGCCCCCGCGGCCCCCGGCGTCGTCGCGCGCCGCTTGTGATGCTCCACCATCACGGCGCGCCGCGCTCCTAGCCGGAAACCTCGCAAGACCGTCGTATGGTGCGCCAAATCGTGAAAGTGAGTACTAGAACCCCGGCTCACGGCCCCGGCCCTTCGAGCAGGCTGCCGGCCGCGGCCCGCGCCTCGTCGGTCACCCGCGCGCCGGCCAGCATGCGCGCGATCTCTTCCTTGCGCGCCGGCTTGGAAAGGGCGTCCACGGTGGTCGTCACGCCCCGCCCGGCGGCCGATTTGGAGACCCGCCAGTGGTGGGCGCCGCGCGCCGCCACCTGGGGCGAATGGGTGACCACCAGCACCTGCACGGTGTCCGCCAGCCTGGCCAGGCGCTCGCCCACGGCCGCCGCCACGGCGCCGCCGACACCCGTATCGACCTCGTCGAAGACGATGGTGGGAACCGGATCGGCCTCGGCCAGCACGACGCGGAGCGCCAGCATGAACCGCGCCAGTTCGCCGCCCGAGGTGATGCGGTTCAGCGGTCCCGCCGGCATGCCGGGATTGGTCGCCACCTGGAAGACGACGCTTTCGCACCCCTGTTCGCCCCAGTCTTCCTCGTCCAGGGGTCTCAGCTCGGTCGAGAACGTGGCCTTGCCCAGCTTCAGGGGCTTGAGCTCCCCGGCGACGGCGGGATCGAGCCCAGCCGCGGCCTGCCGGCGGGCACCGCTCAACGCCCCGGCCGCCTCCATGAACGCGGCGCGCGCCGCCTTTTCCTCGCGCTCCAGCCTTTCCAGGGCCGCCGCGCCGTCCTCCACCGCCGCCAGCTCCGCGGCCAGCTTTCCATGCACCGCCGACAGGCCGTCGACGCCGGTGCCGTGCTTGCGGGCCAGGGCCCTGAGCGCGAACAGCCGTTCCTCCACCGCCTCCAGGGCGCGCCCGTCGAGGTCGATCCCGGCGCCCGCCTTTTCCACGAGGGCCGTGCCCTCGGCGACCTCCGCCTGGGCGCGCTCGAAGGCGGCGATGGCCGCGTCCAGGCGTCCGCCGGCCTTTTCCGCCACCCGCTCCAGATGCCTGAGCGCGCGCCGGAGCGCGGCCTCGACGCCGGGGCCTTCGCCGAGCGCCTCCGTCGCCTGGTTCATCGCCTGGAGCAGTTTTTCCGCGTGCATCATCACCGCCCGCTGGCCGGCCAGCGCCGCCTCCTCATCGGGTTTGGGATCGAGGGCCGCCAGTTCCCCGGTGGCGTGGCGCAGGAAGTCCTCCTCTGCCCGCGCCGCCTCCCACGCCGCCGCGGCCCCGGCCCGGGCCTGGCCGGCCCGGCGCCAGTTCCGGCGGGCCCCTCCGACGCGCGCCACGAGGGATTCCAGGTCCCCGTAGGCATCCAGCAGGGCGCGGTGGTTGGCCGGGTCGAGGAGGCGCTGGCTCTCGAACTGCCCGTGCACTTCGGCCAGGCTTTCGGCGAAGCGCCGCAGCAGCGCCACGCTCACCGGCTGGTCGTTGACGAAGGCCCGCGAGCGGCCGTCGGCGCCAAGCACCCGGCGCAGGAGCAGGGTCCCGTCGGCGCCGTCGATGCCGTGTTCTTCCAGGAGTTCACCGGCGGGATGGCCGGCGGCCACGGCGAACTCCGCCGTGACCACGGCCTGCTTGGCGCCGTGGCGGACGAGGCGGCTGTCGGCGCGCACGCCGAGCGCCAGTCCCAGGGCGTCCAGCAGAATGGATTTCCCGGCCCCCGTTTCGCCGGTGAGCACGCACAAACCAAGATGGAAGGTAAGGTCCAGGCGGCCTATGAGGACGACGTCGCGGATCGACAGAGTGCGCAGCATCCCACCCGTCCGGCTACCAGAACTTGTACCACGGTTCCTTCTCCCTCTCCCCGGGCTCCTTTCCCTCCATGAGATCGTAGGAATCGTTGTACCACTCGCTGCCCGGAAAGTTGTGGCCCAGCACGGCGGCCGTCTTGCGCGCCTCCTCGTCGACGCCGAGGGCGCGAAAGGCCTCGGTCAGGCGGTGCAGCGCCTCGGGCACGTGGGTCGTGGTCTGGTAGTTCTCGATGACCGCCTTGAACCGGTTGATGGCCGCCCCGTAATGGCCCTGGCGCAGATAATAGCGGCCGATCTCCATCTCTTTTCCGGCAAGGTGGTCATAGGTCAGGTCGATCTTGATCTTGGCGGCGCGCGCATACTTGGTTTCGGGATACCGGGAAACCAGCTGGTTCAGGGTCTTCAGGGCAGACTCGGTCATATTCTGGTCGCGGCTCACGTCCGAGATCTGTTCGTAGTAACTGAGCCCCTTCAGGTAATAGGCGTAGGGAACGTCGCGGTTGGACGGGTGCAGCTGGATAAAGCGGTCCAGCGCAACGATGGCGTCGTCGTAGTCATTGTTCTGGTAGTACGCGTAGGCGGCCATCAACTGGGCCCTGGTCGCCCAGGTCGAGTAGGGGTGCTGGCGCTCCACCTCGTCGAACAGGGCGCCCGCGGCCCGGTAATCCTTGACCTCGAGCGCATCCACCGCCTCGTTGTAGAGGGATTCCACGGGGCGTTCGACGTACTCGTCCTCCTCCGTGCCCGCACACGCGGCCAGGAGAACGACGCCCAGGACCGCCGCCAGCCTGGCGAACAAGGGAAAACGGCGCGGCGCGGCGGCATTCCCTCCCCTGGCCGGAAAATTACGCAAACCCGGATTCATACCGCCGGATTATATCACGGTGGCACGGACTCTGTACAAGTTCGTGGCCGACGTGCGGGGCGCGACGGCTGCGGGAATTCGACGGTAATGCGGAAACGAACGGGGGGAGGCGGGCGGATACTGGTCTAGGCCGTCGCGGCCACGGCCACGGCCGGCTCGTCGGCCCAGGCGCCATCCACGGACTGCGCGTCGACGGCGTCGGCGTCCGCCACGTCGTAACACCAGGCTTCCGCATCGGCGAACAGGGCGCGCAGGAGCCGGTTGGTGATGGCATGCCCCGAACGGACGCCGTGAAAACGGCCGATGATGGGGGCGCCGGCCAGATAGAGATCGCCCACGGCGTCCAAGACCTTGTGGCGGACAAATTCGTCCTCGAAGCGCAGGCCGCCCTCGTTGAGGACCTTGTCGCCGCTGACCACGACCGCGTTGTCCAGGGACCCGCCCTGGGCCAGTCCCTCGGCCCTTAGCCGTTCGAGCTCGTGCAGGAAGCCAAAGGTCCGGGCGGGGGCGAGCTCTTTCTTGAAGTTGCCGTTGATGAGGCCGATGGAGATGGTTTGCCGGGAAACGGCGGCGCAGTTGAATTCGATCTCGAAGCCGAGGGAAAACCCGGTGCCGGGCGAAAGCGAGGCAAAGCGCTTGCCTTCGTCGATCACGACCGCCTTGCGCACGCGGATGACGCGGAGCGGCGCCGCCTGTCCGACGATGCCCGCGCGCTCGATGAGGGCGACGAAGGGCGCCGCGCTGCCGTCCATGATCGGCACCTCGGGACCGGTGATGTCGATAACGGCATTGTCGATGGCGCAGCCGCGCAGGGCCGCCATCAGGTGCTCGACGGTGCTGACCGTCGCCCCGTCTTCGTTGCCCACGGTGGTGGACATCCGGGTATCGACCACCCGGTCCCAGGTCGCCGGAATCACGGAGCCGCCGGCGATGTCCGTGCGCCGGAACACGATTCCGCTCCCGGCCTCGCCCGGGCGCAGCGTCATCGACACCATGTCGCCGCAGTGCAGGGCAATGCCGGTGCACTCGACCGGACCTTTAAGGGTCTTCTGGCGGATGATTTTCTTGCGGTTGAATTTCGCAGCCGGCCTGCGGCTGCCGCGTGAAACCCCCATCTTCCCCCGCTTAAATTCCTTGGTCAGGTTCGACCCCCCCCCCCGGCAACGGCCCAATCCCCTTGGGCGCATTCCGGTGGAAGAGTGCCTCGGAGATGTCTTTACCAACATCGCCCGAGGCACTCAAATCAACATTTGTTACGAATTGTTACGCCAACTCAGAGCCTTACCGTCAATTCGCCTGGCGGCGCAGGAAGGCCGGGATATCGAGCAGGTCCTCCTCGGCCTGGGCGACGGCCACGTGCTCGGCGGAATCGAGTCCGCCAGGCCGGCCGTGGCCGCCGGTTGGGTGCCTTTGCGCCGCCCCGTCGCCGTCCACCGCGGCGGCCTTGGCGCTTCTGGCGGCACGGCCGGTACCGGTGACCCGTTCGAAAAGGGTCGGTCCCCTGTCCCGGGCCGTCCGCCTGTCGGACGGCCTGTCCGGCGCCGGCGGAGGGGAAACCGCGGGCTTGTCGGCATTGCCGCCCGAGGGTTCGGCCGGCGGCGGGATGAAGATGTCGGTGGAGCCGAGGGCCGGTGTGGCGGGAGGACGCACCGCGGTTTCGCCGGCGGCGGCCTTGTCCGCGGCAGGTCCCGAGGCCGCCGGTTTCTCCGGTGCCGGCCCGGGGGTCTCGGACACGCTGGCGGCCGGTTCCGTGGCGGACGCGGCCGGCGGAACCATCTTCACCACCGTCGGCAACTTGTGCTCGGGCGCCTCGGCGTCCGCCTTTTGGGCCGGCGATGGAGCGTCCCCGGCGACCACGCTGAGCACGGCGGGGGCGGGTTGCGCCCCGGCCTGGACGTCGATTCCGGTGGCCACCACCGAGACCCGGATCTTGCCTTCCAGGTCCTCGGAGAAGGTGGAACCGAAGACGATGTAGCCTTCGTTGTCCACTTCGGCGCGGATCCGGTTGGCCGCCTCGTCCACCTCGAACAGTGTCATGTCGAGCCCGCCGGTGATGTTGATGAGGATGCCTTTTGCCCCCTTCATGGAGGTGTCGTCGAGCAGCGGGTTGGAGATGGCGGCCTCGGCGGCGTCGAGGGCGCGCCTCTCGCCCTCGGCCTCGCCGGTGCCCATCATCGCCTTGCCCATTTCGCTCATGACCGAGCGGATGTCGGCGAAGTCCAGGTTGATCAGGCCCGGCATCACGATGAGGTCGGTGACCCCGCGCACACCCGAATACAGGACCTCGTCCGCCATGCTGAAGGCGTCGGCGAAGGTGGTCTTCTCGTTGGCGATGCGGAACAGGTTCTGGTTGGGAATGATGATCAGGGTATCGACGAACTGCTCAAGGTCCTCGATCCCGGCCTCGGCCACCTTCATACGGTGGACACCCTCGAAATGGAAGGGCTTGGTCACCACGCCGACGGTGAGAATCCCGTGTTCGCGCGCGGCGCGGGCGATCACCGGAGCGGCGCCCGTTCCGGTACCGCCGCCCATGCCGGCGGCGATGAACACCATGTTGGAGTCCTTGAGCCGTTCGATGATCTCCTCCATGCTCTCCTCGGCGGCGGCGCGCCCGATGTCGGGGCGCGACCCGGCTCCCAGGCCCCGGGTGATGGTGGTACCCATCTGAATGCGGCTGTCGGTGCGCGCCTGGGCCAGCGCCTGGGCGTCGGTGTTGGCGACGACGAAATCCACGCCCTCCAGTTCGGACCGGATCATGTTGTTGACGGCATTGCCGCCGCCGCCGCCGACGCCGAGGACGGTAATCCGCGGCTTCAAGTCGGGTGTGTCGTTGTTGCTTGGTACGCTCAGGTTGATCGTCATGTCTTCCTCCGGATTGCAACCAAAACCAATTCCATTCGTGAATGACGTGGGCAGAGCCTCCCCGGCGGCCCCGGGCCGTTCGCAGGCTGTGCCTGTGAATCACCCGTGTACAAATTAAAAGTTCTCACGAATCCACTGGCCGAACCGGTCGAGGCGACCGCTCGGCTCCTCCACGGGGCGGTAGGTCCCACCGGAACCTTCCGCCCGATTGTTGACGGCATAGTTCAAGAGCCCGGCGCAGGTGGCGAAGGCCGGGCCGGTCACGGCCTCGGCCAACCCGTCGACGGGCGCCGGCCGGCCCATCCGCACCTGCTTGTCCAGGATCATGCCGGCGAGTTCGCGTGTTCCGGGCAACTGGCTGGCGCCGCCGGCAAGCACCACGCGGCGGCCGGCGATGCTGTCGAAGCCGGCGGTCTCGAGGCGGGCACGAACCATCTCGAAGATCTCCTCCAAGCGCGGCCGGATGATTCCCACCAGCATGGAACGGGGCACCTGGTTGGGTTCGGATCCGCCGTCTTCGCCGATCAGGGGCACCTTGATGATCTCGCGGTCATCCGACGGCGAGGGCATGGCGCTGCCGTACAGGGTCTTCATGCGCTCGGCGCTGCCGAGCGGCGTCGAAAGGCCGCGGGCGATGTCGTTGGTCACATGGCATCCGCCCAGGGGCACGCTGTCGGTGTAGGTCAGTTCGCCGTCGAAGAACACGGCGATGGACGTGGTGCCGCCGCCCATGTCGATATGGGTCACGCCCAGGTGTTTCTCGTCCTCGACCAGGCAGGCGAGGGCCGAGGCGTAGGGCGAGACCACCTTGGTCTCGATATCCAGGTGACAGCGGGCGACGGACGTCTCCAGGGTGCGCACGGCGCCGGCGCCGGCGCTGACGATATGCATGTTCACGCCCAGGCGCTGGCCAAACATGCCGCGCGGGTCGCGCACGCCGCGGTTGCCGTCGATGCTGTACCCCACGGGGATGGCGTGGATGACCACGTGGTCCGGCGGCTGCCGGCGCAGCAGGCTCCCGGGGTCGAGGATGCGGCGCACGTCGGCGTCTCCGATCTCGTGCCCGGCGATGGAAACCTCATAGGCGATGAGCCGGGATTCCGGAGTCCCGCCCGACACATTGACGATCACCCGGCGGATGTTCTCTCCGGCCATGTGCTCGGCCGCTTCCACGGTCGCCCGGATGGCTGCCTCGGCGGCGTCCATGCCGACGATGGCGCCGCAGCGCAGCCCGCCGGACACCTGGTGCCCGATGCCGACCACCCGCAGCGCCCCTTCACCATCGGCGCGGGCGATGAAGCAGCACACCTTCGTGGTGCCCACGTCCAGGGCCGCGATCAGGCCGCTGCGAACCTTCGATTGCGTCGCGCCTTTTTCCATGCTCATCGGCTTTCGTGTCTGCTCTTGTCTTTTCGGGTCAGGTTTCCCGGCGCGGGGCCGCGCCCGAGCGTGCCGGCCACGGGGATCTGCGAAGGATCAGGCGGCCGGGCAGGCGTAAATCCAGGACCCTGACTTCCGGCGCCAGGACCCGATGGGTGCGTTGGTATTCGGCCAGGCGGGCCCAGGCCGACGCCGCGTTCTCCTCGGGCAGACGCACGTCGATGCCGTTGTGAAAGCGCACGTTCCAGCGCCGTTTGCCGACCCGCACGGCCGCCTTGACCCGGGGCACCAGTTGGGGCTGGGTCTCCAGGACCTGGAGGATCTCGGCGGCGTGGGCGGGGGCGTCCTCGCCGACCACCAGCGGCAGATCGGAGAAGCGCTCCAGGCCGACCTTGAGAATCACCGCGCCCTCGTCATCGATGAGGGCGAAACGGCCCTGGTTCTGCCACAGGGCGAGCGGCCGGCGCTCGACGATGCGCAGGACAACGGTGTCGGGCAGGATGCGCTCCACCGACGCCGTGGATATCCAGGGCAGCGCCTCCACCCGCCGCCTGGCGGCGCGGAGGTCGAAGGCAAGAATGGGCGCGCCCCGCGTCAATCCGACCGCGGCGAGCAGGTCCGCCTTCGAGGTTTCCCGCCGCCCGATGACCAGGACCTCCTGGACCGTGAAGTCCAGCTTCGCCGATCCGGCGATGAGCGTCCGTTCGAGGCGTTCGGCCATGCGCGCCACCCAGCCGTCTTGCCACAGCCACCATCCGCCGCCGGCGCTGGCCAACACGATCAGCGCCGCGGCGGCGGCAAGCGTCGCCCGGCTGCGCCACAGCGGGGTGACCCGGCGCCGGGGCTGGCCGCGCCTGCCGAACCTTGGTGTTTTCGGAATCCTCATGGGTCGCACTCCACGTTTTCCACCATCCAGCTCACCAGCTCCTCGAAGGAAAGGCCCACATGGGCGGCCTGCTCGGGCACCAGCGAGGTATGGGTCATGCCGGGTTGGGTGTTGATCTCGAGCAGGTATACGGTTTCGCCGTCGTAGCGCAGGTCGGCCCTGGACACGCCGCGGCACCCCAGCGCCTCGTGGGCGAGGGCCGAGAGGCGCATGACCTCGTCGTAGACCGCCGGCTCGAGGGGCGCCGGGACCAGGTGCGCCGAACCGCCGTCTGAGTACTTGGCGTCGTAGTCGTAGAAGCCGCGGTCGGTGGTGATCTCGGTCACGGCCAGCGCCTTGTCGCCCATCACGGCCACGGTCAGTTCCTTGCCGGGGACGAAGCGTTCGACCATCACCTCTTCGCCAAACGGCCAGTCCGCATCCGTGAACGGGGGGGCGTTGTCGCCCTCGAGGACGATGGTGACACCGACGCTGGAGCCTTCGTTCAAGGGCTTGACGACATAGGGACGCGCCATGACGTCGCCCCGGACCACGTCGTCCCGGCGGACGATCCTGTGCTCGGCCACGGGGATGCCGGCGGCGGCGAACAGGCGCTTGGCCATGGGCTTGTCCATGGCCAGGGCGGAGGCCAGCAGTCCGGAATGGGTATAGGGAATGTCCAGGATGTTGAGCAGGCCCTGCACGCAGCCGTCCTCGCCATAACGCCCGTGCAGGGCGTTGAACACGGCGTCGGGGCGCGGATACAACCGCGTCATGAGCGACCCCATGTCGCGTTGCACGTCGATGGGGGTGACTCGGCAACCGGTCTTCTTCAGGGCCTTGGCGACGGCGGCGCCGCTGACCAGGGAGACCTCGCGCTCGGCGGACCAGCCGCCCATGAGAACCGCCACGTGCCGGCTCATGACGCGCCCTCCCCCGCCACTTCCCGGGCGGCCGGCCCGGCGGTAACGCCGACGCGGCGGATTTCCCACTCCAGCCTGACGCCGGTGGCCTCGAGGACCCGGCGCCGCACCTCCTCGCCCAGCCCTTCCAGGTCGGCGGCGGTGGCACTGCCGGTGTTGATGAGGAAATTGCAGTGTTTCTCGGAAACCATGGCGCCGCCGCGGCGCAGGCCCCGGCACCCGGCCCCGGCAATGAGCTCCCAGGCCTTCTTGCCGGGCGGGTTGGTAAACGTGCTGCCGCCCGTGGACTCGCGCAGGGGCTGGCTGTCCTGGCGCGCGGCCTGGATCTCGTCCATGCGGCGCGCGATCCCGGCCTTGTCCCCGGGCCGGCCGTGCACGGTGACGGAGACGAAGATCCAGTCCCCGGGCACGGCGCAACGGCGGTAGGTGAAACCGAGCTCGCCGGGGCTCAGGTCGTGGACGCCGCCGGCGGCGTCCAGGGCCCGGGCGACCACGGTCACATCCTTCATCTCCACGCCGTAGGCGCCGGCGTTCATGCGCAGCGCGCCGCCGATGGTGCCCGGGATGCCGCACAGGAATTCCAGTCCGGTGATGCCGGCCTCGCGGGCCACCCGGGCCACGTTGAGGCCCATGGCGGCGGTCCCGGCGCCGACCTCCGTCCCGTCGGCGTCGATGGCCGCGAACTCCCGGCCCAGACGCACGACGACGCCGGGCACGCCGCCGTCGCGCACGAGAAGGTTCGAGCCGACCCCGATGACGGTGACGGGAACGTCCGCCGGCTTGGCGGTCAGGAAGGCGGCCAGATCCTCGGCGTCGGCGGGGCGGAACCGGACCTCGGCGGGGCCGCCGACACGGAAGCGGGTGAGCTTCGCCAGGGGCGCGTCCTCGGTGTAGCGTCCGCGCACGGCGGGCAGCCGTCCGATCAGGCGCGTGGTGCGGGACTTGGCCGCCATCATTCGCCCGCCTCCGTCTTCAATCCGTGGCGCAGGCGTTCCAGCGCGCCGGGCAGCGCGTTGGCCCAGGCGGTGATGTTGCCGGCGCCCAGGCAAACGATCAGGTCGCCCGGCGATGCCAAGCCGTTGACGATCCCGGCCAGATCCTCGGGGCTATCCAGGGCCACCACCGAGCGGTGCCCGCGGGAGCGCAACCCGTCGACCAGGGCATCCCGGTCAAAACCCTCGATGGGCTCCTCGCCGGCCGCATAGACGTGGGCCACCACCACCACGTCGGCATCGTTGAAGCAGGTGCAGAACTCTTCGAAGCAGTCCCGGAGACGCGAATACCTGTGGGGCTGGACCACCGCGATCACCTGGCCTTCGGTGGCGGCGCGCGTCGTCTCCAGCACCGCGGCGATCTCCACCGGATGGTGGCCGTAGTCGTCGATCACGGTGATGCCGTCGACCGTGCCGGTCTTGGTGAAACGGCGGTTGACACCCTCGAAGTCGGCGAGCGCCCGGCGCAGCACGGCGTCCTCGATGTTCATTTCGCTGGCGATGGCGACCACGGCCAGCGCGTTCTGCACGTTGTGGGCCCCAAGCATGGCCAGGTGCAGGTCCGTGAGGGTCCGGCTTGTGTCCGCCATACGGTCGGTGATGACCACGTTGAAGCGCATTCCGTCGGCGTCCGATTCCAGATCGACGCCGCGGACGTCCGCCTGGGGGCTGAAGCCATAGGTGACGACCCGGCGGTCCGAGACCCTGGGGATCATCGCCTGGACCTCGGCGTGGTCGATGCAGAGCACGGCAAAACCGTAAAACGGGATGTTTTCGACGAAGGCGTCGAAGGCGGCGCACAGCGCTTCGAAGGAACCGTAGTGGTCCAGGTGTTCAGGATCGATGTTGGTGACCACGGCGATGGTCGCCGGGAGCTTGAGGAACGTGCCGTCCGATTCGTCGGCCTCGGCCACCACCCAGTCGCCGCCGCCGAGGCGGGCGTTCGACCCCCAGGCGTTGATGATGCCGCCGTTGATGACCGTCGGGTCCATCCCGGCGGCGTCCAGCAGGGCCGCGATGAGCGACGTCGTGGTGGTCTTGCCGTGGGTGCCGCCGACGGCGATGGACCACTTCAGGCGCATCAGTTCGCCCAGCATCTCGGCCCGGCGCACCACCGGCATCAGGCGCTTGCGGGCGGCGGCGACCTCCAGATTGTCGGGCTTCACCGCCGACGAGATGACGACAACCTGGGCCTCGCCCAGGTTCTCTTCCCGGTGGCCGATGGAGATCGGAATGCCGAGGGCGCGCAGGCGCTTGACGTTGGCGTTGTCGCCAAGATCACTGCCCTGGACCGAATAGTTGAGGTTGTGCAGCACCTCGGCGATGCCGCTCATGCCGATGCCGCCGATGCCGACGAAATGGATGGTGCCGATGGAAAGCGGAAGCGCCCTCATGCCGCCTTCCTCCGGGTCTCGGGCTCGCCGTTGGAGGGCAGCAACTGAAACACCAGGTCGGCCAGGCGCGCCGCCGCGTCGTCCAGCCCGGCGGCCCGCGCGCAGGCGGCGGCCCGTTCCAGGATCGCCGGCAGGCCGAACAGGGACTCGAGCCGCGCCGCCAGGGCCTCGGGCGTGAACCCGTCCTGGGGCATCAACCAGCCGGCGCCGGCCTTGTCCACGCACCGCGCGTTGACGGTCTGATGGTCGTCGATGGCGAAAGGATAGGGCACCAGGATGGCGGGGCGCCCCACCGCCGTGCATTCCGCCACCGTCGAGGCGCCGGCGCGGGCGATGATCAGGTGCGCCGCCGCCAGGCGCTCGGGCACGTCGCCGAAGAAGGTGGAGAGCTCGGCCTCCACGCCCAGCGTGCCATAGGCGCCGCGGGTGTCCTCCAGGGTCTCGGGGCGGCACTGCTGGGAGATGCGCAGGCGACGGCGCCAGGTCCCGGCGAGCCGGCCCACGGCCTCGGGCACCACGTCGCTGAACACGCGGGCGCCTTGGCTGCCGCCGAACACGAACACATGCACCGGGCCATCCCCGGCCAGGGTGGGGTAGGGCCGCCCGCCCATGGCGGCGATCTCGGGACGCACCGGCATGCCGGTGCGGGTGACCTTGCCCGCGGCATCCTCGGGCAGCCCTTCCAAGACCTCGAAGGAGGTGGCGATGCGTCCCACACGGCGGGCCAGCAACCGGTTGGCGCGGCCCAGCACCGCGTTCTGCTCGTGGATGGCGGTCCGCACGCCGGCGAAGCCGGCGGCGAGCATGGTCGGCACCGAGGCGTAGCCGCCGAAGCCGATCACGGCATCCGGTGCGAGCCGCTTCAGCAGGGCCCGTGCCTGCATGGTGCCCCAGGCCAGTTCCGGGGTGCTGCGCAGGCGGGCGACAATACTCTTCCCGGCGACGGCCCCGGCGCGGATACGGTGGGTTTCGACGGCGCCGAGGCCGCCGCCCAGGATGCTGCCCCGGCGGTCGGTGACCAGGGCCAGGCGGACACCGCGCCCGGCCAGCTCGGCGGCCAGGGCCTCGGCCGGGAACACGTGCCCGCCGGTGCCGCCGGCGGCCAACACCACCAGGTGCGCCCGCGGGGCCGTCATCCGAACGCTCCCCGGCGCGCATCGACTTGCATGAAATCGTGCACGTGCATGCTCGCCCGCTGGCGCGTCAGCGCCAGAACCATGCCCATGGCATAGGCCATGGCCACGGTGGACGACCCGCCATAGGAGATGAGCGGCAGCGTCATGCCCTTGGGCGGCATCAGGTGGATGGTGGAGGCCATGTTGATGATGGCCTGCAGGCCGAACTGGGCGAGCAGGCCGGCGACGGCCAGGAGGACGAACAGGTCGTTGTCCCTGAGCACGCGGGAAAACCCGCGCAGCACCACGAAGGCGAACAGCCCGACGACGACAAGGCAGGCTATAAGGCCGAATTCCTCGCCGGCGACGGCGAATATGAAATCGGCGTGGGCGTCGGGCAACATCTCCTTGATGCGCCCCTCCCCCGGGCCGCGCCCGAACAAACCCCCGTTGCGGAAGGCCTGGAGCGCCTGGGTGACCTGGTAGCCGTCCGCGGCCAGGGGGTCGAGGAAGCGATCGATGCGGGCCTGGACATGATCGAAGGCGAAGTAGGCGCCGACGCCGCCGCCCAGGAAAACGAGCGCGATCCCCACCACCAGCGCCATCGGCAAGCCGACCAGGAAAAGCTGCACGCCCCACACGCCGGCGACGACGACGGCCATGCCCACATCCGGCTGCATCAGCAGGAGCCCGACCACCAGGGCGAACAGCCCGGCGGCAATCCGGTAGCCGGGAAAGCGCTCGTCCAGGCGCCGCTCCGTCAACATCCAGGCGGCGATCACCGCGTAGCTGGGCTTGACGAACTCGGACGGCTGCAGGGAAAAGCTGCCCAACGGGATCCAGCGGGTGGCGCCGTTGATCTCCTCGCCGGCGAAAAGGGTCACCACCATCAGCCCCAAGGCGGCGGCGCAGCCGAACACGGCGAGCCGGCGGACGCCCCGCGGGGCGAGAAGAGAGGTGCCGAACATCACCGCCAGCGCCAGGGGCAGGAAAACGAACTGGCGGCGCGCGAAGTGGAAGGTCTCCAGGCCGATGCGCTCGGCCGCCGGCGGCGAGGCGGCCATGGTCAGCACGGCGCCGACGGCGGCGATGGCCACCATCGCGGCCAGGGTCCAGCGGTCGACCGTCCACCACCAACGGCCAAGGAGACTGGTATCGGTACGGGCGAAGGTGCTCATCTCGTTCGCTCCTCAGCCCCCTACGTCCGCCGATCCCCGGATGCACCGGAGTCGTCCTCGTACGGGTTCTCGTGCTTCCCCGGCATCGCTTCCACCAGGTCTCGGAAGACCTCGCCGCGCGCCTCGAAGTCCTTGAACTGGTCGAACGACGCGCACGCCGGCGACAGCAACACCACCGCGCCGTCCGCTCCGTCCTCCAGCGCCAGGGCCCGGGCCTGCCCGACGGCGGCGGCCAGGGACCCCGACAGGGTGGTCGCCACCCTGCCGTCAAGGGCCTTGGCGAAGGCCTCTGCCGCCTCGCCAATGAGGAAAGCGTGGCGCAGCCGGTCGAGATGGGGTTCCAGCGCCTCCAGCCCGCCCTCTTTGGACCGGCCGCCGGCGATCCAGTAGATGGTGTCGTAGCAGGCGAGCGCCTTGGCCGCGGCATCCGCGTTGGTGGCCTTACTGTCATTGATGTAGGTAACGCCGTCGACAACCGCTACCTGCTCCTGGCGGTGGACCAGGCCCGGGTAGCTCTGGATGCAGGCCATGATCACATGGGGCTGGGTGCCGGCGGCCTTGGCGGCGGCGTAGGCCGCGGCGGCGTTCTGCCAATTGTGCGCGCCGGGCAGGGTCGGCACCCCCTTCAGGTCGAGCACCGGCACCGCCTGGCCCTCGGTGTCGTCGTGGAGCATCCCGTCGATGGCGTAGACGCCGCCGGCGATGAGCCGGGTGCCGGAAATGGGAACCACCACCTGGTCGCCCTGCGCCTTGAGATCCTCGTAGACGGCCCGGGAGCGATCGTCGTCGACGCCGACCACCGCCGTGCGCGGCGTCGTCTGGCGGTGGAAAATCAATCTTTTGGCGGCAACGTAGTCGTCCATGGTGCCGTGGCGGTCCAGGTGATCGGGGCTGATATTGAGCAGCACCGCCACGTCGAAGGTGACCGACACGGTGAGTTCGAGCTGGAAGGACGACATCTCCAGCACATAGGCCCCCTCCTCCCCCAGGGGATCGAGGTCCAGCGCCGGAACGCCCAGGTTGCCGCCCACTTCCGCAGCGCGGCCCGAGACCTGCAGGATGTGCCCGATGAGGGCCGTGGTGGTGGACTTGCCGTTGGTGCCGGTGATCCCGATGAAAGCCGCGTCGCGCTGGGAGCGGACCAGCAACTCGGTGTCGCCGATGACCTCCAGGCCGGCGGCGCGGGCCATGTTGACCACCGGATGCTCCTCGGGCCGGCCATGGGGAATGCCGGGGCTGAGGACCAGGGTGGTCAGCTCACGCCAGTTGCAGCGGTAAAGGTCGACCAGGGGAATGTCGGCCTTGCGGGCCTCGGCGCGGGCGTCCTCGCTGTCGTCCCAGGCCCACACATCGGCCTCGCCCTCCACCAGCGCCTTCGCCGCCGACAGCCCCGAGAGGCCGAGTCCGAAGACGGCAACGGGAATACCGGCGAAGGGGAACATGGGGATCATGGGCCGTCCCTCACCGCAGCTTCAGGGTGGCGAGGCCGGCCAGGGCCAGGATGGTGGCGATGATCCAGAACCGGATGACGATGGTCGACTCGGCCCAGCCCTTTTGCTCGAAGTGATGGTGCAGCGGCGCCATGCGGAAAACCCGCTTGCCGGTGAGCTTGAACGAGACCACCTGGACGATCACCGAAACGGTCTCCAACACGAACAGCCCGCCGACGATGGCCAGCACCAGCTCGTGCTTGATGATCACGCTGATGGCGCCCAGGGCCCCGCCCAGGGCGAGCGAGCCGGTGTCTCCCATGAACACCTTGGCCGGCGGCGCGTTGAACCACAGGAATCCCAGACCCCCGCCGACCAGGGCGCCCAGGAACACGGCCAGCTCGCCGCTGCCGGGCACGTAGTGGAGCTGCAGATACCCGGAGAAAACGGCGTTGCCCACCAGATAGGAGATCAAGGCGAACACGCCGGCGGCGATCATCACCGGAACGATGGCCAGCCCGTCCAGGCCGTCGGTGAGGTTGACGGCGTTGGACGCCCCCACCATGACCACCACCGCAAAGGCCGGGAACATCCACCCGAGGTCGATCAGCAGGCTCTTGAAAAAGGGCACGGCCAGGGTGGTGCTCAGGGGCCCCGGCAGCAGCCGCATGATCCACAGGCCCGCGGCGACGGCGATGGCCGCCTGCAACCCCAGTTTCAGCTTGGACGACAGGCCGACGCTGTTGCGGTGCATCACCTTCAGGTAGTCATCGAGAAAGCCGATGGTGCCGTACGTGATGGTCACCGCCAGGGCCACCCACACGTAGCCGTTGGTGAGATCCGCCCACAGCACCGTGGCCACCGTCAGCGCGAACAGGATCAGGAAGCCGCCCATCGTCGGCGTGCCCTGCTTGGTGAAGTGACTCTCCGGGCCGTCGGCGCGGATCGGCTGGCCGCCGTTCTGGCGGGTGCGCAATGTCCGGATGAGCACCGGTCCGAAAACGAAGCTGAGCACGAGGGCCGTGATCACGGCGCCGCCGGTGCGGAAGGTGAGGTACCGGAAAACGTTCAGCACCGCGAACTGATCGGAGAGCGGATAGAGGAAATGGAACAGCATGGGCGCGTTCCGTCCCTATTCGTCGTTGGCGGCGCGTTTCGGCGCCGCCGCGTCGTCGCCGGACTCCAGCTTCAGCAGCGACCGCACGAGCAGGCCCGTGCGGGTGCCCGCCGATCCCTTGACGACGATCACGTCACCGGGCTGCACCGCCGCCGTCACCATGGGGGCCAGCATCTGGGAATCGGCGGCGTGGCCGCCGCGCATGGGGCGGGGCAGGGCGTCCCACAGGTGCGCCATGTCCGTCCCCGCCGTGAACACCACATCGATGCCGTGCTCCTCCAGGGGACCGGCCAGGGCCGCATGCGCCTCCGGCGAGGCGGCGCCCAACTCGAGCATGTCGCCGAGCACGGCGATGCGCCGCCCGCCGGGGCCCGGGCGGGCCTGGCCGAGCACCTCGATGGCGGCGCCCATGGAAACGGGGCTGGCGTTGTAGCTTTCGTCGATGAGTTCGAACCGTCCGCCGGCGATGCGCACGCCATGGCGTTGACCGCGCCCGGTGAGCGCCGTAAGGCGATCGAGGTCGGCGGCGGCCCGCAAAACGTCTCCGCCGGCCGCGGCGACCGCCGCCAGGACCGCGAGGCCGTTCATCACCCAGTGGCGGCCGGCAATGCCGATGCGGCAGGCCACGTCGTCGCCGGATACATTGGCCAGGATGCGCGAACCGTCGCCATCCGGGGAGGACTCGACCAGACGCACGCTGGCGTCCACATGCCCGCCGAAGCCGAGGATGGTGTCTACGCCCCGCGCCCTGGCGGCGGCGGCAAGGCGGTCGAAATGGGGATTGTCGCGGTTGAGCACGGCGACGCCGCCGGGCTCCATGCCGGCGAACACCTCCGCCTTGGCGTCGGCGATCTGCTCGACGGTGTCGAAAAAGGCGCTGTGCACGGCCTCCACGGTGGTGATCACGGCCACATGGGGACGCACCAGCCGGGACATGGGTTCGATCTCTCCGGGATTGTTCATACCCATCTCGAAAACGCCGAAGGCGGTGTCCGACGGCATGCGGGCGAGGCTCAGCGGCAGGCCCCATTTGTTGTTGAGGCTTCCCTTGCTGGCGCTCGTCGGCCCCTGGCGGCCGAGCACCGTTTTCAGCGCCTCCTTGACCCCTGTCTTGCCGACGCTCCCGGTCACCGCGATGATGCGCCCGTCGGTGCGCGCGCGGGCCGCCGCCCCCAGGTCATCGAGCGCCGCCAGGGTGTCGTCGACGACCAGCAGCGGCATGTCCGCGGCCCCATTCGGCGGCGCCCGTTCGACGATGGCGGCGGCGGCGCCCCGCGCCTCGGCGAGAAAGTCGTGCCCGTCGAACCGGGGTCCCTTGATGGCGACGAACAGGTCGCCGGGCCTCAGGGTACGGGTGTCGATGGAGACGCCGGTGGCTTCCCATGTGGCGCCGCCGCGCCCTCCGGTCGCCTCCGCCGCTTTCGCCGACGTCCACAGGATGTCCCGGTCTTTGTCTCCGACCGTCATCGTCCCAGCTCCCCGATGGCGGCGCGCAGGACTTCGGCGTCGTCGAAAGGCCGCACCTCGTCGCCGACGATCTGGCCCTGCTCGTGTCCCTTGCCGGCGACCACCAACAGGTCGCCGGGCCGCAACTCGGCGACCGCGGCGGCGATGGCCTGGCGCCGGTCCGCGATGTCGCGTGCCCCTTCGCAGGCGGCCAGGATCTGGCGGCGGATGCGCGCCGCATCCTCGCCGCGCGGGTTGTCGTCGGTGACGATGACCACGTCGGCGAGGGCGCATGCCGTGCGCCCCATCTGGGGCCGCTTGCCGGGGTCGCGGTCGCCGCCGCACCCGAACACCACGAAGAGGCGTCCCCGGGCGTGGGGACGCAGGGCCTCGAGCACGTTGGCGAGGGCGTCCGGCGTGTGGGCGTAGTCGACGAAAACGGCGGCGCCGCCGGGGTGGCCAGCGATCCTTTGGACCCGTCCCGGCGCCCCGTCCAGGCCCTCCAGGGCGGCCACGGCGCGCTCTGCGTCCTCGCCGCAGGCGAGCGCCAGGCCGAGGGCGCAGAGCGCGTTTTCGGCCTGGAAGGCGCCGACCAGGGGCAGGGTGACCGTATGGGCCCGGCCCATGACGGTCAGCCGCAACCGCTGTCCTTCGGGCAGCGGCGCGGCGTCCTCCAGGCGGATGTCTTCGCCCCGGGCGCCGTAGGTGATGATGCGGTGTCCCCTGGCCGCGCAGACGGCCCGCACGGCCTCGCCGTATGGCGCGTCCGCGTTCACCACCGCCACGCCGCCGGCGCCCATGATGTCGGAGAACAGCCGCGTCTTCGCCTCCAGGTACGATTCCATGGAGCCGTGGTAATCCAGGTGGTCCCGGGACAAATTGGTGAACGCGCCGGCCGTCACGCGCACCCCGTCCAGGCGGTGCTGGGCGAGGCCGTGGCTGGAGGCTTCCATGGCCAGGCACTCGACGCCCCGCCCGGCCAGGTCGGCGAGAATGCGGTGCAGCTCCACCGGGTCGGGGGTGGTCAGGCTGCCGGCGACCTCCAACCCGGGTGCGGATATGCCGAGGGTGCCCAGGCCGGCGGCCTGACGGCCCAGCCGCGTCCACACCTGGCGCAGGAAGGACACCACCGAGGTCTTGCCGTTGGTCCCGGTTACCGCGGCCACCGTGGGCGGCTGGGAAGCGAAGAATCGCGCCGCCATGAGGGCGAAACGGCGGCGCGGATTGTCGTCGACGAGCAGGGGAACCGGGGGCTCCCGGTTTTCGATGCGGGTGCCGGGCGGCGCCAGCACGGCCGCCGCGCCGCGCCGCATCGCCTCGGGGATGAAGGCCCGGCCGTCGGCGCGGGCGCCGGCCAGCGCGGCAAAGAGGAATCCGGGCTCGACCAGGCGCGAGTCACATGTCAGACCGACGATGTCCGTATCCTTGCTTATCGCTCTTTGCGCCACCTGGGAATCGTCTCCTTCGACAAGATCAATGAGCCGCAAGGCGTTGCTCCCGGACCTTCGCCGGCGGGGGGTTGAGGGAAGCGAGCAGCGGGTGCGCGCCTTTCGGCGTCTCTTCCCCGGAGACCGGGGCGAAGCCCACAAGGGGCGCCATGCGCCGCACCATCCGGGCCACCACCGGCGCGGCGACCCGGCCCCCGGTGGCGGCCTTGCCGTCGGTGCCCTTGGGCTCGTCGAGCAGGATCAGCACCACATAGCGGGGCGCATTCATGGGGAAGGCGCCGACGAAGGAGGAAATCGAGGCGTCGCTGCGGTATCTGCCGCCCTCCAGTTTGTCGGCGGTTCCCGTCTTGCCGCCGACCCTGTAGCCCGGCGCCTGCGCCCTCCTGCCGGTGCCGCGGAGCACGACCAGGCGCATCAGCGCGCGCATCTGCCGCGACGTGGCCACGGACAACACCCGCCTGCCTCCCGGCTGGACGCCGTCGGGCCGGCGCAGCAGGGTCGTCGGACGCGCGATGCCGCCGTTGACCACGGTGGCCACGGCCCCCGCCATCTGCAGCGGGGTCACGGCGATGCCGTGGCCGTATCCGATGGTCATGGTGTTGATGTCGCGCCACCGCGCCGGAATCAGCGGCGGCGCCACCTCGGGCAGCTCGATGGGCGAACGGCTGAGCAGCCCGAAGTTGCCGAGATAGGACCGCTGGACCCGGGCGCCCACGTCCAGGGCCATCTTGGCGGCCCCGATATTGGACGAATAGACCAGGATTTCCGGCACCGACAGCCACCGGTTGCGGCCGTGGAAGTCGGTGATGGTGAAGCGGGCGACGCGGATGGGCCGGCTGGCGTCATACCCGTCGCGCAGGGTCACCGCGCCGCTGTCCAGGGCCATGGCCGTGGTGAACAGCTTGAAGGTGGAGCCCATCTCGTAGACGGCCTTGGTCACCCGGTTGAAACCGGCCTCGCCGCCGGCGGTGGCGGGCCGGTTGGGGTCGAAGTCGGGCAGGGAGGCGAGGGCCAGGATTTCGCCGTTCCTCACGTCGAGCACCAGCCCGGCGGCGCCCAACGCCCTGGACCCGATGAAGGCGGCGGAGAGCTCCTGGCGCAGCATCGCCTGCAGGCGAAGGTCGACCGACAGCCGCAAGGGTCCGCCGCGGCGCAGGGTTTCGTCGAAACGCCGTTCCAGGCCGGCGATGCCGCGGCCGTCCACGTCGGTGAACCCAAGCAGATGCGCCGCCGTCCGCCCGTGGGGGTAGACCCGGTGCTCGCCGCGCTGGAAGGCGAGGCCGGGGATGCCGAGGCGGTTGACCGCGTATTGCTGCGTCGGGGTCAGGGTGCGGCGCAGCCAGACGAAGCGCCCCCGGGACGTCAGCTTGGCCAGCACCTCGGACCGGTCGAGGCCGGGCAGGACCCCCACCAGCTTGTCGGCGGCCTCTTCCGCGTCCAGCACCTCGGTGGGGTCGGCGTAAAGCGAAACGGTGGGCAGGCTGGTCGCCAGGATGACGCCGTTGCGGTCGGTGATGTCGGCGCGCCCGCTGGTCGCGGCGCGGGCCGGGGCCACGGCCGCCAGGCGGGACTCGGCGCCCCTCCCCAGCAAGGTCAGGTCGACCAGGCGCCCGGCGATGGCAAGAAAGGCCAGCGCGAAGACGACGCTGGTGACCAGCAGGCGGTTGCGCCCCGTTTCCAGGGCCTGCTTGCGGGTGCCCTCCAGGCGGACCCGGTGCCGTTGCCAGGCTTCCGCGTGGATGGAACGGGACATCTCGCCCTGTGTCACCGGATCACCCTTCCGCCGATTGATGGTGTGGGAAGACGCGGCGTGTTCCGGTCCGCCACGTTGGTCCTCGGGGCGCGTTCGCGGCCGGACGAGAGCACCGACAGCGTGGCGAGGGTGCCCAACTGCTCCGATTCCACGGGGCGCAGCCCCAGGTGCCGCGCGGCCAAGGGGCCCAGGCGCGCGGGATCGTTGAGATAGCTCCACTCCGCCTCGAGCACGCGCATGGCCCGCCGCTCGGCCAAGATGGAGCGGTTGAGGCCGACGAACTCGTCCTCCAGGTCCTGCACCCGGTACTTGAGCGAGAACAGGGCCAGGCTCAGCGCCGCGGCCAGGAAGACGAACAGCACCGTGGTCCGCCGCATCATGCCGGGCCTCCCCTCATGGCGCCGGTCCACGGCGGCCCGGCGGTACGTTCGGCGGCCCTGAGGCGCGCCGAGCGGGCGCGCGGATTGGCGGCGATCTCGTCCGCCGAGGGCTTGGCCACCCCGCGGCCGAGGAGGAGAAAACTGGGCGGCGGCGGCGCCTCCGCGGGGCCGGGGACGTGGCGCGAAGGCCGGGGCGCGGCGCCGCCGCGGATCCTCAGGAAATCCTTGACCGTCCTGTCCTCCAGGGAATGGAAGGAGACCACGGCCAAACGGCCCCCGGGGCCGAGCAGGGTTTCCGCCGCCGACAGGCCCCGGTCGAGCTCGCCGAGTTCGTCGTTGACGTAAATGCGCAGGGCCTGGAAGGTGCGGGTGGCGGGATCGATGCCGTCCCGGGACCGGGTGACGACGCGGCGCACCAGGTCGGCCAACTGGCGGGTCCGGGTGATGGGCGCCTCGGCGCGGGCCTCGACGATGGCCCGGGCGACGCGCCGGGATGCCCGTTCCCCGCCGTACCGATAGATAATGTCGGCGAGTTCCTTTTCGCCCGAGTGGTTGACCACGTCGGCCGCGGTCCTTCCCACTTTGTCCATGCGCATGTCGAGGGGGCCGTCGGCCTGGAAGGAAAAGCCGCGCGCCGGAGCGTCCAGTTGCATCGACGACAGGCCCAGATCCAGGGCAACGCCGTCCACCCGGTCGACGCCGACACCACCAAGCAGCCCCGTCATGTCGCCGTAGCGCCCGTGGATGACCGTGAAGCGGCCCGGATACCGGCGCTCCATATGGGTGCCGCTCCGCACCGCATCGGGGTCGCGGTCGATACCCCAGACCGTGCACCGGGCGGCCTTGAGGACGGCTTCCGAATATCCCCCGGCGCCGAAGGTGGCGTCCACGTAGATGGCGCCGTCGCGGGGGGCCAAAACCTCCAGCACCTGGCGCAGCATCACCGGCGTGTGGGCGGGCGCCGACACGGCTAAGCCTCCTCGTCCCGGTTTCGGCGCAGGCGCAGGGTGGCGCGGCGCGACCGGGCACGCTCCAATGCCTGGTTGTGGTTGGCGTCGTAGGCCTTGGGCTCCCAGATCTGCAGGCGCGCGCCGCGGCCCACGAACAGGGCCTCGCCGGCCAGGCCCGCGTGCTCGATCAGCACCTTGGGCAGCACGATGCGGCCCTCGGGATCGAACGGCAGGGGATGGGCGTTCTCCAGGATGATGGCGGCCAGGTCGTCGTGGTCGTCGGAGAACATGTCCAGGTCCTCGAGGCTCGCGCTGATGCGGACCATGAAGTCCTCGTCGCACGCCTCGATGGCCGGAAATTTGAACAGGGGATACGCGTACAGCCCGGCGAAGTCGTGCTCCCGGAAGGTATCGCGAAAGGGTTTGGGAACGGAAATCCGCCCCTTCTTGTCGATCCTGTTGACGTACCTGCCGACCAGCAGCGCCATGCCGACCCCCGAGAAACCGTTCCCCGCCCCGGCATTCGCCGGAGTCCCGCCCCACGCGGTGCCTCCCCTTTAGACACATTCTGGGCCATATTGGGATACCATGGGAAATCATGGGCGTCAATGGGATACTGTGGTTTTACTTGGGCTCACAAAGTGTTGCCAAAACCTTCGGGGCCCGCACTACATGTTGCGGAGAAATAGTTAAAAATTCCCCAAGGATTGTGACGGCCTATTAAGAAAGGAAATTCTGGCAATTTTATGTTCTTCGTATGTTCTTTTGTTGGCAATTTGGGTCTCCCGGCCAAATACCACGTGGCCCCCTTGCGCCACCCAGGGGTGGAACGGACGCGGGCACCGGCGAAGACCCTGGCGCCGGTATTCACCCATACGCAAATTCGGGAATTCCGAGCCTTGTCGGACGGGTATCCACGCCGGCGCTGATTTCGGAAATACCCGTGATCGCGCGTAGTCCCTTTGCGTTCCTCTGCGTCCTCTGCGTTTGAATTATTTTCAACGCCGAGGGCGCCGAGGTGCGCGGAGGTACGCCGAGAATTTTGTAAGCGCTCAGCGCCCCTTGGTATGAGCCCGTCTTCGGCGATCCCCGACGTTTCGGTCCTTTCACGCCTCGGGAATCCGGCATTCGGCACTACACGACGGCGGAAAGGAAGGCGCCAGACGGCCTGTAAGCCGGGTTCTGTATCCGCCGAGGCGGACGATGGCCATTCATCTGGGACGCCCGTTACCGGACGCCTCGCGCGACCTACCCGGACGGCGGCGCGAAAACCCGCCTGCCGGTTCCTTGGTCCTTGACGGACAAGGCCCCGGCGCGCCGTCCCTACTTGGTCTTGCTCCCGGTGGGGTTTACCCTGCCGCCCCCGTTGCCGGGGGCGCGGTGCGCTCTTACCGCACCCTTTCACCCTTGCCGGCGGGCCGAGGCCGGAGCCGGCGGTTTGCTTTCTGTGGCACTTTCCCTGGGGTCGCCCCCGCCGGGTGTTACCCGGCACCGTGTTTCCGTGGAGCCCGGACTTTCCTCCCCCCGCGCCCGCACGGGGCGCGGAAGGCGGCCATCCGGCCGTCTGGCACCTATAAGGGTAATCCGTCGCGGGCTGTCGTCAAGGGGCGCGTCACCGGCACAGGGCCAGCAGGCCCCGGAGCCGGCCGGCGGTGTCGCCGTCGACGCGGCCGTCGACGCGCCCGGGGCGGAAGTGGCGCTGGAAAGCCGTCACCGTCATCCCCGGGTCCTCCGTCTCGTAGCCGAAGTCGGCGAGCATGGCCTTGACCTCGTCCGCGTCCGCCGCGTCCGCCGGCGCGCTGTCCGGCCACAACCCGATGCCGGCCGCCGCCAGGCGCGGCCAGTCGAACAGTTCGCCCGGGTCCATCTTGCGCCGGGGCGCCACGTCGGAATGGCCGACCACGTTGCGCGCCTCGATGGGGTGGCGGGCGAGGATGCCCCGCGCCAGGTCTTCGAGCGCCGCCATCTGCGCCTCGGCGAAGGGGCGGTAGCCGAACTCGTGGCCCGGGTTGACCAGCTCGATGCCCAGCGAGCGGCCGTTGACGTCGCGCACCCCCCGCCAGCAGGCGACGCCGGCGTGCCAGGCCCGGCGCTCCTCGGCCACCAGCCGGCGGACGGCGCCGTCCTCGTCGATCAGGTAATGGGCGCTGACCTTGGCCGCCGGGTCGCACAGGCGCGCCAGGGCGGCGTCCGCCGTCTCCATGCCGCTGTAGTGCAGGACAACCATGTCGATGGCCGTGCCGTCGGGCCTGGCGTCATGGTTGGGCGATTCGTATCTCCCGATCTCCGCCATGGGCCGCCTTCCCTCCTCCGCCACTAACGCTGTCCGCGCTCCTTCCCGATGCGGTCATACGCCGTGTTGATGGCCGCCATCTTCTCGGTTGCCAGGTCGATGAACTCCTGGGGCAGGCCCTGGGCGATCAGGGTGTCCGGGTGGTATTCCCGGCTGCGCTTGCGGTACGCCGTTTTCACCTCGGCGTCCGTGGCGTCGCCGGTCAGGCCCAGCACCTCGTAAGGGTCGGCCACGGCCGCGTCCATGTGCCGGGCGCGGATGCTTTCGAAGGCGTGGCCCGCGAAGCCGAAGATGGCGCCCACCTGGCGCAGGTACTCCAGCTCGCCGGTATGCACCGTGCCGTCCGCCTTGGCGATGTGGAAGAGCCCGCCCAGCAGCTCCTCCAACACCGCCGGTTCCTGGGCGAACATCTGGGCGATCTGCCGGGCATAGGGCTCGAACCCGGCGGCGTCCTCGGCCGCGGCGTTGAACAGCTTCCCCACCTCCTTCATTTCGGCGGGCGGGATGCGGAAGATCTGTCTGAACGCGGCGATTTCGTCCCGGGTGACGCGGCCGTCGGCCTTGGCCATCTTGGCCCCGAGCACGATGACGGCCATGGTGAAGGCGACCTGGCGGTTGCCGGTGGCGCCGGCGGTGGCGCCGGCGCCGGCGCCGGCGGCCCGCTCCCGGGCCCGGTCCATCGTGTGCCCGGCGTAGGCGCCGAGAAGCGCGCCGAAGGGCCCGCCGATGGCGAACCCGGCCACGCCTCCGATGACCTTGCCCCAGATGCTCATGACGCCTCCGTCTTGGCGGCACCTAATACCATCTTATTGTGATAGAGGGTATTAGGCGCCGGGTCCGATGCGCCCGGCGAGGGGCAATTTCAGGGCCAGGTCCTTGGGGTCGATGCCGAAGGTGAAGCCGAGCACGTTGATCTCCAGGCCCTCCTCGACCGCGGCGAGCACGCCGAGGAGCCCGAACAGGGAAACCTGGTACCCGGTGCCGCTCGGCGCGGCGGCGAACACCGAGCCGTTGGTCAGGTAATCCTTGCCGATGGCGGTCGGCGGCAGGTCCATCTTCAACTCGGGCACGGCGCGGCCGACGTGGGCGGTAAACGTGTTCGAGTTGGGGCCCGGCCACACCCGGTATTCGTTGGCGTAGGGATAGCTTTTGGCGGCGGCGTCGATGCGCGCGATGACCGCGTCGACGCCGTCGCCGCGCACCTCGGCGATGAGCACCGGCATGGACCCGAACCAGCGCGCGTCGGCGGGCCGGTTGGAGATGGTCAGCGCCGATCCCCCTCCCCCGTGCAGGACCCGCCAGCCGATCACCTCGTAGCGGGTGAAGGCGGGCGCGCCGGAGGGCTTGACCGCGATCCAGCTGTGCACGCCGAAGGTGCCGCGCCAGCCCCAGGCCCGGGCCACGTAGACCTGGGCCACGGCTTCCGGCGTCGTCGCCGGGTCGGGCGCGATGCCGGCCGGCTCATGGCTTGCCGTGCGCCAGTCGTGGGCCATGGCCGCCCCTTCATGGCTGGCCGTGCGCCCGTCGTGGGCCATGGTCGTTATCCCGGTGAGCACGGCGACCGCCGCGCCGCCCAGCGCGAGCACTACCGCCGCCACGATCGCCACGCGTTTCCATGCCATCACACGGGCCACCATAGCGAACCGGCGCGCCGCGGCCAACCGGGCCGTCGATCACGAATCGGTCAGGGGGTTTGCGGGCTGCCTTTGTCGCCGGGTGCAAACGCCCGGCGCCGGCATCAAACCTTCCTGCCGTCCAGCCTTTCGTGGAGTTCCTGGACCTTTTCGCGGGTGCCCGGGAGGTGGGGGTTGATCTCCAGCGCCTTCTCCAGGGCGGCGAGCGCGGCGCGCTCCTCGTCCAGCTTCAGATAGATCAGGCCGAGGCCGGCGAGCGCCCCGAAATGGCGCGGCTCGAGGTCGAGGGTCCGGCGCAGGTCGGCGATCGAGGCCGGGTAATCGCCCATCAGGAATCGGACCGTGGCCCGCTTGTGCCAGGCCTCGGCGAAGTCGGGCGCCCAGGCGACGGCGGTGGAAAAATCGTCCAACGCCGAACGCAGGATGCCGAGGCGCATATACCACTGCCCCTCGCGCATCTGCGCATCCACCACGCCCCGCCCGGAGTGGTTCCAGATGGACCAGATCGTCCCGGTCAGGCGCTCGGCCTCGGCCTGGTCATCGGTGGCCTTGAGGCGCGTGAACAGCTCGTCCAGGCGCGGATCGTTCTGGGCGGCGAAGGCGGGCGCGGCGCCGATGGGCGCCAGCACGAGGCCGACGGCCAAGGCGGCGGCGAGGAGGCGCCGGCATGGCCCGCCACCACGGGCGCCGGTGCAGGCCGGGCCGAAATCGGAGTCATCAGGAAACACGGATGGATTTCGCATCTTGTCACCCCACGTCGTGTCACATGTGTTCTCAATTGGGATGGAATACCGCATTTCCAAGGTTTCCCGTGCACCGTTCCGGGCTTCGGCGCCGTCCCCGGGAAACCTTGTTCGTCGCCCACGGAATGGAGGACGCTTACCGGTCCTTATACGGAATACCCGTGCATAAATCACGCACCTGTTGCGCCGTCCCCGGTTCCACCCGTCCCTTTCCCCGTTGCGCGTGAACGGGGCCCTGCCCATAGTGGGGGCCGCGCGCAGGGACCGGGGCCCGGCACGGGCAGGCACCACGCCGCCCGCCGGGCGGCGCCGGTCACCAGGGGACACGCCCATGCCGTCGATGAGGGAACGCTCGCTGGCCGTTTTTCCCGCCGGCTCCAACGGCGAGTTCAACCTGCCGCCCGAACTGGCCATGGTCATCGCCGGCGGCGAGGGCTGCCGGCTCACCGATACCGACGGCAACGAATATCTGGATTTCTCCATGGGTTGGGGTTCGGTGCTGGTCGGCCACGCGCGCGCGGAAGTGGCCGACGCCGTCCGCCGGCAGGCGGCGCGGGGTTCCAACTTCGCCTACATCACCGAGAACGCCCTCAGGGTGGCCGAGGAAATCGTGCGCCTGAGCCCGGCCGCGGACCGCGTGCGCTTCTGCGCCTCGGGCACCGAGGCGACCATGTATTGCATGCGCCTGGCCCATGCCTATACCGGCCGGCCGCGGATGCTCAAGTTCGAGGGCGCCTATCACGGCGCCAACGCCGTCGGCGTCACCAGCCTGTTCCCCGAGCGCCCGCCCGATTACCCCCGGCCCGACCCGACCAGCGCCGGCATCGCCCACGAGGTGGCGGACTGGGTCCTGGTGGCGCCGTACAACGACCTGGAGGCGACGGCGCGCATCGTCGCCGGGCACGCGCGCACGCTGGCCGGCATCATCGTCGAGCCCCTGCACCGCTGCACGCCGCCGGCGCCCGGCTTCCTGGAAGGCCTGCGCGATCTCACCCGCGATCAGGGCGCGCTGCTCATCTTCGACGAGGTGGTGACCGGATTCCGCCTCGCCTACGGCGGGGCGCAGGAATACTACGGCGTGGTGCCCGACCTGGTGGCCTACGGCAAGGCGCTCGGCGGCGGCTATCCCATCGGCGCCTTCGGCGGGCGCGCCGACATTATGGATCTGATGCGCGAGGACAGGATGGGCGCGGACGACTACGTGTGGGCGGCCTCGACCCTCGGCGGCAACCCGGTTTCGGCGGCCGCCGCCGAGGCGGCGCTCGGCGTCTTCGCCAAAGCCGGTACCTACGATCGCCTGCGCGCCCTCGGGGAGTATCTGCGCACCGGTCTCCGGCGCGTGCTCGGCGAACGCCGGATCACCGCCCAGGTCATCGGCGACGGCCCGCTGGCGCAGGTGGTCTTTTCGCCCGATGCGGTGCGCGACTACCGCTCGGCCCGGCGCGGCGATCCGGGCAAGGGGCGGCGCCTGATGCTCGGCCTGTTCAAGCGCCGGGTGTTCCTCAACCCCATGGGGACCAAGCTCTATCTGTCGCTCGCCCACGACGAGGCGGTGTGCGACGAGTTCCTCGATCGGTTCGCCCATGTCCTCACCGAACTCGGCTGAAGGGACGGCGCCCGGTAGAGGGAAGGAACCCCAAACCGCTTAACCATTTCCGCGTTTGCCGATAAAACCGGGCCCTGAAGCAGGGATTGGAAACAGACCGATGGCCGATATGCCCGCATTCAACGGCGCTCCCGCGGCCGGCCCGCGCCGGGCCGGGTGGCAGTTCTGCATCGACCGCGGGGGCACCTTCACCGACGTGGTGGGGCGCCGCCCGGACGGCGCCGTGGTCACCCACAAGCTGCTGTCGGAAAACCCCGGGCGCTACGAGGACGCGGCGCTGCAGGGCATCCGCGACCTGTTGCGCCTGGCCCCGGACGAGCCCATCCCCGCCGACGCCATCGAGTCCGTCAAGATGGGCACGACGGTGGCCACCAACGCGCTTCTCGAGCGCAAGGGCGAGGCCACGGTGCTGGTCATCACCAAGGGCTTCGGGGATGCGCTGCGCATCGGCTACCAGAACCGCCCCGAGCTGTTCGCCCGCCACATCGTGCTGCCGGAGATGGTGTATGAGCGGGTGATCGAGGTGGACGAGCGCGTCGGCGCCTCGGGCGAGGTGCTCAAGGCGCCGGACCTCGAGGCGGCGCGCGAGGCGCTGCAGGCGGCCCACGATTCGGGCATCCGCTCGGCGGCCATCGTCTTCATGCACGCCTACAGGTTCGGCGACCACGAGCGCGCCGTGGCCGAGCTGGCGCGCCGGATCGGGTTTACACAGGTGTCGGCGTCGCACGAGGTCTCGCCGCTGATGAAGCTGGTCTCGCGCGGCGACACCGCGGTGGTCGATGCCTATCTGTCGCCCATCCTCAGGCGCTACGTGGACGGCATCGCCTCGGCGCTGGGCGAAACCCGGATCATGTTCATGCAGTCCAACGGCGGGCTCACCGACGCGCGCCTGTTCCAGGGCAAGGACAGCATCCTGTCCGGCCCCGCCGGCGGCGTCGTCGGCATGGCCCGGACGGCGGCCATGGCCGGGTTCACGCAGGTCATCGGGTTCGACATGGGCGGCACGTCGACCGACGTCTCCCATTACGACGGCACATTCGAGCGGGCCTTCGAAACCCTGGTCGGCGGGGTACGCCTGCGCGCACCCATGATGCACATCCACACGGTGGCGGCCGGCGGCGGCTCCATCCTGCATTTCGACGGTGCCCGCATGCGGGTGGGGCCGGATTCGGCGGGCGCCAACCCCGGGCCGGCGTGTTACCGGCGCGGCGGGCCGCTCACGGTCACCGATTGCAACGTCATGCTGGGCAAGATCCAGCCGCGCTTCTTTCCCCGGGTCTTCGGCCCCGACGCCGATAAGCCGCTCGACGACGCGGAGGTGCGCCTGCGCTTCGACGCCCTGGCCCGGGAAATCACCGCCGCCACCGGGGATCCGCGTTCGCCGGAGGAGGTGGCCGAGGGATTCCTGAGGATCGCCGTGGAGAACATGACCAATGCGATCAAGCACATATCCGTGCAGCGGGGCTACGACGTCACCGAGTACACCCTCAACTGCTTCGGCGGCGCCGGCGGCCAGCACGCCTGCATGGTCGCCGACGCGCTGGCCATGAACCGGGTCTTCATCCATCCCCACGCCGGGGTGCTTTCGGCGTACGGCATGGGGCTCGCCGACGTGCGCGCCATGCGCCAACGCAGCGTCGAGGCAAGGCTGGAAGCCGGCCTCACCGCCGAGCTGGCGGCCCAACTGGCGGTCCTGGAGGCCGACGCCCGCGCCGAGGTCCACGACCAGGGCGTGAAGAGCGACCACATCGCGGTGCTGCGCAAGGTGCACCTGCGCTACGACGGCACCGACACCGCCCTGGTCGTCGATTTCGCCGAGCGCGCCCGCATGGAGGCCGCTTTCGCGGAGGCTCACCGGCGGCGCTTCGGTTTCGTCATGCCGGGGCGCGGCCACGTGGTCGAGCTGGTCTCGGTGGAGGCCATCGGCACCACCGACACGGTGGAGGATGCCGAAATCGCGCCCATACCCGGTGTCGCGGCGCTCAAACCGCTGGACGTGGTGCGCACGTATTCGGGCGGGGTCCGGCACAGGGCGCCCGTATTCAACCGCGATGCCCTGTTGCCCGGCGACAGGATCGACGGCCCCGCCATCATCGCCGAGGCCAACGCCACCACCGTCGTCGAGCCCGGCTGGGTCGCCCAGTTGAACCGGCACGGGCACCTGATCCTGACCCGTTCGCAGCCGCGCCCGGCGCAGGTGGCGGTGGGGACGGACGTGGACCCGGTGATGCTGGAAATCTTCAGCAACCTGTTCATGGCGATCGCCGAGCAGATGGGGGCGACCCTGTCGAACACCGCCCTTTCGGTCAACATCAAGGAGCGCCTGGATTTCTCGTGCGCCGTCTTCGACCGCGAGGGGAACCTGGTTGCCAACGCGCCGCATATCCCTGTGCACCTGGGCTCCATGGGCGAAAGCGTGCAGACGGTGATGCGCGAGGGCGCCGGCGCCATCAAACCGGGAGACGTCTACGTGTCGAACGCGCCCTACAACGGCGGCACCCATTTGCCCGACGTCACCATGGTCACGCCGGTCTTCGACGAGGCGGACGAAGAGATCCTGTTTTTCGTCGCGTCGCGCGGCCACCACGCCGACATCGGCGGCATCACGCCGGGCTCCATGCCGCCCGACAGCCGCACGGTGGAGGAGGAAGGGGTGCTGATCGACAACTTCCTGCTCGTCGAGCAGGGCCGCTTCCGCGAGGCCGAGTTGCTGGAACTGTTGGCTTCCGGCCCCTGGCCGGCGCGCAACCCGCGTCAGAACATCGGCGACCTGAGCGCCCAGATCGCCGCCAATGAAAAGGGCGTGCAGGAGCTGCATAAGATGGTGCGCCACTTCGGCCTCGACGTGGTCCGGGCCTACATGGGACACGTCCAGGACAACGCCGAGGAATCCGTGCGCCGGGTGCTCGACGGGCTCACCGACGGCGAATTCGCTTATGAGATGGACGACGGCGCGGTGATCGCGGTGCGCATCACCATCGACAAGGGCGCGCGGCGGGCCGTCATCGACTTCACCGGCACGTCCGAACAGCGGCCGTCCAACTTCAACGCGCCGTTCGCCGTGTGCCGGTCGGCGGTGCTGTATGTGTTCCGTACCCTGGTCGATGACGACATCCCGCTGAATGCCGGCTGCCTCAAGCCCCTCGACATCATCGTCCCCGAGGGCTGCATGCTCAGTCCCCGCTATCCGGCGGCGGTGGTGGCGGGCAACGTGGAAACCTCGCAGGCCGTGGTCGACGCGCTCTACGGGGCGCTCGGCGTCATGGCCGCGGCCCAGGGGACCATGAACAACTTCACCTTCGGCAACGACAGGCACCAGTACTACGAGACCGTGTGCGGCGGCTCCGGCGCCGGGCCCGACTTCGACGGAACGGACGCCGTGCATACCCACATGACGAATACGCGGCTCACCGACCCGGAGGTGCTGGAGTGGCGCTATCCGGTGCGGGTGGAGGACTTCTCCATCCGCCGCGGCAGCGGCGGCCGGGGGCGGCGCAAGGGCGGCGACGGCGTCGTCCGCCGCATCCGCTTTCTCGAGCCGATGACGGTGGCGATCGTATCCGGCCACCGCCGGGTAGGTCCCTACGGCATGGCCGGGGGCGGCGCCGGCGCCGTCGGCCACAACCGCATCGAGCCCGCCGATCCGGGCGCCCCGGCGGTGGAGCTGGGCGGCACCGACAAGACCGAGGCCGCCGCCGGCGACGTCTTCGTCATCGAGACTCCCGGCGGCGGCGGATACGGCACGGCCGAGGACTAGGTCCTGTCCCCGCCGCCGACCGGCGGGTATGCCCCCTATGCGGCTGGATAATTTCCCGGCGCGGCGAACCGGGCGACAATGAGGAGGACCACGCGCCTTCGCGGGGCCGTTTCCGCGGCCGGCGGCGAAGGCGGTGATGGCGGAAACATCGCCGGCCGGACTACTACATGTAGTGTCCAGAGCCCACTAAAACGCGAAATCTTGTTGCGAAGAGGCGTAGGATATGGTAACCCGCGCACAGGTATTCGGAGGATTTCCGGCCGACTCCGTGGTCGTGGCCGGTCCCCCCTCGGAAGGAGGATTCCATGGCTGACGAGCCCTTGTCACCCGTCGGCGGCAAAGTCCCGGTGCCGGTGTCGAGCCCGAAGGACTCGGCCAAGCCGGTCCCGCCGGCGTCCCCGACAAGCGAACAGGCCCCGTTGGGGATCGGCCCGAGCGCGGTCGTGACCCTTTCCGACACCGCCCTCGAAGCGGCCGGAGACGACGACAACGCGATCGCCGGTGGCCAACAGGCGCTGGAGGATGCGGCGTCGCTGATCAAGGACCTGGCGAAGGCCGTGAGGAAGCTGCACAAGGCCGTTTTCCGGTTGATGCACGACCTTGAGAAGCTGCAGCACCACGCGCAAAAGATCGCCGACAAGTTCTTCGACCGTGTCTCGCGGGATATCGTCGGCGGCCGTTTCGAGGACTACACACACGGCCAGGCCATATCGACCCTGATCGACCAGTTCGGCGCGGCCGGCCGGGGGGAAGAGGACGACGACGAGGGCGAGCGCTCCCTCGACGACCTTTCGCGCGACATCGGCGCCGGCCGGCTCCTGGACGAAACCCAGGCCACGGCCCTGGCGATAAGTTACTCCCAGACCATCACGTTTTCGGTGAAGAGCCTGGAATTCACCTACCAGGACGGGGACCAAAGCATATCGCTGAGCTACCAGAGCATTACGTTCAGCGTCACCACCACCATCGGCGCCGTCTTCGCCCAGTCCGACCCCCAGGTCATCGATACCGAAGGGAACAGCGTCGACACCGCCACCCTGAACAACGGCGTCTTCTTCGACGCCAAGCTGGAAAGCGTGGCCGACATCGTGGCCAGGCTTCGCGGCGGCGGCGAAGAGCACGACAAGGACAGCCTGGGCGACGAACTCCTGGGCCTCAAGGCCTTGATCGAGGCCCTGGCGCGCTTCCGCGAAGGCCAGGCCGACGCCTCGGTGTTCGGGGCGCTCAATACCCTGCTGCTGATCCGCCAGGTCACATTCACCCAGACCGTGACCGGGATCGGCATTACGCGCATCCTTCTCGACGCCGCGACTCAGGTGGGCCAGGGCGGCGAAGGCAGTGGCGACACGGCGGCAACCGGTTCCACCGGCGGCGAGGCGACCATCGATCTGGAGATCTGACCCACGAACACCGGGCGGGAAGCCGGTCGACCAATCCGATCCCGGCCGCGGGAACCGACGGTGTGCCCGAGGGACCGTATGCGGACCTTCCCGAACACGGATTCATCTTTCGGTAACGCCCTTGGACCATGATCGGCCACCGGTGGCATCCCGGCCACCACCCAGGGACACGCCATGAAGCACGATTTCGGCACCCACCACACGGCCTCGCCCGGCCATGGGGTCTGGCCGGCGGTGGACCGGCGCGCCGCCGCCCACAGACGCTCCGTCTCCGACCGTCGGCGGGCCACGGGCCGGTGGCAGGCGCCGGCCTTCATGGAATGGGCGGCGCGCCGGGACAAACACGGCCCGCAGGAATGGCGCCTGCGGCCGGCGGGATGGGACCGGCGAAGCGGGCTCGACCGGCGCGCCGGCATGAACGGCGCGCTGTTCGGCCGCTGATCCTTCGTTGCATCGAACATCCGGGCGCGGCCCCCTGAGGCGGGCCGCTTTTTGTATGCGCGGGCGCGCGGCGCCGGCGCCGCCAACCCGTTGCAAAACTGCCGTTGACCGACGCCAACGGGCGGGTGATGATCGGTCGCCAAGCCGGCAGCGGGACCCGCCGGCGGTGCCAGGGAAACCAGGGGAGCGGACGCGGCGATGGAACGGGCCACCTTCGGAGCCGGATGTTTCTGGGGCGTGGAAGAGGCCTTCCGGCGGATCGGCGGCGTCACCGCCACCGCCGCCGGGTACTCCGGCGGGACCCTCGAGGACCCCACCTACAAGGACGTCTGCTCGGGAACAACCGGGCACGCCGAGGTGGTGCGGGTGGAGTACGATCCCGCCCGGGTAACATACGAAGACCTCCTGCGGGTGTTCTGGGACATCCACGACCCCACGACCCTGAACCGGCAGGGGCCGGACATGGGCACGCAGTACCGGTCCGTGGTGTTTTTCCACGACGAGAAACAGGCGGCGGCGGCGCGGGCCGCGAAAGAGACGCTCCAGGCCTCGGGACGCTACCCGGACGGCATCGTCACCGAGATCGCGCCCGCGTCCACCTTCTACATGGCCGAGGACTACCATCAGCGGTATGTGGAGAAGCTCCGCCGATCATCCCGCCGGCGGATACTCTGACCCCCGCCAAGGGCCGGCCCGTCCCCCATATGCCGTGTCCAAGGGGCGTTGCCCCTTTTGATCCCCACCAAGGGCCACCGGGGCCGGTGAACGGGGTCCAGGCGGTTGTCACG